>NZ_JAUCML010000004.1:0-366090 GCF_030362955.1 Curtobacterium citri
CCGGGCCCCCCCCCCCCCGCGGGCGCCCCCCCCGGGGTGCGCCGGCCCCCCCCCGGGCGCCGGGGGGGGGGGGGGGGGGGCGCCCCCCCCCCCCGCCTCCCGTCCGTCCGGGCTCCGCGTCGTCATCGACGACGGGACCGGGTCACTTCTCCGGATGCTCTGACGATCATGGCGACGAGGTCGCGCAGGCCCGTCGCAGTCGCGGCACCGACCACCTCGACCCAGGTGCCCCCGTCCGACTCGGTGGTCCGCACGAGCTCCGACGTCGACACGTCACGCGCAGCGAGGTACGTCACGACCCCCAGTTCGATCGACAGCTCCAGATCGAGGAACACGTCCTCCGCCTCCGCCAGGAAGACACCCGCCGTGTCCGGCTCCCAGATGGCGACGAGTTCCCGGAGGACCGCGATCCCTCGGTCCTCGGCGAAGAAGCCGGTTCCGACCAGCTCGTCGGAGAACGTCTGCGACACCGAGACGCTGAGTCGGTTTCCGGCCGAGAACCGGGACCGAGTCGCAGCGAAGCGACCCACCACCCGTCCCGAGAGTGTGGCGCCAGGATCGGTCTCGAGTCGAACGGAGTACCCGTCATGCGGGAGCGGAGCGCCGTCCTCGTTCCGCGAGACACCCAGCTCGAGCGCCGAGACCAGTGCCGTGTCCGCCAGGTCCGGCACGGTCCCGAGCGCGTTCCCGTCGGGGTCGACGACCGCGAGTGATCGACCGAACGGCGCGTGCAACCTCCGGACGACGGCCTCCGTCGCCCGGAGCTTCGCACCGACGGCATCGAGTCCCTCACCCCTCGGTCCCCAGCTGAGCCGCAACAACAACTCCCCACCGAACGGGAGCGCCTCGGTCATGCTTCGTCCTTCCACGCGGTGGGTCGTCATCGAGCGATGCCGAGGCCACCGGCGTCTTCGATGGCGTCCGCGATCGCCACGATGTCGGCGGCGGCGGGCTCGAGTTCATCGCTGCCGACGTCGACGGTGAGCCACGTTCCACCGTCGGCCACGGCCGCTCTCGCCGATGTGCGGAGGTCGATCGAGGAGAGCAAGGAAGTGTGGTCACCGCGGAAGAAGTTGGTCAGCCCGACGAGGGTCGCGAACCCTCGCTGACTCCGGTTCGCGTTCCGGACGGTCACCTGCGCCAGGTCGGCACGCCAGAGCTCGACGAGTCGCCGAAGGACCTCGCCGTGGTGCTCACCGTAGCTCTGCCGGAGATCCATCGACGCCCCGGGCTGCACCGCCCGGAGCGCACGGCCACCTCGTTCACGATGTACTCGCTCACGGTCGCGCCGACGTGCAACCGCATCGAAGCGCCGACCGATCCGACGAGCTTCCCGACCAGGGACACGCTGTACCCGTCCCGCGGGAACGGCTGTCCGTCCGCGTTCCGAGTGACCCCGCGGTGGATCAGGAGGCTCACCTCGTCGTCGGTGAGATCCCCGACGAACGCCCCGTCCGCCTCCTCCGACGACGGGTCCAGGAGCTTCCACGGACCGGCGAACGGCGCGCCGCAGCACGCCAGGACCGCCAGCGTCTCCCGCAGGGCCCCGACCGCGTCGTTCGGCTCGGACGGTCGGGTTCCCCACTGCACGCGCATGGCAGGCTGCTGCGTGGTCCAGATCGAGGTCACGGCGCTCCAGGTGTGGTCGAGGTCGTCCGGTCGAACACGGAGGGTACTCGAGCTGGGCGACGCGACCCAGCGCTTCGGGTCGGCCCTGCGTCGGTCGAAGTGCTCCGGGACCGCGTCTCGTCGACGCCCGCCTCGCTCCTGCGACTTCGACCAGTCGGGACTCCCAGTGGACGGGACGGCTCAGACGGAACGATCTGGCGCGTCGAAGCGTCGCGTCAGGACCGCCTCCGACAGGCGTCGGAAGAATTCTCGGCCGCTCAGACCGAGGTGCCGCTCCGGGTCGAGGTTGACGCCGAGCTTCACGAGGATCGCAGAGAAGTCATCCTCACGCGCCCCCGGATGCAACACCGTGTCGACCTCATCCTGGATGGCCGTCGCCGTTCCTTGCGAGAGCCCCTCGAGTGCATCGTCGAGCGCCTCGACGGCATTGCTGTAGTCCGACTGCCAGCTCGAGTACAGGGCGCCCGGAAGCCACCCGGCGAGGGCGGGAAGGGCGCGCCGCAGTCCGGAGGCATCAAGATCCTTCACCGGTGCCACGGCTCTCCTCCTCGATCGATGGATACGCGGACCCGACGAAGAACACCTGTGGCGTGCCGGGGGTTCCGTGTCAGTCAACGTGCTTCAGCATCGCGCCGTGTTCCAGTTGCCCCACCCGTTCGCCGATCTGCGCAAGCATCTGCCGTCCGCCGCTCGGCCCCTGATCGGATCGGTAGTTCGCGTTCATCCGGTGGAGGAAGGAGTTGATGTCCTCGTCCTGAGCATCGTCGATGTCGAGCGAGCGGTACTCACTCGCCATGACGGCGAACTCGTCGCGTGAGAACCCGTCGAGGTAGAAGTCAAGGTAGTCAGCCACCGACGAGTAGTCGTCCCACCAGAACGGGAACAGATTCTCGATGAACCCACCGATCAAGGGGATGCGGTTGCCGTAGTTGGAAAAATTGATCTCGTTGAGTAGTCGCATGTGGACGCCGTTGCACCAATCGTTCGTCAGGCCGGCACAACGTTTGCAACCTCTTGAGTTGCAAGCTGGTCGACCAGATGCATCAGCACAAGGATGTTCTGTCGAAACACATCGTCTTCCTTGAGTACCGCGCTGGATGGTCGGCTCTCATCGGATCGTAGCGACGCCGGTTCCTCCACGAGGCCAGCGGCTGATGCATCACGCAGAAGTCGCATCAGTTGACTTGCTCGCGTCGAGCCGATGAGGTCGCTGCTGACGCCTTCTGCAACGACGTCACTCTCGAGAAGGGGCTGGCTGTCGTCGCCGATGACCTGGATCACGTCACGCACCATGTCGCGGACGATGTTCCAGTTCGGGCTCTCCGCCAGTGGCGCAAGGGTCTCAGTCCATCGGTCCCGGAAGCCGATCGGGGCTGATCCGAGTCGTTCGACGAGCCATGCGGGGGTGTGAGACGCAGCCCTTGGATGCATCGAGAGATCTTCGCGGAGCTCCGCCTTCTCGACCGGAAGTGACTCGAGGAGGTTCCCCTCGATGTCGATCAACAGCGGCCAACGCGGCTCGTCGTCCTAGACGAACTCGAACCGGTAGGCGCCGGTCGGTTCGAGTCGGAGGACACCGGTGAACCACGCGCCGCGCTCCTTCTCGGTCATTGCCTCACGCAGCGCGCTCCACGCCTCGAATTCGGCAAGGTCAGCCGGCGGGCCATGCATGACGGTTCCCGCGGTTTCGACCGCACGTTCGACCCGAGCGGTGACGCCGAGGCTGACGAACACGCTCGTCGCTCTCCTCCAACCCGTCTCCAACCGGTCGAATGTGAGGATCGCAAGCGTATTTTGCAATTCGTAGTAGTCCGCTGATGAACTCAATCGGCCAAACCTCCGGTGCGCGTCGCCGCCTCGCAGGAGCCCCGCGGGGTCCTCGGTCAGCAGCCGTCTCATCTCGTCCTCGATCCGACCAACCTCAACAGGTGGACAGTGTATGCGCGCTGAATGGTCAAGATGATCCCGGTGGCGAACCGCCGAAGCCGTCGAGACGATCAAGCGGTGTCTTCAGTCAGGTCGAAGATCAGCCGCGCGAACACGCGTCCACTCATGTGCAGCTCTGACTCGATCCAGAGGTCCGCTCCCGACGACTCGAGGAAGTGCTCGACCTGCGAGTCAGTCACATCGCTCGCGAGCAATTAAGCGGCTTCCTCGTGCACCAACTGCCTGTCTGAATCTCCGTATCGCGACAGGTCCGCTTCCAGAGCCTCGCGAGCGCTGTCGAAGTCGTCGCGCCAGTCAGTGTGGAAAACGGCGTTCAGGAGATTCCTCAGAGCGGGCGCTCCGCGCTTCACCTCCGCATTGGTCAATTCTCGAGGCTTCATGCTCATCCTCCTGCTCCCGACATCGGTCAAACGCTGGCCCGCGACTCATCCGTGTTCGACACGGAGGTCCCCAGCGGCCCAGATGCGCTGGATCTCAGCGCCGAGCTGTCCGAACCGTCGCCGGG
Organism: Curtobacterium citri; assembly: GCF_030362955.1. NCBI lineage: Bacteria > Bacillati > Actinomycetota > Actinomycetes > Micrococcales > Microbacteriaceae > Curtobacterium > Curtobacterium citri. The sequence goes on from NZ_JAUCML010000004.1 coordinate 4,082, forward strand.
CTCGCTCTGGCAGATCGACCTCGATCCGAGCGTTGAACGGATCCGCCACGAAGTCAAGAGCGAACTCATTCGGCTTGTGCAGCGTGGTCTGGAAGGTGGCACCAGCTGTGATGACCGCTCGAAGGAAAGTCCCACTCTCGAACTCGGAGACCAAGGAGAGGGCAGATCCACGAGCGGGTTCCGCCACGCCATCGACCCGGTAGGGCGAGGCGGCGATCACCCCTCCCCAGGATCGTGCATCCGCGCCGAGGATCGTTCGGTCGTGAACAGTCCAGGTGTTGTTGAAGGAGGGAAACGCCTCGAGCACCGCGGCCGAAGTCTGGACGATGCGAGCGGCTATGGCATCAGCTGATTCAGCTCGAGCATCCCATTCCGCGACGAGCAGCCAACCACTGACGTCGATCACCACAGTCACCTTCCTTCGACACTCAGCTGCCCCGGTCAGACTCCCCGAAGTGTTGAGTCAGGACCCGATTGCACGTCTTCGGAGGAACTCCTGCCAGTCATCCCGAACTTCCGCCTGGGAGCCCTCCCGATACCGAGCGAAGCACCTCAGTGAAGCACTTTTGCCCCCTCGCACCCCGAGCACCCGCAACTTCGACGTGAATCGAGGTCGATCCAACTCGGACGGTCCTCTTGGCGATACCGCCAGTCAAGGTCAGTGAGCCGGAACGACGTTCCCGAGCTCCTGAGCCGCTAGCGACAGAAGGGGCTGGAACAAGGCGTCGAACCGTTCTCGGAATGCTTCGTCAGCCAGGAGTGCGTTCCGTGTCTTCGTGGATGATTCGCTCGACGCCTCTGGGAGGTTCGGGACGAGCCCCAGACCAGTCGCGTCTCGGTACAGCCTCTCGATCTGGCCGACGGTCGTCGAGGCGGCCAACTCACTGGACACAACCTCCGCAACTTGATCCGCTCCGACCGCTACTCCGCGATCATCGGTGCCGGCTTGTACCGCATCTCGTAGCATGTCCCTCACGATCAGCCAGTTTGGGTGGTCCGCGAGTGCGCGGAACTCCTCGAGCCAGGTGTCAGCGAAGCGCAACCCGGTGGGCACCAGTCTTTCCCCGAGCCACGAGGGAATGAATTCGGCAGTGCGCGGATACCGCTGGAGATCCTCGCGAAACTGCGACGTTTCAACGCGCTCGCTCTTGACGATGTTGCCGTCGAGGTCGACTTCCACGGGCCAGGAAGGTTCCGAGTCCCAGTCGAACTCGAACCGGTAAGCGCCGGTCTGTTCGAGGTGAAGACGTCCACTGAACCAGGCTCCATGTGAATCGTCCGCCATGAGTTCACGGAGATCAATCCACGCCTGGTACTCCGTCAGGTCCGCAGGGGGCGAGTACACCAATGACGTCTCGCGAAGTACAGCACGCTGCAATCTGGAAGTGACACCGACGTCCACGAACACAGAAGTCGCTCTGGACCATCCAGGGTGTAGGCGGTCGAAGGTGATGATCGCAAGTCGATTCTGCAGATCGTGAAGTTCAGTGAACGAGCTCACTCCCAGCCCCCAGCCTTCCCCGACGCCTCGAACGAGGCAGGATTCTTGGTGATGACCTGCCGCCGACTGTCCGCGGCGTGGCGGCTTCAGCTCACCAAGAATACGGCGGCCCTCCCTGGCTGTGGCAGCGTCCGGTCGCGGTGCACCAGCCATCACGGCGGGTTCCCGGAGCTCACTGAAGGAACGCACCGCTGCGCGCTGAGAACGCGACTCAATCAAGTGCAACCCGATGCTCTACGGCGCTCGATCTGCGCTGAAGCCCCGCACCGAGTTGCTCGAAGCGCTCCCGCGCCTGCTCTTGTCGCCCATCTCGAGTGCGATGGCCTTCCTGATGAGGACCTGCTACGAAGGGTCACTGACTGTCACTGACCTGAGATCGAGGGCTCGGCGTCACGCCGCAACCTCCTCACGCGTGATCGGTCTCCGCCGAGACGACGACGCGTCGCTCGAAGGCCGTGAGGGCCTCGAGTGCATCACGAACCACCTCGACTTCGGCAGCGGTGTTCTGATTCTCGAACAGCATCTCGCGCGCGTTGCCGGAAAGCTCGATACCGGATGTGTCCGGTTCACGCTGATAGATGACGCTGGACCGAACCGCCGCTGCCATGGAGAGAAAGCGCCTCGCATCGACTCCGTTGAGGACATCCTGCAACAGACCATCTGCCAGCTCGTCATCCTCGAGGAGATCGAGTTCATCATCGAGAATTGCATCACTGATCAGACGCTTGACACCCTCGGCGACGACAAGCCAATCCTCGTTCTCCTGCATAGCGCGAAGCTCGTCCGGCCAGACGTCATCTCGGAACACGGGACGCGGCGCAGCCTGAAGGTTCGCCATCCACACCGGAGTCATGCGCGCTTCACGAGGATACCTGCGCAAGTCGTCGAGCAAAGCGGAACGCTCAACGTCTCGCCCGTTGTGGATCGTCCCCTCTGGGTCGACCGCAACCGGCCAAACGGGTCGTTCGTCCCAGTCGAAGTCCATGCTGTAATGCCCGTTGCTGGAAACACGCAGATGCCCGGTCATCCACGCGCCACGCTCCGGGCCTGACATCACCTCACGGAGATACCCCCATGCTCGGTACAGCTCGAACGCAGGTGCCGGCCGTCGCACGGACTGGCCGTCGGAGGTCAGGAGAATGCCGTTGAGTTGCTGCGTGTTCGCTACTTCCACGAAGACATCGCAGCACGACGACCATCCTTGGCCGAGCGTGCGAAGAGTGAGCGAAGCCACCGCGTTCTGTGCCGCGATTTCGGCTTCCAATTTCCCCAAAACCGCCTCCGTTCAACAACTCAAAAGTCGGTTGTTGCTGATCACGCTCACCTCGGGCTCATCCCCACGCCCACCCCAGGTCACCCGCGATGCAGCGGAGCGATGAGAACTGCCACCCAGATGACCGCGGTGTCCATGCGCAGGGGCAGGTCCGGCTCTGCCTGGAGCATTCGACGAATCGGGCGCTTGATGTTCGTAGATGACGTCAAGCTCACCGTGGATCCATGCTGAGCGACCAGATCCGCTCCGAACGGCGAACCGCCACCCGCGGTCGCAACGACGTATGCGCCGTGGTCGCCGAGCAGTCGATCTTCGCCTCCATCAATGAGCTCTTCCAACGGCGAACGCACGCGTTCGCTCCGAGGCACGACGTCACTGATGATCGATTCGGCATGGACGGTACGTCCCGAGTCCTCGGTATCGAGCACGGACGATCTGTTGAAGAGCACAACCGGCCAGACCTTCGTTGCGCATCGCCGTCTCGTGCGAGACGTGGGTGGAGATCCTGACCATCTGCGGTCCTCCGCCCCGTTGGTTCCCCGCTGGCACGGCTCTCCTCTCAGACCGCGTGTACGAGCGGGGCACAACTCAGGTCAGCAACTCTCCGCTGGCGCGATCAGTCAGCCGGACGTCCGTAGCGTTCCAGAAGTCGCTGATCGACCGAGCACACGAAGCGAAATTACTGTACTCGAACGGTTCCCCGTCGATGATCGGTGGCTCGCCGAGCGTCGCGGCCAAGAAGTCCATCGTCACGCTGTTCGTTGCACTTCTTCTACTTTCATGAGTAGCGCCAGCTCGCACGCGTATCATCGCATGGACGCCGCGAACGGTCGGCGAAATCAGCGCAAAGCTGATGCCTCTAGTTGGATCTGGCGCTCCACTGGTGCGGACGACGCTCGCGGTCACGAACGACGAGAACTCCGGAGAGAGCAGTTCGACCGTCCTCTGGGCACTACTTGCATGCCACGTGCCGCGGAATTCTCCGAAAGCGGAAATGAAGCGTTCACAGGTCTGGAAGGTTGCTTGCACGATGCTGTCGACGGAGTCACCTCGCGCTGCCCATCGAAGGCTCGCGTGCCAACCCGAAACATCAACCATGTCAGTCACCAGCCCTTGAATCCATCCGGGATCGGACGATATTCCACCATGATACCATCATATTCAGACGCCAAGCGAGCGAATTGCGTGGCAACGTCGCGGTCCCTGGTGAACACCCAGCGGAGAACCGCATCAGGTTCGGCCATTGCGTCGAGCTTGTTGGCCGCGGAATCCAGCCAATCTTCAATGATCTTGGCGCGCCGCTCCGGGTTCATCGACTCCAACCAGGAGTAATTACCCTTCACCTCGATGTACTGAGGTCGTCCATCGACGACCTCGAATCCGTCGAATTCCAGGTCTCTCGCGCCGGAAGGATTCGGGACCATGTACTCAGGAATGTGTCCATCCGGGAGCGGCTGTACGCCGGTTGCCCACTCCTGATCCAACGCGCCTGGGCCACCCGCGGTTCTCGTGCTTGCCGCCCAACGACCGTAGTTCGATCCTTCACCGGCGCCGATCACCGGTTGTTCGAGCCGCGCCGTATCCGGTGGGCGGAAGCCGGACCGTTCATAGATCGCGTCAGATCGCGCAGCCCGTTCTGCTGCTGTCAGAGATTGCTCCGTCGGGACGCCATGCGCCGAGTGAGCGGACGGCGGGCCATCCGAGGACACGTGCTGGTCGGGCAAAGCGTCACTGCCTGTGTCCGCGGATCCTCGAGCTGCTGCGCTTTCAGCCGTCGAGCCGACGACGTGGCCGGAGCCGCGGTCGTGGCCGAGCACCTCGTGGGCCTGCGCGTTCGAGTGCTCGCCGTGAGGCTCGTGTTCAGCGCCTCCCCCGCCCTCCACCCGATCCGCCACCGAGTGCAACCAGTGCGACCCCGGCTCCGGGTGCCCCACCTCGATGTGCGGCCGCCCGATCCCGACGCCGAACCCGTCCGGCGTCGCCATCGCGTGCTCCACGCTGACCTTCACCGTCGGGATGTTGTCCCCGAGCCCCCGGAGCGCGTCCGCGAAGCTCCCCTGCCCCCGCGACACCAGGTCGCCGAGGCCGTCGAGCGCCCGACCGGGGATCGCCGACAGGGCGTCCCCGACCCGGACCATCGTCGTCCCCGCCGCCGCGATCTTCGACCCGAAGGCCGCGAGTCGGCTGCCGTCCGCCGCCATGGCCGCGACGCGCGACCCCACCGCGGCGACCTTCGCGCCGGCACCGATCTCGCCGGCACCTGGGATGAACAGCGTCCCGATGTTGAACGCGGCACCACCGGCGGCGTGAGCGGGGTCGTCCCGCCAGTCCTCCGGCGAACCGACGAAGCCCTCGACGATCGCCTGCTGCTTCGCCGTGATGCCCTGCGCGGTCTCGCGCACCACGTCGGGCAGGACGCCCGGCGGCAGTGTGGCCGCGAGGATCAACGGCGGGCTGCCCATCAGCGCGAGCGCCCCGAGCGACTCGGCGAACCCGAGCCACGACTGCCCGGCCCACTCGCCGTCGCCCCACTCGCCGGTCTGCGAGTTGTAGCCGATCAGCCCACCGAGGCCCTCGACGGTCCCCACGGCAGCGTCACCGACGCCGGAGTTGAACGACTCCTGGCACGACTGGTCGCCGCGGCCGGTGCTCCCCCACGGCATCGGCTCGTTCGCCTTGACGGCCGCCGTGTAGTCGACGGCCTGCACCTCGGCGATGCACATGTCGGTCCGGAGCCCGTTGATCGCGTTGACGCAGTCGGTCGAGGCCTGCGAGAGCTTCGTCTCCTGCTCGGCGACCTTCGTGAGCAGTTCGTTGTTCTCGTCGACGTAGGGCGTGTACTCGTCCCAGCGCAGGTGCACGTCGTCGAGGATCTCGCCGAAGTGCTGCACCAGGCCGACGGGTCCCTGGTTCGCCGGGTGCTCGGGGTCCCACGGCCCGACCGTCTTGCCCTGCAGCGCCTTCGCCACGAAGGTCTCGGCCTCGGCCTTGAGCTCGACGAGCCGTCGCGCGATCGGGGCGACCACGGTGGCGTAGTCGCTGATCGCGGTCGACACCTTCTGCATGGTCCCGGCCAGCGCAGCGGTGTCGGTCTCGACGCCGTCCATGACGGCGAGGAGCTCGGCCGAGTCCGGCGTCGTGTAGCTGCCACCGAGGCCGGCCCACGCGGTCTTCACCTCGGATCCGCGCGTCTGCACGTCGGTGCCGGCGGTCGCGAAGGCGGTGCCGGCCGCGTCGACCTGCTCGGGCTTGATGTTCGCGCCGGGGATCGCGTCCGGGTCGATCAGGCCGTCGGCGCGGCACTGCCCGGTCATGCGCCGTCCCCGAGGTCGACACCGGCGAAGTCGCCCGTACTGGAGGCGCGGATCGCGTTGGCCTGCGCCGTCGCGGCCATCTCCTCGTCACCCTGGTAGTACGCCATGGTCGCGTTGGCAGCGCCGGCCAGACCGGCGGTGATGTGGTTGCCGACGCGCTGCAGCAGCGCCGTGTGGCTCTCGATCAGGGCGGCGACCGCTCCGGCGACCGCCTGGTCGTCACCGACCGCGGTCGTCAGTGCCGCGTGGGCATCGGCCAGCCCGTCGAACGCGGTCGACAGGTTCGTCGCCGCCGTCTCGGTACCCGCGAGCGTCGTCTGCACGCCCGCCGGGTCGATCTGCCAGCCGTTCCCCATCGCTCCCCCTCGTTCCGTGGTCCCGTCGTCCCGCGACGCGCCGTGTCGATCCTCGTCAGTCTCCGACGGCGGACCGTGACACCGCCAGGCCCCCGGCCGCAGCGGCGACGTCCCGCACGATCCGCTCGGCCGCCACTCGGGACGGGTCCTGGGCGGCCGTGTGGACCGACGTCCACCATACCGGCTCGTCACCCCCGAACAAGGGGGTGCCGGTCGAGTGCGTCCCGAGCAGCCGTGCGGCATCGACGGTTCGCACGAGCTCGCGGGACTGGAACAGGGTGAGGAGCACGACCCCGTCGTCGGCCACGAGCTGCAGGGCGTCACCCTCCCAGAGCTGGCGGATGCCGATCGCCGGGTCCTCGCCGGCCGCTGCCGCGACGACCACCGCGGCGTCGACGTGCCGTGGCGAGAGCACGACCCACTCGGCGCTCATCGTCGGTCCCCGAAGCCGAGCATCTCGACGGCACGCGGCCCGAGCGCGTCCCCGAGCTGCGCGAGCCGCCGCCACCGGGCCTCTGCGTCGGCGCCGCGCGACAGCACCACCCCGGACCGCACGTCGTCCGGGGTGGGGTCGAGCACCAGCGACGGGACCCGGGCCGGTCCGACCGCCCGCGCACCGGTGGGGAGCGTCCGGGGATCGATGCCGAGGTCCCGCACCGCTGCGGCCCCGACGACGGCGCCGAGCGGCACCGGCAGCGGGAGCTGGTGGGCGGACACGGTGGCGTCGGGGTGTCCGCTCGTCCGCCAGGCGGTGCCGAGCAGCACCCGCTGTCGCTGGGCGAGGTCCGCGAGCACCGTGGGGATGTCGTCGTCGGTGGGCAGCCCGTCCGACGGGGCGGGTCGCGGCAGCACGAGCCGCGTCTCCTCGGTCACGCCGGTGGCCGAGCGTTCGATGCGGAGCTGCACGGACGCGACTCCGCCGGTGGTGGGTGCCACGGCGACCAGGCGTGTCGGTCGGGGTGCCCGGCGGCGGGCGAAGGCGGTGACCTCGGCAACGCTCCAGGCGAGCGTGGCGGGCTCCACGGTGCCCCAGGCCTCGGGGCAGACGTCGGCGAGGCCGGCGAGCAGGAGTTCCGCGGTCCGCCCGAGGGTCGCGGCCTCCGATGCCGGGTGGTGCACCGAGACGAGCGCCTCGACCCACGGCACCGCGCCCGGCCCGATGGCCGCCGAGCGGGTGACCGTCTGCGGCGCGAGCATCGCGGTGGCGACGTCGTCCGCCACGACGTCCGACCCGGCCGCACGGTACCGGTCCCCCTCGCGGACGACCCAGGTCGACGCCGTGCGGCGGAGCATCACGGACATCGCGGCGGTGAGCCGGGACGACCCGGGCGTGAGCAGCACGGCGACGACCCCGGCGCGGCGGGCCTCGAGGAGGAGTCCGGTCCGCTCGCTCGAGCACTCGACCACCGCGGCGTCCGTCTCGTGCACGACGAACCCGGGACCGACCGCGTCGACGAGCGGGTGCGCGAGGGTGACGTCGTCCACGGCGCCACCCTACCGAGCACCCGCCCGCCGCCCCCGCACGACGACGGGCCCCGCGCTGGTGTGCGCGGGGCCCGTCGTCGTGCGGGGTGGACGGTGCTAGCGGACCGCGACCGGGGTCTCGTCGCGCTCCTCGTAGAGGACGTAGCCCTCCTCACCGTGGACGGCGGTGTCGATGCCGGCGACCTCGTCCTCGGTCTTGACGCGGAAGCCGATGGTCTTCTCGATCGCGAACCCGATCACGAAGGCCAGGACGAACGAGTACACGAGGACGGCCGCGGCGGCGACGGCCTGCTTGCCGAGCTGCTCGAACGATCCCGAGTAGATGAGGCCGGTGCCGTCGGCGAAGATGCCGAGGTAGAGCGTGCCGAAGATGCCGCCGACCAGGTGGACGCCCACGACGTCGAGCGAGTCGTCGAAGCCGAGCTTGTACTTCCAGTCGATCGCGAAGCAGCAGACGATGCCCGCGAGGAAGCCGAGCAGGATGCCCCAGCCCGGGGTCAGCGCGGCGCAGGCCGGGGTGATGGCGACCAGACCGGTGACCGCACCCGAGGCGGCGCCGACCGAGGTGGCCTTGCCGTCCTTGATCTTCTCGATGAGCAGCCAGCCGAGGATCGCGGCGGCCGGGGCGGCGAGGGTGTTCACCCAGGCGAGCGCAGCGACGCCGTCGGCAGCGCCCTCTGAACCTGCGTTGAAGCCGAACCAGCCGAACCAGAGGATCGCGGCGCCGAGCAGGACGAAGGGCGGGTTGTGCGGCTTGTGCGCGCCCTTGGCGAAGCCGACGCGCTTGCCGAGGACGATCGCCAGCGCCAGACCGGCGGCTCCGGCGTTGATGTGGACCGCGGTGCCACCGGCGAAGTCGATGACGCCCCAGGTCGCGAACATGCCCGAGGTCAGGTTGAAGACCCACGACGCGACGGGGAAGTAGACGACGGTGACCCAGACGCCCGCGAAGACCATCCAGGCGCCGAACTTCGCGCGGTCGGCGATGGCACCGGAGATCAGGGCGACGGTGATGATCGCGAAGGTGGCCTGGAAGCCGACGAAGGCCATCGACGGGTACGCGGCGTTGATGGTCGACGCCTGCGACTCCTCGAACGCCTGACCGAGGCCGATCTGGTTCCAGTCGATGCTGAAGAAGCCGACGATGCCCGCGACGTTCGTGCCGGCGCCGTGGTTGGCGAACGCGATCGCGTAGCCGTAGAGCACCCACAGGACGCCGACCAGGGCGATGGCCCCGAAGGACATCATCATCATGCTGATGACGGACTTGGCCTTCACCAGGCCGCCGTAGAAGAAGGCCAGGCCCGGTGTCATGAACAACACCAGCGCCGCCATGATCAACACGAATGCCGTGTTGCCCTGATCAAGCATCTGTTCACCTCTCGCGATTGCAGTGCGGCTCTCGGGACCGCCCTCGGGTGTTCAGAGTCTGGCGACGTGAGGTTTCGCGAGGGAGCACGAAGTGTTTCGCGGGTGTAACGCGACGGGTCCCCGTGTAAACGGTGTGTTTCGGGGAGCCGGGAACGGGCGGACGGGAGGCGCGGTGCGGGCCCGCCGCGCGCCTCCCGTCCGTCGCGCGGTTCAGTCGGCGGCGCGGGAGAGCGCGACCACGCGCGACGCGGCCCGCAGGTACTTCTTGCGGTACCCGCCGTCGAGCATCGCCTGCGGGTACACCTGGTCGAGCGGCGTGCCTGACGCGACGATGCGCACCTGCGCGTCGTAGAGGCGGTCGACCAGTGCGACCCAGCGGAGCGCGTCGGTCTGGTCGGTGAACGCCTGCACGTCGGTCAGCCCCACCGCGTCGAGCCCGTCGACCAGCGCGACGTACTTCGAGGGGTGCACGCTCGCCAGGTGGCCGACGACCGCGCGGAAGTCGTCGAGTGTCGTGGCGCCGGCCGGCAGTCCGGCGACGACGTCGTCGACCACACGTGCCGACTCGTCGACCGCTCGTCGGCGGAAGTCGAGGCCGTCGATGCGCATGGTGTCGAACCGGTCCGACATCGCCTGGATCTCGCGGAGGAAGTCCTGGGCGGCGAAGCGGCCCTCGCCGAGCGCTCCCGGCGGCGTGTTCGACGTGGCGGCGAACCGGGTCCCCGTCTCGGAGAGCTCCTTGATGAGGCGCGTCATCACCATCGTGTCGCCCGGGTCGTCGAGCTCGAACTCGTCGATGCAGACGAGCGACGTCCCGCGGAGCAGGTCGACGGTGCCCTGGAACCCGAGCGCGCCGACCAGGGCGGTGTACTCGATGAACGTGCCGAACGTCTTGCGTGACGGCTCCGCGTGGTAGGCCGCCGCGAGCAGGTGGGTCTTGCCGACACCGAACCCGCCGTCCAGGTAGACGCCCGAGCGCGTCGGCTGGACCGGCTCGCGCCGCCGGCCGAACAGCCCGCGCTTCGCCGGCTCGGGGCGGGTCGCGACGAACCGCTCGACGGCGTCGCGCACGTCCGCCTGCGACGGGTACTCCGGATCGGGTCGGTAGCTGGCGAACGACGCGTCGGCGAACTGCGGCGGCGGCACGAGCGCAGCGGCCATCTGCTGCGGGGTGACCTGCGGGTCGCGGTCGACGAGGTGAGCGGGCAACGGGTCCTCCGGAGGGAAGCAAGTCGGCGGGTGTCACGTTGCAGGAGTCGAACGGCACGTCCGCGTACCGTTGCCCACAGGCACCGACGACCGATCCTAGTCCGGTGCAGACGCACCCCCTGGAGGTACCCCCGATGACCGCACCGGTCGACCCGTCCGAGAAGTTCGCCGCCTACGCCCACCCGGAGCGCCTGGTGTCGACCGAGTGGCTCCAGGAGCAGCTCGACGCCGGGGTCGGCTCCCCGGACCTGGTGGTCGTCGAGTCCGACGAGGACGTCCTGCTCTACGAGACGGGCCACGTCCCCGGTGCGGTGAAGATCGACTGGCACACCGACCTCAACGACCCCGTCCAGCGGGACTACATCGACGGCGAGGCCTTCGCGGCGCTCGTCGGCGGCAAGGGCATCGGCCGCGACACCACGGTCGTCATCTACGGCGACAAGAACAACTGGTGGGCCGCCTACGCCCTCTGGGTCTTCACGCTGTTCGGCCACGAGGACGTCCGCCTGCTCGACGGCGGCCGGGCGAAGTGGATCGCCGAGGACCGCGCGCTCACCACCGACCGCACCGAGGTGACCCCGGTCGAGTACCCCGTCGTGGAGCGCCGCGACGAGCAGGTCCGCGCGTTCAAGGAGGACGTGCTCGACCACCTCGGCAAGCCGCTCATCGACGTGCGGAGCGCTCCGGAGTACTCCGGTGAGCGCACCACCGCGCCGGACTACCCGGAGGAGGGTGCCCTCCGCGCCGGCCACGTGCCGACCGCCGTGAACATCCCCTGGGCGACCGCGGCCGCCACCGACGGCACGTTCAGGACGCGCGACGAGCTCGACGCCGTGTACCGCGAGGGTGCCGGCATCGGCGACGCCGACGAGGTGATCGCGTACTGCCGCATCGGCGAGCGTTCCAGCCACACCTGGTTCGTCCTGCAGCACCTGCTCGGCTACGAGAACGTCCGGAACTACGACGGCTCGTGGACCGAGTGGGGCAGCGCCGTGCGCGTGCCGATCGCGGTCGGGACCGAGCCGGGGACCGTGCCCGCCCGATGAGCGAGGAACTCCCCCAGGCCCTCGCCGAGATCCGCGACGACTTCCTCGAGCTGTCCCAGCAGGACCGGCTCCAGCTGCTGCTCGAGTTCTCCGACGAGCTCCCCGCGCTGCCCGAGCGCCTGCAGGGGCACGAGGACGAGCTCGAGCGCGTCGAGGAGTGCCAGTCCCCCGTCTTCATCACGGTGACGGTGGGTGCGGACGGCGACGCTCCCGACGTCGTCCGGATGCACGCGACGGCACCCCGCGAGGCGCCCACCACCCGGGGCTTCGCGTCGATCCTCGCGCAGGGGCTGTCCGGGCTGACGGCGCCCGAGGTCCTCGCGGTCCCGGTGGACTACCCGCTGACGCTCGGGCTCACCGAGGCGGTCAGTCCGCTGCGGATCCGGGGCATGGTCGGCATGCTCGGCCGGGTGCAGCGACAGGTGCAGGCGGCCGCCGCGGCCTGAGACGCAGCACCGGACGGGAGGCGCGTGGCGGGTCCGCCACGCGCCTCCCGTCCGTCCAGCGTGCCGGCTACCGGGCGCTGGTCGCGTCCGTCGGCTGCACCACCTCGGTCAGCCACGCGAGGATGCGGGCGTCGAACCAGTCCGCGTCGTGGTTCCAGAGCTTCGTGTGCCGCGCGGTCGTCTGGACCTCGAGCCGGACGATGTCGGGACGGACCCGCGCGAGCTCGTGCGACGCCGAGGACGGCACGAACCCGTCGTCGTCGCTGTGCAGGATCAGGATGGGAACCGTCAGCTCGTCCGCGCGGGCGACCATGTCGAGCTCGCGGAGGTCGACCGGCTGCTCGAGGCCGACCACGCGGTGCAGGACCGGGGTCCGGAGGAGCCGCTGCGCGACCTTCCGGACGGGTCGCGGCAGCTTGAGCACCCGGCTCTGCGACTTGAGCACCTCGTGCCAGTCGACGACGGCCGACTCGAGGACGACCCCGTCGACCATCCCGGCGAAGCGCGAGCGGACGAGGGTCTGCAGCACGACCGCACCGCCCATCGACCACCCCATGAGCACGACGCTCCGGGCGTTGCGGGCGGCGAGCCAGCGGAGCACGGCGTCGACGTCCTCCCACTCGGTGGTGCCGAGCCCGTAGCGGCCGTCGGAGCTCCGCGGTGCCACACCGTCGTTCCGCCACGACGCGAGCACGACCGAGTACCCGGCGGCGCGGAAGACGGGCACGGCGCGGATGGTCTCGGCGCGGGTGACACCGCGGCCGTGCACGAGGACGGCCCACGGGGCGTCGGGGTCGTCGGCACGGACGATCCAGGCCGGCGAGGGGCCGTTCGGGGTGGGGACGTCGACGTCCTCGACGGGCACGTCGAGCTCGCCGGGGTTCAGGTAGAACCAGCCGCCCCAGCGTCCCCGTCGAGCGGTGGTCGGGTCGCCGGCGTCGACGGCGATGATGCGCCGCGTGACGGTCGTCTCGGTCGTGCCGAGGACCTCGCCGATCCGCATGTGCCCGGTCCCGCCGCCGAACCACAGGCTGTAGCGGCCCTGGAGTTCGGTGTCGGCGGTGCGTTCGAGGGTCACGGTCATCCGGTCCGGGTCGACCGCGTGGATCGGGACCCGTTCGGCGCGCTTCCGGTCGGGGGTGACGACGGCCCGGGCGACGGCGGCGACGAACCCGCCCACCACGGCGGTGCCGATCGCGGCGGCGGCGACCCCCGCCCCGAGTGCGACGAGGCCCGCCGATCGCACGGCTTCCTGGGCGACGTCCTCGGCGGGTCGCGCTGATCGGGACATGGTGCGGAGCCTAGTCTGCAAGCGTGTCCGAATCCGCTGAGCCCGAGGCCTTCGCGCGACTGCGCGCGCTGGTCGCGTCGGGCGGCACCCGCACCGAGACGACGGTGACCGAGATCCCCTCGCCCTCGCGGATCGCGCCGCACTCGATCGCCCTGGCCGCGGACGTCTCCGGTGCGGTGCACGGCATCGACTCCGACCTCGGCACCGGCCGGTTCATCGCGCTGTACGACCCCGCAGAACCCGAGGGGTGGGGCGGCGCGTTCCGCGTGGTGACCTTCGCCCAGGCACCGCTCGAGCCGGAGATCGGCGTCGACGAGTTCGTCGCGGACGTCACGTGGAGCTGGCTCGTCGACGCCCTCGAGGCACACGGGGCCAGCTACGACCGGGCGTCGGGCACGGCGACCAAGATCATCTCGCGCGGCTACGGCGACCTCGCCGCCCAGGGCGACGGCGCACAGCTGGAGCTCCGGGCGTCCTGGACGCCCCGTGACGAGGACCTCACCGCGCACGTCGAGGCCTGGGAGGAGATCGTCGCGATGCTCGCGGGGCTCCCGCCGGCGTCGGACGGCGTGACGCTGCTGGCCCCGAGGAGGACCACGAAGTGACCGACCCCGCCGATCCCGCGTTCGAGGACGCGCACGACGCCGTCCACGTGATCGAGGACCGCGACGAGTACCTCGAGGCGGTCGCCGCGATCGCCGCCGGCCACGGCCCGGTCGCCGTCGACGCCGAACGCGCCAGCGGCTACCGCTACTCGCAGCGCGCCTACCTCATCCAGGTCTTCCGCCGCGGTGCCGGCGCCTTCCTCTTCGACCCGATCGCGATCGGCGACTTCGCCGAGCTGCAGGACGCCGTCGTCGACGAGGAGTGGCTGTTCCACGCCGCCTCGCAGGACCTGCCCTGCCTGCAGGAGGTCGGTCTCGTGCCGACCCGGATCTTCGACACCGAGCTGGGCGCCCGCATCGCCGGCTTCCCCCGCGTCGGACTCGGTGCCGTCGTCGAGCAGCTGCTCGGCATCACGCTCGCGAAGGCGCACTCCGCCGCCGACTGGTCGACCCGTCCGCTCCCCCAGGCCTGGCTCGTCTACGCCGCGCTCGACGTGGAGCTGCTGCCGGACCTCCGCGACGCCCTCGCCGCCGTGCTCGACGCCGCCGGCAAGTCCCGGATCGCATCGGAGGAGTTCGCCGCCGTGCTCGGTCGCGCCCCGAAGCCGCCGAAGGCCGAGCCCTGGCGTCGGCTGTCCGGCATGCACGCGCTGCGCGGTGCACGGGCGCTGGCGATCGCCCGCTCCCTGTGGCTCGCCCGCGACGCGTACGCGCGCGAGGTCGACATCGCCCCCGGTCGGCTCGTGCCGGACTCGGCGATCGTCGCGGCCGCGGCGGCCGCCCCGACGTCGCGGTCGGAACTCGGCGCGGTGAAGGCGTTCACCGGGCGCGCGAGCCGGTCGGAGCTCGACCGGTGGTGGGCCGCCGTCGACGAGGGTCGGACGACCGAGGACCTGCCGAAGCTCCGCGGGACCGGCGAGGCCACGCTCCCGCCGCCCCGCGCCTGGGCCGACCGCAACCCCGACGCGGACCGCCGGTACAAGGCCGCCCGTGCCGCCGTCGTCACCCGTGCCGAGGAGCTCGACCTGCCCGTCGAGAACCTGCTCACGCCGGAGACCCTCCGCGTGGTGTCGTGGGAGCCGCCGACGCCGATCGCGACCGAGACCGTCGGCGCCGCGCTCGCGTCGCACGACGCCCGTCCGTGGCAGGTCGAGGAGACGGCGTCGATCATCGCGCACGCCTTTGTCGACGCCGGACAGCAGCCTGCTGCCGAGAGCAACACCGGCTCGTAGGAACACCCCAACGGGCATGCGTCCGTCCAGCCTCCGGGCATAGCGTCTCCGGTGTCGCCGGGCGCTGCCCGGCCGGTCGGGGCGGAACGCGTCCCGACCCGATCGAAGTGGATCTGGAGGCCCCGATTGCCCAAGGCATCAGACGTCGTGTTCGTGGACGGTGTCCGCACCCCGTTCGGACGAGCCGGTGAGAAGGGGGTGTTCTGGAAGACCCGCGCGGACGACCTCGCGGTCCACGCGATGCGCGGCCTGCTCGACCGGAACAGCCAGCTCGACGGTGCGGCGGTGGACGACGTCGCCGTCGCCGCCACCACCCAGCAGGGCGACCAGGGCCTGACCCTCGGCCGGACCGTCGGCATGCTCGCCGGGCTGCCGAAGTCGGTCCCCGGCTACGCGATCGACCGCATGTGCGCCGGTGCGATGACGAGCGTCACCACCCTCGCCGGCGCCATCGCCTTCGGTGCCGCGGACGTCGCGATCGCCGGCGGCGTCGAGCACATGGGCCGACACCCGATGGGCTTCGGCGCCGACGTCAACCCCCGGTTCATCGCCGAGCGCATGGTGGCGGGCGACGCCCTCGTCATGGGCAGCACCGCCGAGCGACTGCACGACCGCTTCCCCGCCATCACGAAGGACCGCACGGACGCCTTCGCCGTCCAGTCGCAGCAGCGTTACGCCGCCGCGTGGGCGGCCGGCAAGCTCCAGCCCGACGTGGTGCCGGTCGAGGTGAACACCGGCGAGGGCTGGGACATCGTCGCGAAGGACGAGCCGCCGCGACCGGGCACCACCCTGGAGGCACTGGCCGGCCTGAAGACGCCGTTCCGGCCCCACGGACGGGTCACCGCGGGCAACGCAGCCGGTCTGAACGACGGTGCCACCATGAGCCTGCTCGCGTCCGAGGACGGCGCGAAGCAGCACGGCCTGCCGACCAAGATGCGCATGGTCTCGTTCGCCTTCGCCGGCGTCGAGCCCGAGGTCATGGGCGTGGGCCCCGTCCCCGCGACCGACAAGGCGCTGCGCAAGGCGGGCCTGACGATCGACGACATCGGCCTGTTCGAGATCAACGAGGCGTTCGCCGTGCAGGTGCTCGCCTTCCTCGACAACTACGGCATCGCGCAGGACTCCCCGAACGTCAACGCCTGGGGCGGCGCGATCGCCGTCGGGCACCCGCTCGCGTCGAGCGGCGTCCGGCTGATGAACCAGCTCGCGGCGCAGTTCGCCGAGCGTCCGGACGTCCGGTACGGCATCACGACGATGTGCATCGGGCTCGGTCAGGGCGGCACCGTGATCTGGGAGAACCCGAACTTCAGCAAGAGCGCGGCACGGAAGGCGGCCTGACGATGACCACCACTGCGATCGACCAGCTGACCGCCCTGAGCGAGGACGAGGTCGTCACCCACTCCTACGTGAAGCACGTGGCGCTGCCGTCCGGCGGCACCCTGGCGCTCATCACGCTCGACAACGGCAAGGACTTCAAGCGCCCGTCGACGCTCGGCCCGCGGACCATGCGCGAGCTGTCCGACGTGCTCGACACCCTGCGCGCGGCGGCGTCCACCGGCAGCATCCAGGCGGTCGCGATCACCGGCAAGGAGTACTGCTTCGCCGCCGGCGCCGACCTGTCGCAGGCGGCCGCGCTGCCCTCCCGCGAGGTCGCGCACGAGCTCGGGTCCCTCGGGCACGCGACCCTCCGCAAGCTGACCGACCTCGGTGTGCCGTCGTTCGCGTTCGTGAACGGCATCGCGCTCGGCGGCGGCCTGGAGATCGCCCTGCACTGCACGTACCGCGTCTTCTCGTCGGCGGCGCAGGGCATCGGGCTGCCCGAGGTCTTCCTCGGCATCATCCCCGGCTGGGGCGGTGCCACGCTGCTCCCCCGACTGATCGGTCCGGAGAAGGCCCTCCGGGTCATCGTCGAGAACCCGCTCAAGAACAACCGTCTGATGGACGGCCCCGCCGCGGTCGAGATCGGCATCGGTGACGCGCTCATCCCGTCCGTGACCTTCCTGCCGTCGGCGGTGGCGTGGGCCGACGGCGTCGTGTCCGGTCGCACCAAGGTCGTCCGGAAGAACGAGCCCGGCATGATCGAGAAGGCCGCGTGGGGCACCGTCGTCAAGGTCGCCCGGTCGCAGGTCGCGTCGAAGATCGGCACCGTCCCGAAGTCGCCGTTCCGCGCCCTCGACCTCGTCGCCGCGGCGAGGTCGGGGTCGCTCGACGACCGCTACGCCGACGAGGACGACGCCCTGGCCGACCTGCTCGCCGGCGACCAGTTCGCCGCGTCGATGTACGCGTTCGACCTCGTGCAGAAGCGTGCGAAGAAGCCGGTCGGTGCTCCCGAGGGCGTCGAGGCGAAGAAGATCACGAAGGTCGGGGTCCTCGGTGCCGGTCTCATGGCGTCGCAGTTCGCGCTGCTGTTCGCCCGTCGCCTCGGCGTCCCCGTCGTCATCACCGACGTCGACCAGTCGCGGGTCGACGCCGGCGTCGAGCGCATCCGGTCCTCGGTCGACGAGCTGCTCGCCAAGAAGCGGGTCTCCCCGGACGACGCCAACCGCATCAAGGCCCTCGTCAGCGGCTCGGTGTCGTACGACGCCTTCGCGGACGCCGACTGGGTGATCGAGGCCGTCTTCGAGGAGATGTCGGTCAAGCAGGACGTCCTCCGGAAGATCGAGCAGGTCATCGCACCCGACGCGATCCTCGCCACGAACACCTCGTCGCTGTCGGTGTCCGAGATGGGCTCGGTGCTGTCCGACCCGTCGCGGCTCGTCGGCTTCCACTTCTTCAACCCCGTCGCGGTGATGCCGCTGCTCGAGGTCGTGCGCCCCGCGTCGACGTCGGACGAGACGGTCGCGACCGCCCTGGCCGTCGCGAAGACGCTGAAGAAGACCGCGATCGTGACCGCCGACCAGCCCGGCTTCGTCGTCAACCGCGTGCTCGCCCGCGTGCTCGGCGAGGCGATGCGCGGCGTCGAGGAGGGCACGCCCTTCGAGACGGTCGCCGAGGGTGCGGCGCCGCTCGGCCTGCCGATGTCGCCGTTCGAGCTGCTCGAGCTCGTCGGCCTGCCGGTCGGCGCGCACGTGCTCGACTCGCACCACGCCGCGTGGCCGGAGCGCTTCTACCCGGGTGACGGACTGAAGCGGATCGCCGAGCACGGCACGATCCTGACGCGCGACAAGAAGGGCAGCGTCACCGGGTACGACCCCGCCGCCGTGAAGCTCGTCGCACCGTCGAAGAAGGACGCGAAGCCGGTCGACGCGGCGACGATGCAGCAGCGGTTCGAGGACGCGCTGGCGGACGAGGTGCACCGGATGCTCGAGGACCACGTGGTCGAGCACGTCGAGGAGATCGACCTCGGTCTGATCCTCGGCGCGGGCTACCCGTTCCTGGCCGGCGGCATCAGCCCGTACCTCGACCGCTCGGGCGCGTCCGAGCGGGTCTTCGGCGGCCGGTTCCACGACCCAGCGATCGTCGGCCCCGCCTCGCGCTAGCGCGGCCCTGCGGGGTCCCCGCACAACGGGAAGCACCTCGCGCCACGGAGTTCCGTGGCGCGAGGTGCTTTCCGTTGTGCTGCAGCACGCCGAACCACGCGCCGAACCGAGCGACGGCCACCGCCACTCAGCGGTCCGCCGACTCCCGCGTCCGCGCCGGCTTCGCCTGGGGCAGCTTCGTCCCGACCACCTGGTCGATCACGTCGCGCGCGATGGCCTGCGCCGTCAGCCCGACGTCCGCCAGGATCTCGGAGCGCGAGGCGTGGTCGATGAACTCGTCCGGCAGCCCCAGCTCGTTCACCCCGGTGTCGACCCCCGCCGCGCGGAGGTCCTGCCGCAGTCGGGTACCCACGCCGCCGACGCGGACGCCGTCCTCGACGGTGATGACGAGCCGGTGCTCGCGCGACAGGTCGATGAGCGACGCGGGGATCGGCACGACCCATCGCGGGTCCACCACGGTGACGCCGATGCCCTGCGCCTCGAGCAGTGCGGCGGCCTCGAGGGCGACCTGCACCATCGAGCCGACGGCGACGAACAGCACGTCGGGTTCCTGCCCCTCGGCGGGGTCCCGCAGGACGTCCACGCCGTCGTGCAGCCGTCGGAGCGCCGGGACGTCCGGCCCGACCGACCCCTTCGACCAGCGGAGCACGGTCGGGGCGTCGTCGACGGCGACGGCCTCGCCGAGTTCCTCGCGCAGCGTCGGCGCGTCACGCGGCGCCGCGATCCGGATGCCCGGGACGACCTGCAGCAGCGCGAGGTCCCACATGCCGTGGTGCGACGGCCCGTCCGGCCCGGTGATGCCCGCGCGGTCGAGCACGAACGTCACGCCGGCACGGTGGAGCGCCACGTCCATGAGCACCTGGTCGAACGCCCGGTTCAGGAAGGTCGCGTACAGCGCCACGACGGGGTGCAGCCCGCCGTAGGCCAGCCCGGCGGCCGAGGTCACGGCGTGCTGCTCGGCGATCCCCACGTCGATGACCCGGGACGGGAACCGCTCCTGGAACCGGTGGAGGCCGGTCGGACGGAGCATCGCCGCCGTGATCGCCACGATGCGCGGGTCCGCTGCACCGAGGTCGGCGAGCGAGGACGCGAACACCGACGTCCACGACGGCCCCGCGGAGACGTCGAGCGACTCGCCGGTCTCGGGGTCGATGTGCCCGACGGCGTGGAACTGGTCCGCCTGGTCACGGAGCGCGGGCTCGAAGCCGTGGCCCTTCTCGGTGATGGCGTGCACGATCGTCGGCGCACCGTAGGCCTTGGCCTGGCGCAGCGCAGCCTCCATCGCGCGCTCGTCGTGACCGTTCACCGGACCGATGTACTTGATGTCGAGGTTCGAGTACAGCGCCTCGTTGTTCGTGAAGCGCGAGAGGAAGCCGTGCATGCCACCGCGGAGCCCGCGGTAGAACGCCCGGCCCGGCGCCCCGAAGTGCGACGCGACGGCCTGGGACTTCTCGAACAACGCGCGGTACTCACGACGCGTGCGGACCGAGCTGAGGAACCGCGCCATGCCGCCGATGGTCGGTGCGTAGGAGCGCCCGTTGTCGTTGACGACGATCACGAGCCGACGGTCGTTGCCGTCGGAGATGTTGTTGAGCGCCTCCCACGTCATGCCGCCGGTGAGTGCGCCGTCCCCGACGACGGCGACCACGGTGCGGTCGTCCTGCCCGGTCTGCCGGAAGGCGCGCGAGATTCCGTCCGCCCAGGACAGCGACGACGACGCGTGCGACGACTCGACGATGTCGTGCTCCGACTCGCTGCGCTGCGGGTAGCCGGCGAGCCCGCCGCGCTCCCGGAGGTGCGAGAAGTCCTGCCGCCCGGTGACGAGCTTGTGCACGTACGACTGGTGCCCGGTGTCGAAGACGAACGGGTCGTGCGGGGAGTCGAACACCCGGTGCATCGCGAGCGTCAGCTCGACGACGCCGAGGTTCGGCCCGAGGTGCCCACCGGTCTTCGCGACCTCGGCGACCAGGAACCGGCGGATCTCGGCGGCGAGCTCGGTCATCTGCGCGTCCGACAGACGCTTGAGGTCGCGCGGCGAGGAGATGCTGCTCAGCAGGCTCACGGGCGCTCCTTTCGTGGGGCAGGCCCCCACCCTAGCCGCGCAACCAGGACACGGACGGGAGGCGCGGTGCCAGCGGGCACCGCGCCTCCCGTCCGTGTCTCGGTCGCGTCAGCGACCCGTGCTCACGTCGCTCAGACGAGCGAACGGAGCACGTACTGCAGGATGCCGCCGTTGCGGTAGTAGTCGGCCTCACCAGGAGTGTCGATGCGGACGACCGCGTCGAACTCCACGGTCTGCTTGCCCGCCGGCGAGTGCTCGCTCGGCTCGGCCGTGACGTGCACGGTCTTCGGCGTGCGGCCCTCGTTCAGCTCGGTGAGCCCCGAGATCGAGACGACCTCGGTGCCGTCGAGGCCGAGCGACTCGACCGTCTCGCCCGCCGGGAACTGCAGCGGGACGACGCCCATGCCGATGAGGTTCGAGCGGTGGATGCGCTCGAAGCTCTCGGTGATGACCGCCTTGACGCCGAGCAGGTTCGTGCCCTTCGCCGCCCAGTCACGGGACGAGCCGGAGCCGTACTCCTTGCCGCCGAAGATGACGAGCGGGATGCCCTGCTCCTGGTAGTGCTGCGACGCGTCGTAGATGAACGACTGCTCGCCGTCGGGCGTCGTGAAGTCACGGGTGTACCCGCCCTCGACGCCGGCGCCGTCGTTCGCGGAGGCCAGCAGCTGGTTGCGCAGGCGGATGTTCGCGAACGTGCCGCGGATCATCACCTCGTGGTTGCCGCGACGCGAGCCGTAGGAGTTGAAGTCCTTCCGGTCGACGCCGTGCTCGGCGAGGTACTGCCCGGCGGGGCTGTCCGCCTTGATCGACCCGGCCGGCGAGATGTGGTCGGTGGTGACCGAGTCGCCGAGCTTCGCCAGCACGCGGGCGCCGGAGATGTCCGACACCGCGTCCGGCTGCATCGTCATGCCCTCGAAGTACGGGGGCTTCCGCACGTAGGTCGACTCGGTGTCCCACTCGAAGGTGTCGCCCGTCGGGGTCGGCAGGTTCTTCCAGCGGTCGTCGCCCTCGAACACGGAGCCGTACTCGTGGGTGAACATCTCGGTGTCGATCGACGTGTCGATGACGTCCTGCACCTCGGCCGCGTCGGGCCAGATGTCCTGCAGGTAGACGTCCTTGCCGTCCTGGTCGGTGCCCAGGGCGTCCTTGTCGAAGTCGAAGTGCATCGACCCGGCCAGGGCGTAGGCGATGACCAGCGGCGGGGACGCCAGGTAGTTCATCTTCACGTCGGGGTTGATGCGGCCCTCGAAGTTGCGGTTGCCCGAGAGCACCGCGGTGACGGCGAGGTCGTTGTCCTGCACGGCCTGCGAGATCTCCTCGGGCAGTGGACCCGAGTTGCCGATGCACGTCGTGCAGCCGTAACCGACCGTGTAGAAGCCGAGGTCCTCGAGGTAGCTGGTGAGCCCGGCCTTCTCGTAGTAGTCGGTGACGACCTTCGAGCCCGGCGCCAGGGTCGTCTTGACCCACGGCTTGGCCTTGAGGCCCTTCTTCGCGGCGTTCCGCGCGAGGATGCCGGCGGCCATCATCACCGAGGGGTTCGACGTGTTCGTGCACGACGTGATCGCCGCGATCGCGACGGCACCGTGGTCGATCGTGAAGGGGTCGCCGTCGGCGACGGAGACCGACGTCGGCTTCGACACCGTGCCCGGGGCGCTCGACGCGTGCAGCGGGACCTCGGACGGCGGGGCGTCCTGCAGGTCGTCGACCGCGTGCTCGTCGCCGGGTGCGGCCGCGACCGGGTCCGACGCCGGGAAGGTGTCGGCGACGGCCTTGTCCTCGTGCGTGTGATCGATGCTCGCGTAGTTGGCGAGGTCGACCTCGAACTGGTCCTTCGCCTTCGAGAGCTCGATGCGGTCCTGCGGGCGCTTCGGACCCGAGATCGACGGCACGACCGTCGAGAGGTCGAGCTCCAAGTACTCCGAGTAGGCGGGCTCGACCGACGGGTCGTGCCACAGGCCCTGGGCCTTGCTGTACGCCTCGACGAGGGCGATCTGGTCCTCGGTGCGGCCGGTCAGGCGGAGGTAGTCGAGCGTGACGCCGTCGACCGGGAAGATCGCGGCGGTCGACCCGAACTCCGGGGACATGTTGCCGATGGTCGCGCGGTTCGCCAGCGGGACCTCGGAGACGCCCTCGCCGTAGAACTCGACGAACTTGCCGACCACGCCGTGCTTGCGGAGCTCCTGCGTGATGGTGAGCACGACGTCGGTCGCGGTCACGCCGGCCGGGATCGACCCGGACAGCTTGAAGCCGACGACCTTCGGGATGAGCATCGACACGGGCTGGCCGAGCATCGCGGCCTCGGCCTCGATGCCGCCGACGCCCCAGCCGAGCACGCCGAGACCGTTCACCATCGTCGTGTGCGAGTCGGTGCCGACGAGGGTGTCCGGGTACGCGTACAGCTCGCCGTCGAACTCGCGCGTGTACGTGACCTTCGCCAGGTACTCGATGTTGACCTGGTGGACGATGCCGGTGCCCGGCGGGACGACCTTGAAGTCCTCGAACGCGGTCTGGCCCCAGCGGAGGAACTGGTAGCGCTCCCCGTTGCGCTCGTACTCGAGGTCCGTGTTGCGCTGCAGTGCGTCCTCGCGACCGAAGAGGTCGGCGATGACGGAGTGGTCGATGACCATCTCGGCCGGCGACAGCGGGTTGATCTTGTTCGGGTCGCCGCCGATCTCGGCCATCGCCTCGCGCATGGTGGCGAGGTCGACGATGCACGGGACGCCGGTGAAGTCCTGCATGACCACGCGGGCCGGCGAGAACTGGATCTCGGTGTCCGGCTCGGCCTCGGGCCGCCACGAGCCGAGCGCCCGGATCTGCTCCTCGGTGACGTTCGCGCCGTCCTCGGTGCGGAGCAGGTTCTCGAGCAGCACCTTCAGGCTGTACGGGAGCTTCTCGTGCCCGGGCACGGTGTCGATCCGGTGGATCGCGTAGTCGACACCCCCAACCGACAGTGTGTCCTTCGAGCCGAAGCTGTTGACTGCAGCCACTGTGCCGCCTCCCTGGTGATCGGTGTGCCCTCATCCTCGTGGGCCGCGGAACGTCCCACCAGCAAGGCAAACCTAATCCCGGCCGCGTCGGAGCGTCGCCGGGAAAGTGTCTCGATGTCGAGACAACCCTACACCGCGGCGGTGTCCTCACGCCGCACGAACACCGTGCGGACGAGTAGCCAGGTGACCCAGAGCACGGCGGCGTAGAGCGGCACGCCGAGGACGAGCTTCACCGCGGCGAGCAGTTCGACCTGGGCGGTCAAGTACAGCGGCACCTCGACGGCCAGTCGCAGCGCGAAGAGCCCCACCCAGACCCACGTGGCGACGGTCAGCACGCGGCGCTTCGTGGGGTCCGCGCGCCAGTCCACGTGCGAGCCGTCCTCGTCCGCCGGCAGCAGGAAGCCGACCACGACGCCGATGAGGGGCCAGCGGACCGCGAGGCTCACCAGGAGGCCGACCAGCCACACCGAGTTGATGACGATGCCGGGGATGAAGTTGGTCTCGGCACGGCCGGTGAACAGTGCGAGCGCCGCGGAGACGACCACACCGGCGATGCCCGCGAAGGACATCGTGAGCGACTGCCGCTGCAGCAGGCGGAGCACGACGAACACCAGGCCGACGACGACCGGGATCACGACGCTCGGCACGAGCTCCTTCGTGATCGCGTAGACGACCAGGAAGGCGAACCCGGGGAGGACCGACTCGGCGAGGCCGCGCACACCGCCGACGGCGCCGAGCAGGGCCCGGCCGGACGGCGCCTCCCCCGGGGCGACCCGTGCGATCCCGGCGTTCTGCACCGCGGCGCGGAACTGTGCCGAGAACGACGGCGCGACCTCGGGCTCAGGAGCCGGCTCCCGTGGCGACGTCGGGACGTGACCGGGGGTCTCGTCGGTCGCGTCTGCGCGACGCGGGGTGTCGTCGTGGTCCGGCACCGTGCCTCCAGGCCGTGTCGAGTCGAGCGGGGACGTACCGGGCGTCAGACGGCGGACTGCGTCGACTTCGGCATGTGCAGCGGGATGAGGTCGCGGGGCGGCATCGGCGTGGTGCCGCGCACCACGACCACGCTGCGGAACAGCTCCTCGATCTCGGCGGCGTCGTCGGGCTGCTCGGCGGCCTTGCCGGCGATCACGCCGCGCAGGAACCACCGGGGGCCGTCGACGCCGACGAACCGCGCCGCCCGGGCGCCGTCGGTCGAGCCGGAGCCGTCGGTGACGACCGGGACGAGCGCGCGGAGCTCGGGGCCGAACGGCCCGTCGACCTCCTCGACGCGGCCGCCCTGCCGCTCGATCTGGTCCGCGATCTGCGCGCGGATCTCGTGCCAGAGGCCGGTCGACCGCGGGGCGGCGAACGGCTGGACCTGCAGCGTCGACTCGTCGTAGTCGAGCCCGACCGCGACGACGCGCTGCGAGCCCTCCTCGACCTCGAGGCGCAGGTGCAGGCCCTCGCGGGGGAGCACCTTCACGCCGCCCAGGTCGACGTAGGGACGGACCAGGTTCGCCTCGGTCTCGTCGTGGGGGCCGTTCTCGGCCCGGTCGCTCGGGGCGGACTTGTCCGTCGGGGCGACGGCGTCCACCTCGTCGAGGTCGGCGTCGGCGTCGGTCGCGATGTCGACCTCCGGCGTCGTCTCCGCGATCTCGGCGTCGTCGACGACGGCGTCCGCCACCTCGACCTCGTCCCGCTTGCGTCGGCCGAACTTCATGCGTCCGTTCCTTCCTGGAAGTCGTCGGCGGCGCCGTACAGGGCACCACCCCGGTCACCGTAGCCCGAGGACCCGAACCCGCCCTCACCGCGCACGCTGTCCGGCAGTGCCTCGACGCGCGTGTACGTGACGCGGGGCACCGGCATCACGATCAGCTGCGCGATGCGGTCGCCGGTCCGGACCTCGTACGCCTCGGCGGCGTCGGTGTTGAGCAGCGCGACCCCGATCTCGCCGCGGTAGCCCGCGTCGACGGTGCCCGGCGCGTTCACGATCGTGATGCCGTGCTTCGCCGCGAGCCCGCTGCGGGGGACGACGAACCCGGCGTACCCCTCGGGCAGCGCGATCCGCAGGCCCGTGCCGACCAGGCGACGCTCGCCCGGCTGCAGCACGAACGACTCGGTGGAGACGAGGTCGGCACCGGCGTCCCCGGGGTGGGCGTGGCCGGGAGCGTTCTCCCCGGTCCAGAGCACGTCGACTGGTTCGGTCACGAGACACGAGGGTAGTGCAGCCGTGACCGTTCCGTGACCTCGGACCGGCGAGGGCGGGATGTCGTGGTGGGATGGAGGGGTGACCGTGTACCGCGAACGACTCTGGGCCCCGCCCGCCCTGTACCTGGCGACGGCGCTCGTCATCCCCGCGAGCCTGCTCGTGTTCCTGCCCATCAGCGTCCTCGCCGGGGTGCTCGTGGCGATCGGGATGTACGCCGGCGTGCTCGTCCTGCTCTGGGCGCTCGCCCCCACCATCGAGGTCACGGACACCGAGTTCCGCGCCGGCAGGGCGCACCTCCCCCGCGCGCTCGTCGGCGAGGCCGCTGCCTACTCCGGCGCAGCGGCCACGGACCAGCGCGGGCCGGCGCTCGACGCCCGCGCGTGGACGCTCTTCCGCGGCTACGTCCGGGGCGTCGTGCGCGTCGAGGTCGCGGACCCCGCGGACCCGACGCCGTACTGGCTGGTGAGCGCGCGGAACCCCCAGGCGGTCGTGGACGCGCTGCGTTCCTGACGTCGGCTCGCGCCCGTCGCGTCGCCCGAGGGGCGGCCGGGAGGCGCGGCGCACGCCCGCCACGCCCGTTCCTCCCCAGGACGGCCCGGCACGCGGATCGGCCCGCCACCCTCGACGGGTGACGGGCCGTTCGTGATCGCGTGCCTAGAGCGAGGCGCACTCCGCGCAGACGGGGCCGAGCTTCGACTCGTGGTCGAGCTGCGAGCGGTGCTTCACGAGGAAGCACTCGACGCAGGTGAACTCGTCGACCTGCGGGGGCAGCACGACGACGTCGAGGTCGACGTCGCTGAGGTCCTGTCCGGCGAGCTCGAAGCTGCCGGGGTTGTCCGAATCATCGTCGACGACCCCCGACATCTTGTCGGGCACGCGCTCCTTGAGGGCCTCGATCGACTCCGAGTCCGTGGAGGAGTCGTCGGTCTTCCTGGGGGCGTCGTAATCGGTGGCCATGCCCATCCGTTTCTCGTGTCGAGAGGTCGTCGCCGGTGATCGGCGGCGACAGTTTGCACCACGACCCGCGAGAGCGCAAACCGAACGCCGTGCGGGATCGTCAGGCGCTGCAACCCGTCGCTCACCACGGACATTCCCGCACGCCGGGCACGCTCCCGGGCGTCCCGGTACGTCCCGGTGCGACCCGCTCGGGCACTCGTCCTCCCGGGAGTCCGCGGCACGCCCGTGCGCCTCCGCGGGAACGGGCGCGCCCGGCTGCATACTCCTGCAAGGTACGAGCACGACCGTACGCAACGCTCGGGAGGCGCAACCATGCAAGACGTGAGAGTCATCGGGGTCGAGTCCGGGGCACTCCTGCTCGCGACCGACGGCGGCACCGAGTTCCGGTTGCCGGTCACCGCGTCGCTGTCGAGCCAGGTGCGCCAGGCGAACCCCGACGCCGGTCCGCACAAGCGCGTGTCCCCGAAGGACGTGCAGGCTCGCATCCGGGGCGGTGCGGACGCCGCCGACGTGGCCGCCGCGCTCGACGTCGACGTCGAGTACGTCCGACGCTTCGAGGGTCCCGTGCTCGCCGAGCGCGCGTTCGTCCTCGACGCTGCGCGCCGGGTCCCGGTGACGCCGGCCGACGACGAGTCCCCCGACACCTTCGGCGCGGCCATCGAGGCCAAGCTCGAGTCCGGCGACGCCCGGTCGGTCGCGTGGGGCTCGTGGAAGGACCCCGAGCAGGGCTGGCAGGTGCGCGTCCGCTACACCGCGTCCGAGGTCGAGCACGACGCGCAGTGGCTGTTCGACCCGAAGACGTCGACGCTCGTGCCCGACAACGGCGACGCCCACCGGCTCTCGCACACCGAGGACGAGGGCATCGCGCCGCGCCTCCGCGCCGTCGAGAACGACCACCAGGACACCGACGGCACGCGGTTCGACTCGGGCGCGTTCCGCGTCGAGCAGGACGACCACGACGCCGTCGAGCCCGAGGTGCAGGACCGTCCGCTCCGTGCGCCGCTCCCCCGCATCGGCGCCGCGCCGGTCGAGGAGCGCTCGCCCGGCAACGAGACCGCCGACCTGCTCGAGGCCCTCCGGCGTCGTCGCGGCGAACGTGAGGCCGCGTCCTTCACGGAGCAGCAGGACGAACCGCGCGGTACCTCCATCAGCGTCGTCGACGTCCCGCTGCAGGGATGGGACGCCTCCCCCGCCTCCGCTCCCGAGCAGGAGGACCGCCCGACGTCGGCCCCCGGGTCCGAGAACCGTCCGGAGCGCAAGAAGCGCAACCGCCGCTCGATGCCGAGCTGGGACGAGATCGTCTTCGGCACCCGCCCGGAGGACCCCGCCTGATCCGCTCCCTCCCGAGCCGCGCCCGTCGGACGGGAGGCCCGGTGCAGCCCCGCAGCGCTCGTCGCGCTGCGGGGCTGCACCCGTTCCGGCGCCGGGTCAGCCCGCGAAGGCACCCGCCAGTCGCAGGGGTACGAACACCTCGTCGTCGGTCAGGGCGCCGTGCTGTCCGATCATCCGCTTCGGCTCCTTCCGCGGGTCGAGCTCGCGGTCGTCGTTGAACGCCCACGACCCCCGCGCGACCACCACCACGTCACCGATGCGCGGGAGCACGCGGTCGTCGACGGCGCCGAACCAGCCCGCTGCGACCGCCTCGTCGCGGCTCGCGACGTACGCCTTCTTGCCGTAGCGCGTGCGCCAGGCCGCCACGAGTGCGGGGACGTCGGTGCCCGGCCGGACGGCGAGCTGCCGGCAGCGCGGGTCCCCGGCGATCGCGACGACGTCGACGAGCAGCGCCGGGTCCATCGCGATGTTCGCCTCCGGCGGCACGTCGAGCACGCCGTGGTCGGCCGTGACGAGGATCCCGACGTCCGGGCCGCTGCGTGCCGCGAGCCGGGCGAGCTCGCCGTCGAGCTGCTCGAGCGCCGCGGTCCACCGGTCGGACTCCCAGCCGCGCTTGTGGCCGATCGAGTCGAGCTCGGGCACGTAGAGGTACACGAGCGACCGGCCCGCGGCGGTCTCGGCCAGCGCGGCATCCA
Organism: Curtobacterium citri; assembly: GCF_030362955.1. Lineage (NCBI taxonomy): Bacteria > Bacillati > Actinomycetota > Actinomycetes > Micrococcales > Microbacteriaceae > Curtobacterium > Curtobacterium citri. The sequence continues at coordinate 32,911 of NZ_JAUCML010000004.1, forward strand.
CCCGCTGCGGGATGCTGTCCGCCGCCGCGTACCGGGCACCGCCGAGCACGTTCGCGGTCATGCCGGACGACTCGTACCGCGCCGGGCCGACGACGACGGGCTCGACGCCCAGCGCCGCCGCCTCGGTGAAGACGGTGCTCGCGAGCAGCCACCCGGCGGGCACCTCGTCGTCCCACCCGCTGAGCAGGTTGACCACCCGCTCGGTGCCGGGCTCCCAGCCGCTGTAGCCCACCACGCCGTGCGTGCCGGGCGAGCGACCGGTGGTCAGCGTGCTCAGGGCCGCGGCGGTCGTCGTGGGGAAGCCGCTCCGCAGGCGCTTCAGCGTGCCGCCGCCCGTGGCGGCGGTGAGCCAGCGCGCGTGGCCGGCGCGGGCCGACAGTGCCGACGAGCCGAGGCCGTCGACCAGCACGACGACGACGGAACGGGCGGGGCGGAGCGCGATCCGAGCCTCCCGTCCGGTGGCACGCAACCAGGCGTCGTCGGCGGCGCCGAGCGCGACGAGGCAACTCGGGAGCACGTCGGCGAGGTTCGCGGTGGCGTCGGGGGCGCTCGGTACGCTGGGGGGCACCCCACGATCCTCCCAGAAAGGTCCCATGGCACGCACGGAAGCAGTCGGCCTGCCCGACGGTGAGCGCATCGAGGACGTCGACGTCTCCGAGGAGATGCAGGGTTCGTTCCTCGAGTACGCGTACTCCGTCATCTACTCGCGGGCCCTGCCGGACGCGCGCGACGGCCTGAAGCCGGTGCAGCGTCGCATCCTGTACCAGATGGCCGAGATGGGACTGCGGCCGGACCGGGGGCACGTGAAGAGCGCCCGCGTCACGGGCGAGGTCATGGGCAAGCTGCACCCGCACGGCGACAGCGCGATCTACGACGCCCTGGTGCGCATGGCGCAGTCGTTCACGATGCGCGTGCCGCTCGTCGACGGACACGGCAACTTCGGGTCGCTCGACGACGGGCCCGCAGCCGCGCGGTACACCGAAGCGCGACTCGCCGAGCCGTCGATGGCGATGACCGAGGGCCTGGGCGAGGACGTCGTCGACTTCGTCCCGAACTACGACAACCAGATCATGCAGCCGGGCGTGCTGCCCGCGGCGTTCCCGAACCTGCTCGTCAACGGCGCGTCCGGCATCGCGGTCGGGATGGCGACGAACATGGCGCCGCACAACCTCGGCGAGGTCGTCGAGGCGGCGAAGCACCTGCTGATGAACCCGCAGGCGACGCTCGACGAGCTGATGGAGTTCGTCCCGGGTCCCGACCTGCCCTCCGGCGGCACGATCGTCGGGCTCTCCGGGGTCCGCGACGCCTACGCCACCGGCCGCGGTTCCTTCCGCACGCGCGCCAAGGTGAGCATCGAGAACCTCACGCCGCGCAAGGTCGGCCTCGTCGTCACCGAGCTGCCGTACCTCGTCGGACCCGAGCGGGTGATCGAGAAGATCAAGGACGGCGTCCAGGCGAAGAAGCTCGTCGGGATCTCCGACGTGAACGACCTCACCGACCGGAACCACGGGCTCCGGCTCGTCATCGGCATCAAGTCCGGCTTCAACCCGTCGGCCGTGCTCGAGCAGCTGTACAAGCACACCCCGCTCGAGGACGGCTTCGGCATCAACAACGTCGCCCTCGTCGACGGCTCGCCCCGGACGCTCGGGCTGCGGGAGCTGCTCGACGTCTACGTGCGGCACCGTCTCGCCGTCGTCACGCGCCGCTCCGAGTACCGCCTGGCACGACGGCGCGAGCGACTGCACCTGGTCGAGGGGCTCCTCGTCGCCATCCTCGACATCGACGAGGTCATCGAGGTCATCCGGTCCTCCGACGACTCCGAGGCGGCGCGCACACGACTGCAGGACGTCTTCGACCTCTCCGAGGTGCAGGCCGAGTACATCCTCGAGCTGCGGCTCCGACGCCTGACGAAGTTCTCGCGCCTCGAGCTCGAGGGCGAGCGCGACCAGTTGCTCGCGGACATCGCCGCGCTCGAGGAACTGCTCGCCTCCGACGACCGGCTGCGTGCCCAGGTGGCCCTCGAGCTGACCGAGGTGTCCGACCGCTTCGCGACCCCGCGTCGCACCCTGCTCACCGAGGCCGACGCGCCGGTGAAGGGCGGGCGGAAGGCCGCCGTCGACCCCGAGTCGCTGCAGATCGCGGACGCCCCGTGCCGCGTGCTGCTCTCCACCACGGGCCGACTCGTGCGGGTCGACGTCCCGGACACCGACCTCGGCATCGTCCGCGTCCCTCAGCGCTCCAAGCACGACGCCGTCCGCTCGACGGTGCTGTCGACGGTGCGCGGGCAGGTCGGCGCGCTGACGTCCACCGGGCGCGTGCTCCGCTTCTCCCCCGTCGACGTCCCCGCCGTCCCGCCCGCCTCGGTCCGGCTGGATGCCGGGGTCCGGGTGGGGGACTACCTCGGCATCACGCGGACCGAGACGGTCGTCGCACTCGTCGACCTGTCGACCGGCGCCGCGGACTCCGTCGCGATCGGCACCGCGCAGGGCACCGTCAAGCGCGTCGCCACGGGCGCCTGGCCGGACAAGGACGAGTTCGTCGCGATCGGCCTGAAGCCGAAGGACACCGTCGTCGGGGCCGCGCAGGCTCCCGAGTCCGACGACCTCGTCTTCATCACGTCGAACGCGCAGCTGTTGCGGTTCCCGGCGTCGGGCGTCCGTCCCCAGGGCCTGCCCGCGGGCGGCGTCGCCGGGGTCTCGCTGGCCTCGGGCGCCACGGTGATCTGGTTCGGGTCCGTCGCCCGCTCGGACGACGCCGTGGTCGCGACCGTGTCGACGGCCTCGGGTGCCCTGCCCGGAACGGACGCTGGTCGCGCGAAGGTGTCCGCGTTCTCCGAGTTCCCGGCGAAGGGCCGCGCGACCCAGGGCGTCCGGGCGCACGCGTTCCTCAAGGGCGAGGACGGGCTGACCGTGGCGTGGGCCGGCATCGCACCGCCGCACGCGGTCGGGGTCGACGGAGCCGCACGGACGCTGCCGGACTGGCTCTCGAAGCGCGACGGGTCGGGGGCGCCGCTCGAGGCCGTGATCGACTCCATCGGCGGGAGCGCCGCGGCGCTCGACGGGACCGCGGGCGAGGCGTAGGCGCGCCCGGGCGGACATCCGCTCGGACGCCAGCCTGCTGCTCAGGACACCCTCGAGTCCGCGAGACGCACCGCAGTCCGCGAGACGCCGTCCGATTCGGCGGCGTCTCGGCGCGAGAGCGGCGTCTCGGGCCGCGCTACGCGTCGATGCGGTCGCGGTCGAGGCCCTCGCCGGCGAGGATGAACTCCTTGCGCGGCGCGACGTCGTTCCCCATGAGGAGTTCGAAGACCTTCGCGGCACCCTCGGCGTCGGTGACGTTCACCCGGCGGAGCGTCCGGTGCGTGCGGTCCATCGTCGTCTCCGCGAGCTGGTCGGCGTCCATCTCCCCCAGGCCCTTGTACCGCTGGATCGGCTCCTGGTACTTCTTGCCCTGCTTCGCGAGCTTCTTCAGCACGGCCTGCAGTTCGGCCTCCGAGTAGGTGTACAGCGTGTCGTTCGGCTTGCCGCGGTTGACGACGACCACCCGGTGCAGCGGCGGGACGGCGGCGAACACCCGGCCCTGCTCGATCATCGGCCGCATGTACCGGAAGAACAGCGTGAGCAGCAGCGTGCGGATGTGGGCGCCGTCGACGTCGGCGTCCGACATGATGATGACCTTGCCGTAGCGCGCCTGGTCGATCTCGAACGAGCGGCCGGAGCCGGCGCCGATCACCTGGATGATCGAGGCGCACTCGGCGTTGGACAGCATGTCCGACACCGACGCCTTCTGCACGTTGAGGATCTTGCCGCGGATCGGCAGCAGCGCCTGGTACTCGCTGTTGCGGGCGAGCTTGGCGGTCCCGAGCGCGGAGTCGCCCTCGACGATGAAGAGCTCGGTGCCCTCGGCGTCCTGCTTGCGGCAGTCCGCGAGCTTCGTCGGCAACGAGGAGTTCTCGAGCGCGTTCTTCCGGCGCTGGGTCTCCTTGTGCGCCCGGGCCGAGATGCGGGTCTTCATCTCCGCGACGACCTTCTCGAGCAGCGTGGCGGCCTGCGCCTTCTCGGTGCGCTGCGTCGAGGTCAGGATCTCGGTGAGTCGCTTCGACACCACCTGGTCGACGATCTTCCGGACCGCGGGCGTGCCGAGGACCTCCTTCGTCTGCCCCTCGAACTGCGGCTCGGGCAGGCGGACGGTCAGCACGGCCGTGAGCCCGGCGAGCACGTCGTCCTTCTCGAGCTTGTCCTGACCGACCTTGAGCTTCCGCGCGTTCGCCTCGACCTGGGTGCGGACGGCCTTCACGAGCCCCGACTCGAAGCCGGTCAGGTGCGTGCCGCCCTTCGGGGTCGCGATGATGTTCACGAAGCTGCGCTCGATGGTCTCGTAGCCGCTGCCCCAGCGCAGCGCGATGTCGACCTGGCACTCGCGGTCGACCGAGGTCGACACCATGTGGCCCTTGTCGTCGAGCATCGGCACGGTCTCGGTGAACGTCCCCGTGCCCTCGATCCGCCAGACGTCGGTCACAGCGGTGTCGACGGCGAGGTGCTCGACGAACTCGCTGATGCCGCCCTCGTAGCGGAAGCGCTCGATGACGGGTCCGGACTCGACGGGCGCGCCCGTGGCGACCGCCCGTGCGGCGGCGGCCTCGATCGACGAGGGCCGCTCGTCGGTGATGGTGATGCCGAGGCCCGGCACCAGGAACGCGGTCTGGCGCGCGCGGCTCACCAGGTCGGTGGTGCTGAACTTCGCGTCCGCGGTGAAGATCTGCCGGTCGGCCCAGTAGCGGATGCGGGACCCGGTGACGCCCCGCTTCACCTTGCCGACGACGCGCAGTTCGCTGCCGGACGTGAACGGGGAGAACGGTGCGTCCGGGCCGTCACCGGCGAACGTGCCGGGCTCACCACGGTGGAACGACATGGCGTAGGTCTTGCCGCCGCGGTCGACCTCCACGTCGAGCCGCTCGGACAGCGCGTTCACCACCGAGGCGCCCACACCGTGCAGGCCACCGGACGCGGCGTACGACCCGGAGCCGAACTTCCCGCCCGCGTGGAGCTTCGTGAAGACGACCTCGACACCGGTCAGCCCGGTCTTCGGCTCGACGTCGACCGGGATACCCCGGGCGGTGTCGCGGACCTCGACCGAACCGTCGTCGTGCAGGACGACACCGATCTCGTCGCCGTGGCCGGCGAGGGCCTCGTCGACGGAGTTGTCGATGATCTCCCACAGGCAGTGCATGAGCCCCCGCGAGTCGGTGGACCCGATGTACATGCCGGGACGCTTCCGGACCGCCTCGAGTCCCTCGAGGACGGAGAGGTGGCGTGCGGAGTAGTCGGAGCTCACCTGCCGATGGTACCGACGGGCACCGACAGCCTCGGCCCCGGTGAGCGGCGCGCCTCGGACTGGGGACAACCGCTCCGCGGTCAGCGAAACAGGCCGCCCCGGATGCACGTCTCCCAGCCACCTCGTGTTCAAATGAGTGCACGAAGCGCCACCACCTGCGATCCGTGAGGAGCACAGCAATGACCCAGACCGTGCAGGACCTCTCCATCGACGAGACCAGCAGCCACCAGCTCACCGCTGCTGACCGCTGCGACAGCTGCGGAGCGCAGGCCTACATCCGCGCCACCATGGCCAGTGGCGAGCTCTACTTCTGCGCTCACCACGGCGCCGAGTTCAAGGACAAGCTCGCGGCGACCGCCATCGAGTGGCACGACGAGAGCAGCCGACTCCACGAGTCGAAGTAGTCGTCACCCGACGAACGGACGGGAGGCGCGGTGCCAGCTGCCACCGCGCCTCCCGTCCGTTCGTGGTCGGATGTCGACCGCAGGATCAGGCGATCCGCTTGAACGCCTTGTCGACGTAGCGGTCGATCGTCGCGCGCGCCTCGCGCGCGTACCGGTCGACGGTGGCCGTCCGCTCCGCGTCCGGCTGGTACGCGCGGTCGAGCCGCGCAGTGGCCGCAGCGAGGACCGCGTCGGTCAGCTGCGGGTTGAGCGGCAGGATCGGGCCCTGCGTGTGCGTGCCGAACGAGGTGCCGACGATCGCGCCCTCGACCGGGGCCCCGGCCTGGTTGCCGCCGCCGGACACGACGTCGGCGAAGGGCTCGACGCCGGCGCCGAGCTCGATGCGGGTGGCGTGGTCCTCGAACCCCGCGAGGCGCGTCGACGCACCGCCGAGCAGCGGGTACCGCGTGTCGAGCACGAAGTAGTTGACCCGTCGCTCAGCGCCGCGGACGGCACGCGCGTCGAACACCCCGAAGCCCGCCACCGGCGCGCCCTCGGTCGGCACGACCTCGTTCGTCGCCAGGTCGAACCCGCCGCCGACCGCGACGACCGGGACACCGGCGGCTGCGAGGTCGCGGACCGCACCGCCGACGCGCGTGACGTCGGCGCCGAGCGAACGCATGGCGCTGAGCGGGCCGTTGCCGACGACGACCACGTCCGCCGTCGTGGGCACCGGGTCGCCCGGCGCGTACTCGACCACCTCGGTGGCGATGTCCGCGGCCTCGGCACGGCGGACGAGCGCCGCGACGTTGCCGCGGTCGCCCGAGACGCCCATCTGGCGCGGGTAGACGTGCAGGATGGTCAACCGGTCGGCGGTCATGCCGTCTTCTCCATGTCGCCGTGGCCGAGGGCCTTGCGGGCGATCATCATGATCTCGTAGTTGACGATGAAGTTCTTCGTGCCGCTCGTCGTCGCACCGAGACCCTGCATGTGCCTGATGGCGGCCTCGACGTCGGGCTCCACGCGGCCGATGCGGACACCGGCGTGCTCGAGCGCGATCGCGATCTGCCAGGCCTTGTCGCCCGAGACGACGTCGACGTGGTCGAGCTTCGAGAAGTCGATGTCGTAGATCCACGAGATGTCCGGCGTGCCCTCGTCGATCGCCATGAGGACCTGCTCCGGGTGGTCCGGCAGGGCATCGAGGTTGAGCTGCAGGCTCGCGGCGTTCTTGAACATCGTGAACTCGGCGGACTCGCCCGCGATGGGCAGCCGCTCACCGCGGCCGTACGCCGGCTTCATCGTGCCGAACGCCCTCGTGACGGCGTCCGCGCGGAACTGCGCTCCGAGCGCGGCACTCGCGGTGGCCGTCGCGGCGGCGGCGTCGACCGCGTAGTGCAGCCCCCGCGCCGGCAGGCGGACCGGGATGTCCGTCCCGTCGAACCGCACGGTCGCACCGTCGCCGGTGTTCGTCACGACCTCGGACTCGGCCGGGTTCGGTTCCCCCGCGGTGCGGTCGAAGTCGTCGGCGTTCTGCAGGCCGTTCGGGGCGGCGGCCACGACCTCGGCACTCGCGCCGAAGCGGAGCACGCGCTGGCCGGAGCGACCGACGTACGCGTCGAGGAACTGGTCGTCGCGGTTCGTGATGACGTTCGCGGTCGACAGCGCAGCGGTGTCGAGCATCATCGTCGCGACGCGCTCGGTCTCGAAGAACCGGTAGAGCTGGTCGACCTGGACGTTGAGCATCGTCACCGTCGACGGCGACAGGATCCCGGCGAGCTCGACCGCGAAGGCCTCGTCGACCTCGAGGATGCCGATGTCCGCCTTGAGCCGACCGGTCAGCGACACCTCGGACAGGAGCGCCGAGGCGATGCCCTGCGGCAGGTTGGCACCCGAGGGGTTCGTGAAGACGCGGAGGCCGTGCGCCCGGACGATGTCCGAGATCATGTGCGTCGTCGTGGACTTGCCGTTCGACCCGAGCACGAAGACGACGCCGTTCGGGAACTGCTTCGTCACGTGCTGCAGGAAGTCCGGCACGAGCTTCAGGACGATGTAGCCCGGGTAGGCGGATCCACCGCCCCGCGCTCGTGCGAGGGCGCGGAGGATCCGCCCGACCAGGATCGGGACGAGGAAGCGCATGCCGACTTACTCGAGGTAGTCGCGGAGCGACTGCGACCGGGACGGGTGGCGGAGCTTCGCCATCGTCTTCGACTCGATCTGGCGGATGCGCTCGCGCGTCACGCCGAACGTGTCACCGATCTGGTCGAGGGTCTTCGGCTGGCCGTCACCGAGGCCGAAGCGCATGCGGATGACGCCCGCCTCGCGCTCGGACAGGGAGTCGAGCAGGCTCTCGAGCTGCTTCTGCAGCATCGTGAAGCCCACCGCGTCGGCCGGCACGACCGCCTCGGTGTCCTCGATCAGGTCGCCGAACTCCGAGTCGCCGTCCTCACCCAGCGGGGTGTGGAGCGAGATTGGCTCGCGACCGTACTTCTGGACCTCGACGACCTTCTCCGGGGTCATGTCGAGCTCGCGGGCGAGCTCTTCCGGCGTGGGCTCGCGACCGAGGTCCTGGAGCATCTGGCGCTGCACGCGGGCGAGCTTGTTGATGACCTCGACCATGTGCACCGGGATGCGGATGGTGCGGGCCTGGTCGGCCATCGCGCGGGTGATCGCCTGACGGATCCACCACGTGGCGTAGGTCGAGAACTTGAAGCCCTTGGTGTAGTCGAACTTCTCGACCGCACGGATCAGGCCCAGGTTGCCCTCCTGGATGAGGTCCAGGAACTGCATGCCGCGGCCGGTGTACCGCTTCGCGAGCGAGACGACGAGACGGAGGTTCGCGCCGAGCAGGTGCGACTTCGCGCGCTGACCGTCACGGGCGACCCAGCGGAGCTCGCGCTCCTCGGGCTTCGACAGACCGGTCGAGTGCTGGAGCTTGTCCTCCGCGAACAGGCCGGCCTCGATGCGCATCGCGAGCTCGACCTCCTGCTCGGCGTTGAGCAGCGCGACCTTGCCGATCTGCTTGAGGTAGTCCTTCACCGGGTCGGCGGTCGCACCCGTGATGGTGGTCGAGTAGACCGGTGCCTCGTCGTCGTCGGACTGCGAGATGACGAGCGCGCCCGCGGCGACCGCAGCGGCGGCGTCCGGCTTCGCGGTCTTGTCCTCGGTGTCGTCCGTCGTGTCCTCGGCGTCGGTGTCGTCGGGGGTCTCGACGGCGTCGTCGGCGGGCTCGGCGGCCGCGTCGTCCTCGTCCTCGTCGTCGTCCTGCTTCTTCGCGCGGGTCGACGCCTTCTTCGGTGCGGCCTTCTTCGCGGCGGTGGTCTTCGCTGCGGTGGTCCTCGTGGCGCGCTTCTTCGGCGCAGCCTTCCCCTCGGCCGCGTCGGCGTCGTCCGCCGCGACGGCCTCGGGCTCGTTGTCCTTCGTGGGATCGATCGTCGTGCTCCGGGCAGCCATGCGATCACCTCTCTCGTCATGCCACGTTCGTGGGGTCGTGGCCTCCCTCGCCGCCCAGGGCCTGGGCCGCAGTCCCCCGCGTCGTCAGGTCCTACCGTTCCGGGCAGCATGAGGACCCATGTCAAGTCCCCCGACTTCCACGGCGCGGTGCAGTGCCGTGGAGATCCGGGGCCCGATGGGTCCGTCCTCCATTATTGCACGGCCTTCTTCCGCAGGCGCGCAACCAGTGCAACCCAGAGCGGGCCCACCCGTATTCCGTCCTGCGCGTGCATGTCCCGCCGGGTCCGCCGGCGGGCGAGCAGGAGCATCACGACGCCGAGACCGACCACGACGTACTGCACCGTCAGCGCCACGCGGAAGTTCTCCCAGTCGAAGACCGTCCGCCCGGTCGCCCCGGAGACGACGTCGAGCAGGGTGCCGATGAGGAACATCATCACGAAGGCCGCGAGGAAGCCGCCGACGTTCACCACGCCGTTCGCCGAACCGAGGGACCCGACGGGGTTGAAGCTCCGCGCGAAGTCGAAGCCGACGAGCGACCCGGGCCCGCCGACGCCCATCGCGAGCACGAGGAGCACGAGCAGCCACGTCGGCGGGTGCCCGGGCCAGAGCAGCACGGCCGTCCAGACGACCCCGAGCGCCAGGACGATGCCGAGCACCAGGTTCGATCGGCGGAGCGGGAAGCGCGCGCAGAGCACGCCGAGCACCGGGCCGGCGACGAATCCCGTGACGACGATCACCGTGAGGAACCCGGCCGCCTCGCTCGGGGTGTAGCCGAGACCACGGAGCATCGGGACGCCCCAGAGCAGGGAGAACACCGTGCCCGAGGACTGCGTGACGTAGTGCGACCAGAACCCGAGCTGCGTGCCGGGGCGCCGGAGCGCGTGCCCGAACGTGTGGAACGCGCCGCGCCACGAGTGCGGGAGGGGCAGCGGGATCGTGTCGGTGCGGACCGGCACCGGACCGTTCCGCACGAAGGCCACCGCGAGCAGCAGGCCCACCAGGCTCGCGGCCGCCGCGACGCCGAAGGCCGGCGTCCACCCCGCCGTGTGCAGGAGCACGGCGAACGGGAAGGCCGAGAGGATCTGGCCGACCTGGCCGAGGTTGCCCGTCCACTGCGAGATCTGCGGCAGGATCCGGCCGCTGAACCACATCGGCACGAGCCGGATGACCGAGATGAACGTCATGGCGTCACCGGCACCGACGAGCACCCGTCCCGCGATCGCCGGTCCGATCGTCGGCGAGAAGGCCACGACGGCCTGCCCGACCACGAGGAGGGCGGCCCCGAGGAGCACGAGCTTCCGCGGCCCGACACGGTCGAGCGCGATGCCGACGGGGATCTGCAGACCGGCGTAGACGGCGATCTGCACGACGGCGAGCGTCGACAGGACCGCCGCGGAGACCGCGAAGCGGTCCTGCGCGTCGACCCCGGAGACGCCGAGGGACGAGCGCTGCACCACGGCGAGGACGTAGGCGAGCACCGCGACGCCCCAGACGAGGAAGGCACGGCGGGAGTTCACCCGACCAGGCTAGCGACGTGCGCACCGCGCCCGGACCGACCTGTGGAGGACGCGGCGTGCGGGGCGGACGGTGGATCAGCCTCCCGGCCGCGACCGGTGCCGGCGACGCGCCGTCAGTCCGTGGGGGCGTCCCCGTCGGGTCGACGGTCGGCGAGGAAGCGTTCCAGCTCCGCGGCGATCGCGTCGGCCGTCGGGACCTGCCCGTCGACACCGGTCAGCGGCGACGCGACCGCGTTGCCCTCCATGTAGGTGTCGTGCCGTTCCTCGAGCACGGCGACCAGGCGCTGCAGCTCGGGGTTGCCGGCGACCTGCTCGTCGACGCGCGTGCGGAACTCGCGGTCGGCCTCGCGCAGGGCGTCGGTCGGGAAGATCAGGCCCGTGGCGGCCGAGATGCTCGACAGGCCCGTGACGGCGGCGTCCGGGAACTCGGTGTCGCCGAGGTAGTGCGGCACGAGGAGGACGAGCCCGGTGACCTGCTCGCCGAGCTGCGTCAGCCGGTGCTCGACGAGGTGCAGGACGTTCGCGGGAGCCTGCGTCTCGGGCTTCCACACGCTCATCTGCTCGACGAGGTCGGCCCGGGTGCCGGACACGGTCAGGTTGATCGTCCGGGTGTGCGGCACGGGCATCGGGATGGACTGCAACCACGTCGTGTCCGCCACGCCGAGGTCGTCGGCGAGCCCGGTGACGGCGTCGACGAAGCGGTTCCACTGGAAGTCCGGCTCGTACCCGGTGAGGAACAGGAACGGCTGCCCGAGCTCGTCGCGCACGAGGTGCAGTGCGAGGCGAGGGGGCTCGACCGCCGTGATGTGGTCGTGCTCGAAGGTGATCACCGGTCGCCGTGCGCGCCAGTCGAGGAGCACGTCGGGGTCGAACTCGGCGACCAGCTCGTGGTCGAGCCCGTCGAGGATGGACGACGTCACCTGCGCGACCGCGGACCCGGCGTCCACGAAGCCGGTCAGGCCCGCGACCAGGTGCAGCCCCGCCGGGACGGTCGGTGCGCCGACGGCGACGGTGTACAGGTCCTCAGGGTGGTCCACGTCCCCATGCTAGGCGGCGCCCCCGACCGTCCCGTGCGCGGTCCCGACGCTCTCGGCGAACACGTGCTGGATAGGCTTGCCGCATGGTCCGACCGACGCTCTCCACCACCTCCACGACCCCCTCCGACGTCGACGCCGACGTCCTCGTGCTCGGCGTCCGCGCCGGCACCGACGGTGCCGCGCCCGCGATCGCGCCGAGCGCGGCGGGCACCCCCGACGCGCTCGCCGACCTCGACCTCGGCTCGATCGGCGTCACCGGCGCGAAGGACCAGCTCGTCCGGCTCCCCGGCACCGGCGTCGCCGCGGCCGGCATCGCGCTGGTCGGCCTCGGGTCGGCCCTCGACGCCGCCGCCGTGCGCGCCGCCGCGGGCAGCGCCGTCCGCCAGCTCCCCCAGGTGTCGTCCATCGCCCTCGCGCTGCCGACCGACTCGGCCGAGCTCGTCGAGGCGGCACTCGAGGGCGCCGCACTCGGTGCGTACGCGTTCACCCGCCACAAGGGCGCCGGCACGACCGGCCCGACCCGGGGCGACCAGCGGATCGAGGTCGTCGCGCCCGCCGACACCGCGGCGGACGCGACCGTCCGCCCGGCGATCGTCGCCGACGCCGCGGCGCTCGTGCGCGACCTGGTCAACACCGCCGCCGGCGACCTCGGCCCCGCTGACGTCGCCGACGTCGCCGTGGCCCAGGCCGAGGGCCTCCCCCTCACCGTCGAGGTCCTCGACGAGCACCAGCTCGACGAGCAGGGCTTCGGCGGCATCGCCGGGGTCGGCCGCGGTTCCGAGCGCCCGCCGCGCCTGGTCGTCGTCCGCTACGAGCCGGCGTCCGCGAGCAGGCACCTCGCCCTGGTCGGCAAGGGGATCACGTTCGACTCGGGCGGCCTCTCGCTCAAGCCCGCCGCGTCGATGCTCGGCATGAAGACCGACATGACCGGCGCCGCGACCGTGCTCGCCGCGACGATCGCCGCGGCCCGCCTCGGGCTCGACACGCGCGTCACGGCCTGGCTCTGCCTCGCCGAGAACATGCCCTCCGGGTCCGCGACCCGTCCCGGTGACGTCCTGACGCTGAAGAACGGCAAGACCGTCGAGGTCACGAACACCGACGCCGAGGGCCGGCTCGTCCTCGGCGACGGCATGGCCGCGGCCTCGCTCGAGCAGCCCGACGCGATCGTCGACGTCGCGACGCTGACCGGCGCGCAGGTCGTCGCACTCGGCGACCGCACCACCGGCCTGATGGGCAGCGACGACCTCGTCGCACGGGTCCGGGCGGTGGCCGACGCCGCCGCCGAGCCGATCTGGCCGATGCCGCTGCCCGAGGAGCTCGACGCACGGCTCGCCAGCGACGTCGCCGACATGGTGAACGCGACCGTCGGCAACCCCGCCGGCGGGATGCTCCTGGCCGGCAAGTTCCTCGAGCGGTTCGTCGGCGAGGGCATCGAGTGGGCGCACCTCGACATCGCCGGCCCGTCCGAGCACAAGGGCGGCGGCTACGGCTGGCTCGGCAAGGGTGCCACCGGCGTCATGGTGCGCACGCTCGTCGGACTCGCAGAAGAGCTCCAGTCCAGGTAGTAGGTTGGACCCGGCGGGCTGCGCACCGACGCGCTCCCGCCGGAACCAGCGGGACGGGACCGGAACCATGCGGTCCGACCGTCGGACGCCGCCGCCGCGGTGTCCAGCGGGGTCCGACCCGGGCCCCGACACGCACGAGGGAGTTGCACCAGGTGACGGAACAGACTTACGACGTCGTGGTCCTCGGTGGCGGTAGTGGTGGCTACGCGGCCGCGCTCCGGGCCGCCGAGCTCGGCATGAGCGTCGCGCTCATCGAGGGAGACAAGCTCGGGGGCACCTGCCTGCACCGCGGCTGCATCCCGACCAAGGCGCTGCTGCACGCCGCCGAGGTCGCCGACGCCACCCGCGACGCCGAGCAGTACGGCGTCATCGCCGAGTTCGCCGGCGTCGAGGTGCCCAAGGTCATCGACTACCAGCAGGGCGTCATCAACTCGAAGTACAAGGGCCTGCAGGGCCTGGTCAAGGCGCGCGGCATCACCGTCGTCCAGGGCTGGGGCCGCCTGACCTCGCAGAACACCGTGCAGGTCGGCGACCAGACGGTCACCGGTCGCAACGTCGTGCTGGCCACCGGCTCGTACTCGAAGTCCCTGCCGGGCCTCGAGATCGGCGGCCGCGTGATCACGTCCGAGACCGCGCTCAAGATGGACTACGTCCCGAACAAGGTCGTCATCCTCGGCGGCGGCGTCATCGGTGTCGAGTTCGCCAGCGTCTGGAAGTCCTTCGGCGCCGAGGTCACCATCGTCGAGGGCCTCCCCCACCTCATCCCCGCCGAGGACGAGTCGATGTCGAAGCAGCTCGAGCGCGCGTTCCGCAAGCGCGGCATCGAGTTCTCGCTCGGCATCCGGTTCGACCACGTCGACCAGCACGAGAACGGCGTGGTCGTCACGCTCGAGGACGGCAAGACCTTCGAGGGCGACGTCCTCCTCGTCGCGGTCGGCCGCGGCCCGCTCACGCAGAACATGGGCTTCGACGAGGTCGGCGTGGCGATGGACCGCGGGTTCGTCACCACGGACGAGCGCCTCGCCACGAACCTGCCGAACGTCTACGCGGTCGGCGACATCGTCCCCGGTCTGCAGCTCGCGCACCGCGGCTTCCAGCAGGGCATCTTCGTCGCCGAGGAGATCGCGGGCCTGAACCCGGTCGTCATCTCCGACACGAACATCCCGAAGGTCACCTACTCCGACCCGGAGGTCGCCTCCGTCGGGCTGTCCCAGGCCAAGGCCGAGGAGCAGTACGGCAGCGACAAGGTCGACACCTACGAGTACAACCTCGCCGGCAACGGCCGCAGCCACATCATCGGCACCTCGGGCGCCGTCAAGGTGGTCCGCGTCATCGACGGCCCGGTCGTCGGTGTGAGCATGATCGGCGCGCGCGTCGGCGAGCTCATCGGGGAGGCGCAGCTCGCCGTCAACTGGGAGGCACACCCGGAGGACGTCGCGCCGCTCGTCCACGCGCACCCGACGCAGAACGAGGCACTGGGCGAGGCCTTCCTCCACCTCGCGGGCAAGCCGCTGCACGCGCTGTGACCACCACGGCACCCGTGCGCACCGAGACAATGACCACCACCACCACAGCAACCCGCGAACAGGAGCCCACCCGATGAGCGAATCCGTCAACCTCCCGGCGCTCGGCGAGAGCGTCACCGAGGGCACGGTGACCCGATGGCTGAAGAACGTCGGTGACCGCGTCGAGGTCGACGAGCCGCTGCTCGAGGTCTCGACCGACAAGGTCGACACCGAGATCCCGTCGCCGATCGCCGGCACCGTCGAGGAGATCCTCGTCCAGGAGGACGAGACCGTCGAGGTCGGGACGCCGCTCGTGAAGATCGGCGACGGTTCCGGTTCGGGTTCCGACTCCGGTTCGTCCGACGGCCAGGCAGCCGACCAGGGCGCCGACGAGGCAGCAGCCGACTCGAGCGAGCCCGAGACGGCACCGAGCACCGAGCAGCCCGAGGAGCAGAAGGCTCCGGAGCCGCAGCAGGCCGACCCGGCGCCCGGTGGTCAGACCCAGCCCGCCGCCCCGCAGGCGCCGTCGGCTCCCCCGGTCCCGCAGGCCGCTCCGGTCCCGCCGCCCGCCGCCGTGCCGGCAGCGGTCCCCGCTCCGGCTCCGGCCGCTGCCCCGGCTCCGGCCGCTGCTCCGGCCCCGGCTGCTGCACCCGCGGCGTCCGGCGCGAACGCCTCGGCGTCCGTTCCGACGCCCAACCAGGACGCCTCGGCGACCGGCTACGTGACGCCCCTCGTCCGCAAGCTGGCGAACGAGCAGGGTGTCGACCTGTCGACCGTCACCGGCACGGGTGTCGGTGGGCGGATCCGCAAGGAGGACGTGCTCGCCGCCGCCGAGCAGGCGAAGTCCGCGGGTGCTCCGGCCCCCGCCGCCGCGCAGTCCGGCCCGTTCGTCGCCGAGACCTCGCCGCTCCGCGGGACGCGCGAGAAGATGTCGCGCCTCCGCAAGGTCGTCGCCGAGCGTGCCGTGCAGTCGATGACCTCGACCGCGCAGCTCACCAGCGTCGTCGAGGTCGACGTGACCAAGGTCGCGCAGTTCCGTGACTCGAACAAGGCCGCCTTCCAGGAGCAGACCGGCTCGAAGCTGAGCTTCATGCCGTTCTTCGCCCTCGCGGCGTCCGAGGCGCTCAAGGCCCACCCGAAGATCAACTCCACGGTCGAGGGCGACGAGATCGTCTACCCGGACCACGAGAACGTCGCGATCGCGGTGGACACCGAGCGCGGCCTGCTCACCCCGGTGATCAAGGACGCGTCGGGCCTGTCGCTCGCCGACTTCTCGAAGGCGATCGCCGACCTGGCCGAGCGCACGCGCAACAACCAGCTCAAGCCCGACGAGCTCGCGGGCGGCACGTTCACGCTGACCAACACCGGTTCGCGCGGCGCGCTGTTCGACACGCCCGTCGTGTTCCTGCCGCAGTCGGCGATCCTCGGCACGGGCATCGTCACGAAGCGCCCGGCGGTCGTCAAGGTCGACGGGCAGGAGGCGATCGCCATCCGTTCGTTCGTCTACCTCGCGCTGTCGTACGACCACCGGATCATCGACGGCGCCGACGCGTCGCGGTACCTCGTCGCGGTGAAGAACCGCCTCGAGGAGGGCAACTTCGGCCCGAACCTCGGCTACTGAGTCGACGGTCCGATCCACACCGGACGGCCCCGGTCCCGCGCAGGGACCGGGGCCGTCCGGCGTTCCGGGAGGGAGCACCGGGTCGGCCGGTCTCCACGTCGGTCAGCGGACACCGACCGCAGCGGCGACCAGCCCGCCGGTCACCAGGGTCCCGACGAGCGCGATCCGGACCGGCAGCCGGCGGGTGCTCCCGACCGGGATCCCCCGTTCGACGAGGTCGCGAGCGAGGGCGACGAGCGCAGCCCCGGCGGCGGTGCCCACGGCGGTGCTCGCTGCCGCGGCCCGCGCGTCCTGCCCGGGGGCGGTCGTCGCTCCGTCGTCGAAGGTCGCTCCGTCGTCGAAGAGCGCACCGAGCGGCCGCGTCCACCGCACCGGCCGCGGTGGTGACGCCGCGAGCACGAGTGCGAGTGCGGCGCGCACGTCGTCCGCACCACCGTCGACCGCGGCGTCGAGGACGGGATCGAGGACCTCCCGGACCGGAGTGCGCGCGTCGACGCGGTCCCACACCGTCCGCGCGGCCAGCACGAGCTGCCGCGACCCGTCCGCGTCCCGCGGCGAACGAGTCGGTCGGCCCACCGGTACCGTCACCGACTCGGCCGGCGTGGTGCCCGACGCCGAGTCGTCGCGGCAGGGAGCCACCGCGCCGGGCGGACGATCGGCGACGAGCACGGCGCCGGCCTCGTCCACGCCGATCTCCTCGACGGAGAGCGCGCCGAGCTCGAGGGCCCCGGCCCGTGCTCGGGCGGCCAGCTGCAGCAGTGGCACGGTGAGCGTCACCGCGACACCCTCGGTCGGGGTGCCGACGACGTCGAGCGCCTCGTCGAGGGCACGCACGGGCGGACGGAGCACCTCGACCGCCGGGTGGCCGCTCGGACAGCGCCCGGCCCGGAGCACGGGCACGAGGTGGGCGCCGCACCCCGCGGACCGGTCGGCGAGCCACCGCGCGAAGGCGGGCGGGTCCGAGGCACCGCACCAGTGGTCGGTGGAGTCGATCGTGGTCACGGTGACCAGCGTGACGGGGCCGGAGCGGGCCTCCCGTCCGCACGAGCGGACCTGTGGAGGGGCGTGTTCGCCCACAGCCTGAGCAGCGGCGGTCTGCGGCGGATGACCGAGGCCGTATCCTGGTCGCATGGCACGCAGCACTCCCCAAGCGCCCAAGGCGAAGGAGCCGGGTCGTCTCAAGCAGATGTACCAGGTCTTCACCATGACCCGTCGGGCCGACCCGAAGTCCGTCTGGTGGTTCCTGCTGGCGTTCGTCGGCCCCGTCGTCCTCGGCGTCCTGCTCGCCCTGCTCCTGCCGGGTCAGAACTGGCTCGCGATCACGCTGTGGATCCTCGCCGGCGTCCTGCTCGGTGTGCTGCTGTTCCTCATCGTCCTCGGTCGGCTCGCCGAGCGCGCCGCCTACTCCCAGATCGCCGGACAGCCCGGTGCCGTCGGCGCGGTGCTCTCGAACTCCCTGCGTCGGCAGTGGCGGTCGAGCGAGATGCCCGTCGCCGTCCACGGCCGGTCGCAGGCCGCGGTCTACCGCGCGGTCGGCACGCCGGGCGTCATCCTGATCACCGAGGGGCAGCGTGGCAACCTCAAGCGCCAGGTCGACGAGGAGCGCCGCAAGGTGCAGCGCATCGTCCCGAACGTCCCGGTGCACGTCGTGCACGTGGACGACGACGCGGACGGCGTGACCCTGCACAAGCTGCCGAAGGCGATGAACCAGTACAAGAAGGCGCTGAACCGGAACGAGGTCCTGGCGGTCGCGAACCGACTCGACTCGATGACCCACGGTCCCGCCGCGGCGATCCCGAAGGGCATGGACCCGATGCGTGCGCGGGCCGGGCGTCCGCGCTGATCCGCGTTCCCCTCTGCCGAGCGACGCCCCCGACCGTGCCAGGTCGGGGGCGTCGTCGTGTGCGGGCTCCCGAGTGCCGCCGTCGGTCGTGCGCGTGCATCTTTCGACATCCCGCGCGTCGATCGACGGGTGCGGTGTCGGATCATGCGCGCGCAGAGGATGCACGGGCATCTTCCGACATCACACGCGTCGATCGACTGGTGCGATGTCGAAGAGCGCGCGAGTCCCAGCCGCGCAAGTCCCCGCCGCGCGAGCCCGACCGCGCGAGCCCCGGCCACGCGCAGCCCGCCGCCGCGGCCCCCGCCGGGTCAGCGCCGGACGAGCACCGTCCCGGCGATGCGGTCGTGCGCCCCGCGGCTGTCGCGGTCGATGATGAGCGCGGGGACGACCAAGCAGAGCAGGACCGTCCGGACGACCGGCCGCCACACCCCGACGTAGCCCCCGCGGATCGGGACGACCCGCAGGCCGACGCAGACGTGGCCGAACGACCCCGACAGCAGGCAGATGAACAGCACCTGCAGCGCTGCGAAGATCGCGAGCTGGATCCAGGTGTGCGCGATGTCGCCCGAGCCCTCGAGCGGTGACCACACCCCTGTGACGAACGCGACGAGGTCGGCGAGGGCGCCGTCGATCAGCAGCGCGACGACCCGGCGACCGATGCGCCCGACGCTCCGCGGGCCCTCCTCGGGGAGCCCCAGGTCCTTGCCCGGCCAGCCGTCCGGGTGCTCCCCGCTCGGGTGTGCGGAGGACGCGGAGGGCGGGATGGTGCTGCGGGCCATGCCCCCAGGGTAGGCGACCGCACCGACGTAACACGCCCGAAACAATGCAGTCATGTCCGGGAAACCCGGTGTCAATAGCCTCGTCGGAGGTGCACCTGCGGCATCCATCGACATCACCTACCCCCCAGGAGATCGACACACATGTTCAGCGATTCCTCCGAGGTCCTGGCCTTCATCAAGGACACGGACGTCAAGTTCCTCGACATCCGATTCACCGACCTGCCCGGTGTGCAGCAGCACTTCAACATCCCGGCGTCCACGGTCGACGAGGACTTCTTCTCGGTCGGACAGCTCTTCGACGGCTCCTCGATCCGCGGCTTCGCGTCGATCCACGAGTCGGACATGCAGCTCATCCCTGACGTGACGACCGCCTACATCGACCAGTTCCGCGCCGAGCGCACGCTGATCATGGTCTTCGACATCTACAACCCGCGGAACGGCGAGATCTACGGTCGCGACCCGCGTCAGGTGGCGAAGAAGGCCGAGAAGTACCTCGCGTCGACCGGCATCGCGGACACCGCGTTCTTCGCCCCCGAGGCCGAGTTCTACATCTTCGACGACGTCCGCTACTCGGTCACGCAGAACAAGTCGTTCTACTCCGTCGACTCGGAGGAGGGCGCCTGGAACACCGGCCGCGAGGAAGAGGGCGGGAACCTCGCCAACAAGACCCCGTACAAGGGCGGCTACTTCCCGGTCTCCCCCGTCGACAAGACGGCGGACCTGCGCGACGACATCACCCTGAAGCTGATCGAGGCGGGCTTCACGCTCGAGCGCTCGCACCACGAGGTGGGCACCGGCGGCCAGCAGGAGATCAACTACAAGTTCGACACGATGGTCCACGCCGCGGACGACATCCTGAAGTTCAAGTACATCGTCAAGAACACGGCCGACCAGTGGGGCAAGGTCGCCACGTTCATGCCGAAGCCGCTCTTCGGTGACAACGGCTCGGGCATGCACACGCACCAGTCGCTGTGGAACGACGGCAAGCCGCTGTTCTACGACGAGAACGGCTACGGCGGACTGTCCGACACCGCGCGCTGGTACATCGGCGGCCTGCTGAAGCACGCCCCGGCGCTGCTCGCCTTCACGAACCCGTCGATCAACTCGTACCACCGCCTGGTCAAGGGCTTCGAGGCGCCGGTCAACCTGGTCTACTCGGCCGGCAACCGCTCGGCGGCGATCCGCATCCCGATCACGGGCACCAACCCGAAGGCCAAGCGCATCGAGTTCCGCGCGCCGGACGCCTCGGGCAACCCGTACCTCGCCTTCGCCGCGCAGCTCATGGCGGGCCTCGACGGCATCCAGAACCGCATCGAGCCGCACGAGCCGGTCGACAAGGACCTGTACGAGCTCCCCCCGGAGGAGGCCAAGGGCATCCCGCAGGTGCCGGGCTCCCTCGACGAGGCGCTCGAGGCGCTCGAGGCGGACCACGAGTTCCTCACGAAGGGCAACGTCTTCACCGAGGACCTCATCCAGACCTGGATCGACTACAAGCGCGAGAACGAGATCCTCCCGCTGGCGCAGCGCCCGCACCCGTTCGAGTACGAGCTCTACTTCGGCGTCTGATCCCCGCTGAGCACGAAGGGCCCCGCACCGTCTCGGTGCGGGGCCCTTCCGCGTGCGGCGGGGCGGTGCAGGTGACGGCCTGGAGGCCCGGTGCCGGTCCGGCGGACCGGCACCGGGCCTCCAGGCGGTCGCCGCACCCGCCTGCCCGATCCTTCCCAGGACGGTTGCGATGGCTGGCAGGAACGGGCGTACCCGGTCGGAACGAACGACCAGGTACGCCCGGAACGACCAGGTACGCCCGGGACGACCAGGTACGACCAGGTACGCCCGGGACGACCAGGTACGCCCGGAACGACCAGGTACGCCCGGGCCCACCCGGCGCGACCGCTGCCGCCCCGCGGGCACGGAGACGGGGCCCGCGCCGCCCCCGGCACGGACCCCGTCTCGCACGGACGCGACGACTACCGCGCTGTCACCAGCACGTCGTTCGCCCCCGCGGCTACGCTCACGGGCGCACCCGTGACCGGCGTGGGCCGCCCCAGGGAACGGACGGACCACCCCGCTTCCACCCAGTCGGCGACCGGGAGGCAGTTGCGGGCGTCGATCACGGTCCGGCGCCCGACGAGGGCTCCGAGCGCCGTCGGCGACGCCTGCACGATGTCGTCCCACTCGGTGAGGACGAGGACGACGTCGGCACCCTCGACCGCGTCCTCCTTCGACGCCGCGTAGGACAGCGTCGGGAAGGAGCGCCGGGCCGTCTCGTTCGCCTCCGGGTCCCAGAGCGTGACCTGGGCACCCCGGAGGTGCAGCGCGGCGGCCACGTTGAGGGCCGGCGAGTCGCGCACGTCGTCCGTGAGCGGCTTGAACGCGGCACCGATGACGGCGACGCGACGGTTGAGCACCGAGCCGCCGAGCGCCTCGATGGTCATGTCGATGACGCGCTCGCGCTGCCCCATGTTGATCTCGTCGACCTGCTGCATGAGGCCGACGACCCGACCGGCACCGATCTCGTTCGCACGGTGCATGAGCGCCCGGATGTCCTTCGGCAGGCAGCCGCCCCCGAAGCCGAGGCCGGCGTCGAGGAACTTCCGGCCGATGCGGACGTCGTGCCCGAGCGCGTCGGCGAGCGTCGTGACGTCCGCGCCGGTGATCGCGCACATCTCGGAGATCGCGTTGATGAACGAGATCTTCGTGGCGAGGAAGGCGTTCGCACTGACCTTCACGAGCTCCGCGGTGGCGAGGTCCGTCGTGATGACCGGTGTGCCCTCGGCGATCGGTGCCGCGTAGACCTCGCGCATGACGGCGTCCGCGGCGGCGGAGGCACCGCCCCAGACGAGCCGGTCCGGGTGCAGGGTGTCGTCGACGGCCTTGCCCTCGCGGAGGAACTCGGGGTTCCAGACGAGCTCGGCGGCGATGCCCGACGGCGTGAACTCGCGGACGATGCCGCGGAGCCGTTCGGCGGTGCCGACCGGGACGGTCGACTTGCCGACGATGAGACCGGGGTGTGTGAGGTGCTCGGCGACACCGCGGGTGGCGGCCTCGACGTAGGACAGGTTCGCGGCGTGCGACCCGGCCTTCTGCGGGGTGCCGACGCAGACGAAGTGGACGTCGGCTGCCGCGACCGCCTCGGCGATGTCGGCGGTGAACCGGAGCTTCCCGGTCGCGACGTGCTTCGTGATGAGCTCGGGCAGGCCCGGCTCGTAGAAGGGGACCTCGCCGGCGGACAGCGCCGCCAGCTTGGCCGGATCGACGTCGACGCCGATGGTGTCTAAGCCCATCTCGGCCATGGCGGCCGCGTGGGTGGCGCCGAGGTAGCCGGTGCCGATGACGGAGATGACGGGGGCCGGGCGCACGTCGGCGCCGTCCTGCTGCTGTTCGCTCACTGTTCCTTCACTTCCTGGAGGTCGTACCCGATGTCGTCGCGCCGGATCCCCGTGCTGAACGCCGCGAGGCTGTCCTTGCGGGAGTTCAGGCGCCAGTCGTTGGTCGCGCGCTTGCCGTCCGTGACCGAGGTCGCCACCTCGCTGAAGTACGCGAAGCCGATGACGTCGTCGTTCGCGGGGTCGGCCAGGGCGGCGAAGAGCGAGGTGAACCACGCCGCCTTCTGCGACTCCGACACGGCGGTGCCGGACTCGGTCGCACCGATCTCGTTGAGCACGATCGGCTTGCCGGGCGCGATCTGCCGGAGCTGCCCGAGGGTGGCGTCGAACGTCTTGGCGAAGGTCGCCGGGTCGCCGGCGTTCCGGTAGTAGCCGCTCATGCCGACCCAGTCGACGTACTGCGCGCCGGGGTAGTACTTCGCCGTGTAGTCGACGGTGCGGTAGGTGTCGCTGCCGAGGTCGTCGATGCGCGTCGGCGACCAGTTCCAGATGACCTCGTCGTTGGCGCCGTTCGCCTCGAAGACCTGCCAGACGTGCTGCCACATCTGTCGGTACGTGCCCGGGGCGTTCTGCGGCCGCTCCACCTTCGACGGGTTGAAGGGCTGCTCGGACCAGTTGTACCAGGCGCCGTTCATCTCGTGGTCGAGGCGGATGACGATCGGCTGTCCGTTCGCCTTCACGGCCTGCGCGTACTTCGTGAGGTAGGCGTCGAAGTCACCGTCGATGACGTCCTGGTTCGAGTACCCGGGCACGTTCGGCTTGTCGTTGCCGACGTTCAGCGGCTTGGTCTCCCAGGTCATCATCGGGAGTCGGCCGTTCGCCCACGAACGCTGCACGGCGCTCGCGTTGAAGTCCTGGTCGAAGCCCTGGAAGAACCCGACCATGTTCGAGGCCTTGCCGACCTGCTGCTGGACCTCGTCGTACTCGGCCCAGTTGAAGGGCGCCTGCGCCGTGTAGAGGCCGTACCACCGGGCCTGCTGCGCGAGGACCTCGGCCTTGGTGGGGGCGGCGGGGAGCGTCGGGGACGGGTCCTTCGACGGACCACCGTTGCCGGTGCCGACCGGGTGCGTCGACCCGGACCCGTTCGACCCGGCGGCTGCACCGTGGTCCACGGCAGAACCGGTGCTGCCACCGTTCGTGCCGCTGCCCCCGCCACTCGTGCCGCCACCCCCGCCGTCGGCCCCGCTCTTGCCGGCGAAGCCCTCGGCACGGCTCTTCGCGGCACCGAGCTGCGACTGCAGCGACGCGAGCTGGGCCTTGAGCGTCGTGATCTGGTCGCTCCGGGAACCGGACTGCGCGTCGGTCGACTCGAGCTTGCCCTCGAGCTCCCAGATGCGCTGCTGGGCGGCGTCGAGCTTCGCCGTGAGCTCAGCGGCGGTGGGCTGCGCCGCCTGCTTCTTCGGGGTGACCCCGAGGGCGGTCTGGACGGCGGAGGACACCGGGCCGCTGGGCGAGACCCAGACGGTCCAGGTGATGAGGCCGAGCACGAGGACGATCGCGGTCGTGCCGATCGCGGTCCGTCGGGCGTGCTTGCTGGACTGTGCCCACCAGGTGCTGGTGGACCGGATGAGGTCAGACAATGAGGAACGCCTCCAGGGCGAAGATCGCGAACCCGATGAGGTACGGGATCGCCGCGTAGGGGTTGAGGCGACGACGTGCCGTCGTCGGAGCCGGGCGGGCCGCGGGTGCAGCCGAGGCCGCGACGGCCGCCGAGCGCCGCGTGGCGAGCACCGTGGCGGTCGAGTTCGTGGTGGCGTCGGGTCCGAAGAGCTCGTCGAACGCCCGGTCGGCGGCGGCCTGGTCGGTCCGGCCCTGCTCGCCGAGGTCCACCGGGCTCACCGGCGGTGCGCCGAGTGCGGCGGGCTGCACGGCGTCGGCGGGGTCCTCCTGCACCGGACCGCCGGCGTACGCCCCGGCACGGGTGCCCCAGCCGGACGCGTGCGCCAGGCGGAAGAAGCCGATGAGCCGGATCGGCATGAGGAAGAACGTCGACACGATGATGAACATCGGCAGGCGGAAGAAGTCGCTCGGCTTCTCGGCCAGGTGGCGCATCTGTCGGATCGCCATGCTCAGCACGCTCGAGACGACCATCAGGCCGGCGACGTAGACGAAGCCCGTCGAGAAGCCGTACTGCTGCAGGATGCCCTGGTACAGGTTCTCGCCCTGCCCGGTGACCGCCCGGTAGATCCAGCCGGCGATCACGCCGAAGAGCATGAACGGCAGGATGATGTCGGTCAGGAAGAAGACCGCCAGGATCGGCGCGTGGCCGAGCATCCAGGGCAGCATCCGGAGCGTGTTGTACTGCGAGCCACGCGCCCAGCGCAGCTGCTGCTTGAACAGCTTCTTCACCTGCAGCGGAGCGTCCGTGTACACCAGCGAGGTGTACTGGTAGACGGTCCGGTACCCCTCCTTGAGCGTCAGGTTCGTCAGGGTCCGGTCGTCGGACACCTCGAGGAAGACACCCATGAACTCCTCGTGCATGAACCGGTCCATGACGCGGGCCAGGATGCTGCGGCGGAACGCGATGGTCCGTCCGGGCAGGCAGCCGATCTGCCCGAGCACGCTCTGCGCGGGCATCGAGTAGAGCGCCCGGGAGTTCTCGAGCCAGTCCGCCCAGCGGGTGATCCAGGAGCGGGTCGGCTCGAGGATGCGCTGCCGGGTGGTCACGCCCCCGACGGACTCGTCGGCGAACGGCTTGAGCAGCTCGTCGAGCGTGCCGGGCGTCCAGACCGTGTCCGAGTCGACGAGGATCGTGATGTCGCCGTTCGACATCTCGGTCCCGACCTTCACGGCGTTGCGCTTGCCGGGGATCGGGGTGTGGGTCCAGCGGACGAGCGGGGCGAACTCGTCGCAGACCCCTTCCAGCGCCTCGTTGCGGGCGCCGTTGATGACGACGATGATCTCGCCCGGACGCTGCTCGACCATGCGGCCGATCACGTCACGGAAGAGGTCGAGCGGCTCGTCCACGACGGGGACGACCACGCTGGTCGTCCCGACGAAGGTGCCGGTGTAGGGGCGGTAGCGGGCCGACAGGATGACCTTGAGCAGCCAGAGCAACCAGATCACCGCGGAGTACACGGCGAACAGGTAGAACTCGGGGTGCCCTTCGACCATCTGCCGGATCTGCAGAATGAAGGTGAACATCGATCCCTGCTTCAACGTTCGAGGTGGGGATTCCGCTTCATCGAGGAACCAGTGGTCGGTTCGGGTGAGGCAATTGAGACAGAAGCCGGGCACCGGCGCAACGCGCCCCTCGTGCGGGGGTACCGTCGCTTCGTTCCGGGGTACAACACTGTCCTCCACCGGCGGTCGCGAGCGTGTCCGCACTGCTGCTGACAGCAGCAGTGCGGACCGGACGGTGGCTCGCGACGCCGCTCGCGGTCGGTCGAGCGGCCGGGAGGCACGACCGCACCACCCGGGGAAAGCCCTGTTCAGGAGATGGTGCGGTCCGCGCGGCGCTCGCTCAGCGCGCGTCCGTCGCCGCGCCGGACCACCCTGTGCCCCCGCTGAACGGAGACATCCCGCGGGGGACCCACCGGGGTACGCAGTCTCGGCGACCGGGGTACGGATCCGCCCGCGCGGAAGTCGCTACTGACGACATGTCATCTTCGCGTGCTCCGCGTCGTCCCGGGCGTGTCGCCGCGGGGTACCGACCGTCGGGGCAGCCTCGTCAGGCGCCGTAGAACTCGCGCTCGAACACCTGCCGAGCACGCCGCGTGACGCCCAGGTAGTCCTCCTCGAGCAGCGAGGCGGACCCGGGCGGGTACTCCAGGAGGCGAGCGATGCCCTCGAGCTGGACCCGGTCCACGGGCAGGACGTCGGTCGTCCGCCCGGACCAGAGCACGAGCGCGCTCCGGGTGCGGGAGGCGAAGCGCCAGGCGGCCTCGAGCCGCTCGGCGTCCTCGGGGGCGACGAGGTCGGCCGCGGTGGCGGCGTGGAGGGCCTCGAGGGTCGACGTCGTCCGGAGGCCCGGGACGGTCGTGGCGTGCTGCAGCTGCAGGAGCTGGACGAACCACTCGACGTCGCTCAGCGAGCCGCGCCCGAGCTTGAGGTGCCGGGCGGGGTCGGCGCCGCGGGGCAGCCGTTCGGACTCGACGCGCGCCTTGATCCGGCGGACCTCACGGACCTCGCGGTCGTCGATGTGCTCCGGGTACCGGGTGCGGTCGGCCAGGTGCTCGAAGTCCCGCAGGAGCCGGTCGTCGCCGACGGCACCGCGGGCACGGAGGAGCGCCTGCGCCTCCCACGTCAACGACCACCGCGCGTAGTAGGCGCCGTACGACTCGAGCGTCCGCACCACGGGACCGTTCTTCCCCTCCGGACGCAGGTCGATGTCGAGCTCGAACGGGTGGACGGCGTCGTCGGTCAGCCGCGACAGCTCACGGACGATCCGCTGCGCCGCCCGCGAGGCCTGCTCGGACTCGAGGCCCTCCGGTGCCCGGTACACGTAGAGCACGTCCGCGTCGGAGCCGAAGCCGAGCTCCCGGCCGCCGAACCGACCCATCGCGACGATGCCGAACGCGAGTCCCTCGGGAGCGTCCCGTCGCGCGAGGGTGAGCGCTCCGGTCAGGGTGGCCTCGGAGACGTCGGACAGCGCCGGACCGAGCGCGTCCACGTCGAGGTGTCCCAGGACCGCGGCCATGCCGAGCCGGAGCGTCTCGCGACGTCGGGCGGACCGCACGAGCGCAGCGGCACCGTCGACGTCGTCGCCGTGCCGGGCGGTCGTCGCGGCGTGCTCGGCGAGCAGCGACGCCAGCGGGCGGGGCCGGAGGAGCGCCTCCGGCTCGTCGAGCCACGCGACGGCCTCCGGGAAGCGCTCGAGGAGCCCGGCGAGGAACGCGGACTCGGACAGCACGGTCGTCAGCGAGTGCGCCGCGCCGGAGGAGTCGCGGAGCATGCGGAGGAACCAGCTCGACTCCCCCAGGGTGTCGCTCAGGCGCCGGAACGCGAGCAGGGCGCGGTCCGGAGCCGGCCCCTCGGCCATCCAGCGCAGCAGCACCGGGAGCAGGTTGCGCTGGATCGCGGCCCGTCGACTCGTGCCCTGCGTGAGCGCGCGGATGTGCCCGAGCGCGCCCGAGGGGTCCGCGAAGCCGATCGCGCCGAGTCGGTCGGCCGCCTGGTCGCTCGTCAGCACGATCTCGCCGTCCGTCGCCGCCACGGCGGAGAGCAGCGGACGGTAGAACAGCCGCTCGTGCAGCCCCCGGACCTCGAGCTTCACCCCGCGCCAGCGCTGCTCGAGCGCGACGGCGGAGGTCGCGAGGCCGGTCGAGCGCGCGAGGATCCGGAGCTCGTCGGGGTCGTCCGGCATGAGGTGGGTGCGCTGCAGGCGCCGGAGCTGGATGCGGTGCTCGAGCAGGCGCAGCAGGGCGTAGTCCGGCCCGAACCGGGCGGCCTCGGGCCGGCCGACGTACCCGGCGGCCGCGAGGGCGTCCATCGCCTCGAGCGTCGACCGCACCCGCACCGTCTCGTCGTCGCGCCCGTGCACGAGCTGCAGCAGCTGCACCGTGAACTCGACGTCCCGCAGCCCGCCGGGCCCGAGCTTGAGCTGCCGGTCGACCTCGGCGTCCGGGATGTGCTCGGTGACGCGCTCCCGCATCCGCTGCACCGACTCGACGAACCCGGGCCGCCCGGCCGAGGTCCACACGAACGTGGCCACCGCGGCGGCGTACCGCTCCCCCAGGTCGCGGCTGCCGGCGATGGGACGCGCCTTCAGCAGCGCCTGGAACTCCCACCCCTTCGCCCACCGCTCGTAGTACGCGACGTGCGAGTCGAGCGTGCGGACGAGCGCGCCGTCCTTGCCCTCCGGCCGGAGGTTCGCGTCCACCTCCCACAGTGCGGGCTCCGCCGCGAGGTCGGTGATCGCGTGCGTCGCCGCGATCGCCAGGCGCGTCGCGATGAGCACGGCACGATCGGTGCCGACGCCCGTGTCGGCCGCGTCGTCGCGCGTCGGTTCGGTGACGAAGATGACGTCGACGTCGCTGACGTAGTTGAGCTCGCGGGCGCCGGCCTTGCCCATCGCGATCACGGCCAGGGGCGTCGCCGCCACGTCGGCGGCCGGGAAGGGCACCTCGCGGCGCGCCACGTCCACCGCGGCCTCGAGCGCGGCACCGGCGAGGTCGGCGAGACCGGCCGCGACGGCGGGGAACGCGGCCGTGGGGGCCGGGTGGAGCACGTCGAACAGCGCGATCTGCGCGAGGTGTCGCCGGTAGCGCACGCGCAGGCGGAGCCGGGCGTCCTCCCCGGTGGCGCCGTCGACGGCCTCGGCCAACGACGCGGTGTACTCGTCCTGCGTCCACGGCGGGGTGACCGAGTCGAGCAGCAGCGCGATCTCCGCGGGCCGACGGTGCAGGAACTCCCCCAGCCCGACCGAGGCCCCGAGCAGGCGGACGAGCCGCTCGGTCGCGGCCTCGTCGGCCAGGACGGGGCGGAGCTCATCCGGCGCGCGGTCGAGGAGCCGTTCCAGCAGGCGCAGCGCGCCGTCCGGGTCGGCCGTCGACTCCCACAGTGCCGGGGCGTCCGCGACCGGCACCCGCCCGACGGGGCCGGTGCGTGCCTCCAGTCCGGCGATCCGTTCGAGGCTCTCCGACAGCTCCGCGAAGCCCAGGCGGGCCAACTCGGAACGGGACGTCCGCGTCCGACCGGTCATGTGGTGCGCTCCGGGCGTGCTGCTAGAGCGCGCCGAGGTTGGTGTTCAGCTCGAACGGCGTGACCTGGTCGCGGTACGCCTTCCACTCCTGCCGCTTGTTGAGCAGCACGAAGTTGAAGACCTGCTCGCCGAGCGTCTCGGCGACGAGCTCGGAGTCCTCCATCAGGCCGAGGGCGTGGTCGAGGCTCGCCGGGAGCTGCTTGTAGCCGAGGGCCTTGCGCTCGGCGTCTGACAGGCTCCAGACGTTGTCCTCGGCCTCCGGCGGGAGCTCGTAGCCCTCGTCGATGCCCTTGAGACCAGCGGCCAGCAGGAGCGAGTAGGCCAGGTACGGGTTGGCCGCGGAGTCGATGCCGCGGTACTCGACCCGAGCCGACTGGCCCTTGTTCGGCTTGTACAGCGGGACGCGGACGAGCGCCGAGCGGTTGTTGTGGCCCCAGGTCACGAACGACGGGGCCTCGTCGCCGCCCCAGAGCCGCTTGTACGAGTTGACGAACTGGTTCGTCACCGCGGTGATCTCGGGGGCGTGGCGCAGCACCCCGGCGATGAAGTGCTTTGCGGTCTGCGAGAGCTGGTACTCGCCGCCCGCCTCGTAGAAGGCGTTCTGGTCGCCCTCGAACAGCGACACGTGCGTGTGCATGCCCGAGCCCGGCTGGCCGGAGAGCGGCTTCGGCATGAAGGTGGCGTAGACGCCCTGCTCGATCGCGACCTCCTTCACCACCGTGCGGAAGGTCATGATGTTGTCCGCCATGGTGAGGGCGTCGGCGTAGCGCAGGTCGATCTCGTTCTGCCCGGGACCGGCCTCGTGGTGGGAGAACTCGACCGAGATGCC
Organism: Curtobacterium citri; assembly: GCF_030362955.1. Classification (NCBI taxonomy): domain Bacteria; kingdom Bacillati; phylum Actinomycetota; class Actinomycetes; order Micrococcales; family Microbacteriaceae; genus Curtobacterium; species Curtobacterium citri. The sequence goes on from NZ_JAUCML010000004.1 coordinate 62,803, forward strand.
GAGGTCCTCGAGCATCCGCACGGACCGTCGGCGGAAGTCGTGCGCGCTGCCGCCGGGGACGTTGTCGAAGTAACCGGCCTGGTCGACGGGCTGCGGTCCGCCGTCCTTCCAGTCGCGGCTCTTCAGGAGGTAGAACTCGATCTCCGGGTGCGTGTAGAACGTGAAGCCGCGGTCGCTCGCCTTGGCCAGCGTGCGCTTCAGGACGTTCCGCGGATCGGCGACGGCGGGCTGCCCGTCCGGCGTCGTGATGTCGCAGAACATGCGCGCGGTCGGGTCGATCTCGCCTCGCCACGGCAGGATCTGGAACGTCGAGGGGTCCGGGTGCGCGAGCACGTCGGCCTCGTAGCTGCGGGTCAGGCCCTCGATCGCGGAGCCGTCGAACCCGATGCCCTCCGCGAAGGCACCCTCGACCTCGGCCGGGGCGATCGCGACGGACTTCAGCGTGCCGATGACGTCGGTGAACCAGAGTCGGATGAACTTGATGCCCCGCTCCTCGATGGTGCGGAGCACGAAGTCCGTCTGCTTGTCCATGGACGCCCTTTCCGTGGTGCTGCTGGGGCCTCCAGCCTATTGGTCCCCGTCGTCCCAGCGCTCGTTGTTCGCCTTGATGCGGTCCAGGGCGTGTTGCGCCTCGTCACGCGTCGCGAACGGGCCGATGCGGTCGCGCTGCGGGGACTGCGGGCCCTGCTCGACCTGCCCGGTCTTGTCGTTGAACCACCACTGGGACTCGATGCGTTCGTCGCTCATGGCGCCACCGTACCCACGGGCGCCGGGCCACGCCCGGGCGCGCTGCGCGCTGGGCCGAGGCTCGCGCTGGCGGACAGGTTCGCGCGTCGGGGTCGCGAGTCTCGTCCGCGGGGCCGAGCCTCGTGTGCGCCCCGCGCCCGACGCGACGGCCTGGAGGCCCGGTGCCGGCCCGCCGGGCGCGCACCGGTCCTCCAGGCGGTCGCCCTGCGGCGGAGCCGGGCCGAGCCTCGTGTACCCGCCCTCGCGACAGGCTCGTGCCGCACCCGGTTAGAGTGGTCGCCATGCCCCGGGACGCACACGGACACCTGACCGCCGGCCGGATCTCCCCCCAGCGCCCCGTCCCGAAGGACATCGAGCGCCCCGAGTACGTCGGGCGCGCCGAGCCGCACGAGCACGGTCTCGGCGACACCTACACGCCCGACGAGGTCGAGCGGATCCGGGCGGCCGGCCGCATCGCCTCGCGGGCGATCGACGCCGTGGGCGAGGCGATCCGTCCGGGCGTCACCACCGACGAGCTCGACCGCATCGGCCACGAGTACGTCGTGTCGCACGGCGCCTACCCCTCGACGCTCGGCTACCGCGGGTACCCGAAGTCGCTGTGCTCGAGCCTCAACGAGGTCATCTGCCACGGCATCCCGGACGACACCGTGCTGCAGGAGGGCGACCTGGTCAACATCGACGTCACCGCCTTCAAGGACGGGATGCACGGCGACACGAACCGCACGTTCGTCGTCGGCGAGGCATCGCAGGAGGTGCAGGACCTGGTCGACCGCACGCGGCTCGCGCTCGAGCGCGGCATCAAGGCGGTCGCCCCGGGCCGCCAGGTCAACGTCATCGGCCGCGCCATCGAGGCCTACGCCAAGCGCTTCGGCTACGGCGTCGTGCGGGACTACACCGGGCACGGAGTCGGGCGGGCCTTCCACTCCGGCCTGATCATCCCCCACTACGACGCACCCCAGTACGACACCGTCATCGAGCCCGGCATGGTGTTCACCATCGAGCCGATGCTCACCCTCGGCGGCATCGACGCGGACATCTGGTCGGACGACTGGACCGTCAGCACCCGCGACAAGTCGTGGACCGCACAGTTCGAACACACCCTCGTCGTCACCGAGCGCGGCGCGGAGCTCCTCACCGTCTCCTGACGGACCTCCTCCCCCAGAAAGGCACACCCATGACCACCCTCGCAGTCGGCGTCGACATCGGCGGTACGGGCATCAAGGGCGCGATCGTCGACGTCACCACCGGCGAACTCCAGACCGACCGGATCAAGAAGGCCACCCCCGAGGGCGGCAAGCCCCACGACATCGTCGCCGTGGCGAAGTCGATCCTCGACGAGCTCGCCCCCGCCGCCGACGTGCCGGTGGGCGTCTGCTTCCCCGCGATCGTCCGCGACGGCAAGACCATGTCGGCGGCGAACGTGTCGAAGAAGTGGATCGGCTTCGAGGCCGAGGCGCTCTTCGAGAAGGAGCTCGGCCGCTCCATCCACTTCGTCAACGACGCCGACGCCGCCGGGTTCGCCGAGCAGCAGTTCGGTGCGGCGAAGGGCAAGGACGGGCTCGTCGTTGTCACGACGCTCGGCACCGGGATCGGCACCGCGCTCATCAACGACGGCGTGCTCATCGTGAACTCCGAGCTCGGGCACCTCGAGATCGACGGGCACGACGCCGAGTCCCGCGCGTCGTTCGCCGCCAAGGAACGCGACGACCTGTCGTGGAAGCACTGGGCGAAGCGGCTGCAGAAGTACTACTCGACGCTCGAGGCGCTGCTCTCCCCGGAGCTCTTCGTGGTGGGCGGCGGCGTGTCGAAGCACCACGAGGAGTTCCTCCCGCTGCTCGACCTGCAGGCCGAGATCATCCCGGCGACCCTCCGGAACAACGCCGGCATCATCGGCGCCGCGACCCTGGCGGCCACCAGCAGGTAGTCCGGTCCGGCCCTGCGGCGACGGGTCGTCCTTCCACACCCTCGACGCGCCCGGCCTCCGTCGCCGAGGTTCCACGACCCGCCGCGGTCGTCCCGTCGCGGATCCGGGGAGACAGACCGCGCGGCCCGAGATGCCGACATCGTGGAACCTCGGGAAGCTGCGGCCCAGGCGCACTCGCGCCCCGGACTGCCGGTACAATCGCTGGTGCGAACGGGTCGGTGAGACGGTCGCGTCACTCCCCCGGGAGTGCCGAGGAACGTCCGGGCTCCACAGAGCAGGGCGGTGGGTAACACCCACCCGGAGCAATCCGCGAGACAGTGCCACAGAAAGCAGACCGCCGGCGGCGACGTCGGTAAGGGTGAAACGGTGGTGTAAGAGACCACCAGGGGTCCGGGTGACCGGATCCGCTCGGTAAACCTCGCCCGGAGCAAGGTCAGACAGAGGACGACGAGGCTGCTCGCTGAGTCCTCGGGTGGACCGCTGGAGGCCGGCGGCAACGTCGGTCCGAGAGAGATGGCCGTCACCGCGAGAGCGGGACAGAACCCGGCGTACGGCCGGCCCGTTCGCACCACACGCCCACCGCGGGTCTCGCGCATCCGCAGCGAGACTCCGCAGCGAGATCGGCGCCTCGGCGTGCGCAGGCGCGCGTAGACGGACGGGAGGCGCGGTGCCAGCCGGCACCGCGCCTCCCGTCCGTCGTGTGGTCGCGCTACAGGCCGGACTCGGCCGTCCGCACCAGGATCGCGTCGCTGTCCGGGCAGAGCACGACGTCGTCGGGCGCCGCCTGCCGGATCGTCTGCAGGTCGGAGTTCGTGAGCGTCACGCCCGACGCCGTCGACACGCCACCCTGCAGCAGCGACGCGCCGAAGCCGTAGCGGTCCCGCTGCCGGTCGTAGAGCGCCAGCAGGTCCGCGGGCACCTTCGCCGCGACGCTCGCGCGGCTCTGCACCGCGGCGTCCCGGTCGGCCTGCACCCGGGCGATCTCGGCGTCGCGCTCCCCCACGAGCGTGGTGCGGTCGGCCTCGACGCGGGCGAGCTCCGCCTCGATGTCCCCGACGCGGGCGCGGTGCACGTCGAGCTGCTCCATGACCTCGAGCTCGGCGGTCTCGAGGTCGCCGATGCGCCGACGCAGCGACTCCATCTCGCTCTGCAGTCCGGCGACGTCCTTGGCGTTCGACGCGTTCTGCAGCATCGTCGTGTCGCGCTCGATGCGGGCCTGCGCGGTCGCGGTGTCGGACTCGAGCCGTGCGAGGTCACGCTCGGCGTCCTCCACCTGGCCGGTCGCGGCGGCCAGCTGCGCACGGAGCGACGCCGCGGCGGTGCCGAGCTCGGTGAGCCGGTCGCCCTTCTGCAGCGCGGTGATGCGGTGCGTCAGCCGCGTCACGTCGTTGTCGAGGCGCTGGAGGTCGAGGAGGACGACCTGGTCCTCGGGTGCTGCCTTCACGGTCGGTCTCCTTCGGGGGCGGGTGCGGACGCCGGCTCGGCGTCCGCTGCGGTCGGGCTGGCGGGTCCGGCTGCCGGCAGGACGGCGAAGTCCCAGGGGTCGGTGCGGAGGTCGCTGACGGTCACGCGGACACCCGTCGCGCGACGGAGCTGCTCGGCGGCCACGTCGAGCCACAGCCACTCGGTCGCCCAGTGCGACGTGTCGACGAGCGCCGGGCCGTCCGCGAGCAGGGCCTGCTCGCGGAACTCCGAGGCGGGGTGGTGCCGGAGGTCGCTCGTGACGTAGACGTCGGCGGCGCGGACGGCCGGGTTGCCGAGCAGGGAGTCGCCGGCACCGGCGCAGAGGGCGACCGTGCGGACCGGACGGTCGAAGTCGCCGGAGACCCGGACGCCCGTCGCGGTGGGTGGCAGGAGGTCGACGAGCGTGCGGGCGAGGGCACCGAGGGTCGTACCGGCCGGCAGCACACCGACGCGGCCGATGCCCGTCGCGGCGTCCTGCCCCGGCTCGAGGGGCCGCTGCTCGGTGAGACCGAGCCGGTCGGCCAGCACCGCGGAGGTGCCCGTGGTCACGACGTCGGCGTTCGTGTGCGCGGCGAGCAGGGCGGTACCACCCCGGACCAGGGTGGCGAGCACGCGGCCCTTCGCGGTCGTCTCGTCGATGGTCGTCACCCCGCGGAGCAGCAGCGGGTGGTGCGTCAGGAGCAGGTCCGCTCCGAGCGCCACGGCCTCGTCGGCGGTGGCCGGCACGGCGTCGACGGCGAGGTGCACGTGCTCGATCGGCTGGTCCGGGTGCCCGGACACGAGCCCGACGGCGTCCCAGGATTCGGCGCCGGCGGCGGGCCACAGGTCCTCGGTGACGGCCTGGAGTTCGCGGAGCGTCGGCATCCCGTCAGTCTACCGAGCCGTCGGCAGCGTGCGGTCCGGCAGCGTGCGGTCCGTCAGCGACGGCCGAACAGGGCACGCAGACGCGCGACGAGTCGTGTCCACCACCCGCCGTCGGCCGAGGCGTCGACGGGTGCGTCGCCCGCCGTGGCGTCGCGCTCGACCGGGAGCGAGACCGCCTCCGGCAGCACGACCGGGGTGCTCGCCGTCGTGCCGGCGTGCGCCGTGAGGGCAGCGGCGAACGCGGCACGGTCGATGACGGTCGGTCCGGTCGCGGGCTGCACGAGCGGGGTGGGGCGCGTCGACGCGGAGACCGGCGGGCCGGCCTGGAGGGACAGCGCCGGTCGCACCGGCTCGTCACGCACCGGGGCGGTCACCTCGGCGCCGGTGGCGGTCACGGTGCGTCGGGTCGTGCTGGCTGCGGTCGTCGCGGGCGCGGTCGCGGCGGGTGCGGGCACCGCGGTCCGCGTCGCACGGGCGGCCGCCGCGTCGCGGACGGGCGTCGGCAGCGGGCCGGTGGCCGCACGACGGGCGGCGGCGCGCTCGCGTCGCTCGGCCTCGTCGGCGGCGTCGGCGAGCAGGTCGGCGAAGACGGCACGGGCGAAGGCGCGGGCGGCCTGCACCTCGGCGTCGTCGAGGTCGGCGACCGTGGTCTCCCAGGCGGCGAGTCGGGCGAGGTCCTCGTCACGGCGGCGGACCTCGTCCTCCAGCAGGACGATGCGCTCGATCGTGGTGCGGCCGCTCGACGCGGCGACCTCGACGGCGAGGTCCTCGAAGCGCAGGGCGATCCGGGCCGGGGGTTCGGGGAACGCGGGGGCGCACGCGGCGACGTGACGGGCACGGTCACGACGGCGGAACGCGGTGGCGTCCGTGCTGGTGGCGGTCGCCGACGGGGTCGCCGGCGACTCGACGACCGGCGACGCGGCGGTCTCGTCAGCGGGCACCACCGGCCGCTGCACGGGACCCGTGACCGGCGGCACCACGAGGTCCGCCAGGTAGGGCGACCGGGTGGCCGGGACGTCCCGGAGCCACTCCTCGAGCTCGCGCCCGAAGGGGTCCACGAGGGGGGTGCGCGCGCCGGGCTGGGTCTCCATGTGACGCAGGATAGATTTCACGGGCTGGCGAGGGTGGGAGATCCGCGGTGTGTCGCGCATCCCGCCGCACTGTACGTGACGTGTCGGTCCGGACGTGAGCGGCGTGTCAGCGTCCCACGGCGTCGCGGACGAACCCGTCGAGGAGCCGTCGTCCCTCCGGCCACGCCCCGACGCCGCTCGCCACGTTGACGTGCTGCCGCTCCCCCACCCGGAGCACCCGGGCACCGAGCGTGGACGCGAAGGCCGTGGCCCGCTCCGCCGAGCAGTACGGGTCGTCCTCGCTCACGACGAGGGCCGTCGGCGTCGTGACCGCGCCGCCGGGTGGCCCGAAGCCCCGTGCGGCGTCGGGGAAGGCCGGAGCGGTCGGGTCGGGCGGTGCGACCAGGAACGCGCCGGCGGCCCCACCGTCGTCGTGCGCGGTGAGCCAGCGGGCGGCAGCGAGCACCCCGAGGCTGTGCGCGACGAGCACCGGAGGGCGGGCGCACGCGGCGACCGCGTCCGAGATCGCCCGGTCCCAGTCGTCCGGGTCCGGCGCCGACCACGACGCGGGAGCGATGCGGACGGCCTCCGGTCCGCGGTCGTCCTGCCAGCGTGACTGCCAGTGCTCCGGGTCCGAGTCCCAGATGCCCGGCACGACGACCCACGGGTACCGGTCGGCGGCGTGCTCGTGCTCGTGCTCGTGCATCCGGGCAGCGTAGCGGGACGTGCCGCGTCAGCCGTGCAGGGTGTCGCGGGGGTACTCGCCGAAGCGCTGGTGGTACGCCGCCGAGAAGCGTCCGAGGTGCGCGAAGCCCCACCGCACGGCGACGGAGGCGATCGTCAGCTGGCCCGGGCTGCCCGCGACGAGCTCCTCGCGCACGCGGTCCATGCGGATGCCGCGGAGCATCGCGTTCGGTGCCGTGCCGACCTGGCGCTGGAACGCCTGCTGGAGCCCACGGACGCTCAGCCCGACGTGCTCCGCGACGTCCGTCGTGGTGATGGGCGTGTGCGCGTACGCGTGCATGTACTCGACCGCCTCGCGCACGCGGCTGGTGGCCCCCTGCGGCACGGGCGACTCCGGCGCGAGCTGCTGGTGCGGGAAGGTGTGGAGCATCGCGAGCGCCGTCTCACGGGCGATCTCGGCGAGCAGGAGCGGGGACGGCTCGGCGGGGCCGAGCACGACGCGGGCGGCACGGGCGACCTGGGCGTTCCACCCACGGAGGTCCTCGGTGCGCGGGCGCTGGGCGTGGTCGAACACGAGCGGGCCGGCCTGGCCGCCGTGTTCCTCGGCGGCGACGCGCTCGAGGAAGCGCCGGTCGAAGTGCACGAGGTTCTGCCGGATGTCCTCGAGCTCGAAGACGAACGGCCGGCCGCTCGGGAACACCACGGGCGTGCCGGGCGCGAAGGTCACGTCGTCGCGACCCACGTCCACGGTGCCGCCGCCGTCGGTCGTCCACATCACGACGTACTCGTCGCCGGCGGTGGCCTGCCCGGTGGCCTTCGCGTCGAAGTGCGTCGTCCGCAGGGACATCGAGCCGTCCCCGACCATGCGGAACCGGTACGCGAAGGAGCGCTCCGTGTTCGCCCCGTTGAAGTGCGCACCCTCGTAGGCGTCGGAGAAGAGGTCGAGCGCCGCGCCGAGGTCGGTACCGGACGCCTCGTAGCGCAGTCGTGGGTCCGCGCGGGTCTCGGTGCTCATCAGGGTGAGCGTGTCACCCCGACCGGTCCGGGGCACGGTCGGCTCCGCAGGGTGCGCGGAACGGCTGCCGGAGTGCGTGAACCGGATGGTCGTCCACCCCCGCACGGGGTGCACGTCCGTGCCGTCTCAGTGCCGTCCGCGCCGGACGACCCACTGGTTGCGCCCGTCGACCCGCTCGTAGCGCAGGTCGTCGACGACCATCTGCACGAGCGCGAGTCCGCGTCCGCCCTCCGCCATGGCGTCCGGCAGGTGCGCGGCGGACGGGTCGACCGACACGGGGACGCCGTCGTCCACCATCGTCACGACGACGTCGTCGGGCCGGACGGCGAACCGCATGGAGCACGCGATGCGGCTGCCGGCCGCACCGTGCTCGATGACGTTCGACGCGAGCTCGACGAGGGCGAGTTCGAGCGCCATGCGGTCCTCGACGGACAGGTCCGGCTCGCGGTCCCACACCGAGGACAGGAAGGCGTGCACCGCCGTCACGTCCTCGGGCGGGCAGGCGAGATCGAGCACGTGCTCGCCCATGGTGACGGTCATCCCCAGTTCGTGACCGCGGCGTCCCCGTCGGGGTACGTCCGCAGGATCTTGTCGATGTTGGACAGCTTGAGGACCATCTGGACCTGCTCGGAGGGCGCCGCGATGCGCAGGTCCCCGCCGGCCTGGCGCGCGGTCTTCAGGCAACCGACCAGCGCGCCGAGCCCGGACGAGTCCATGAACTCGACGCCGGAGAGCTCGACGACGAGTCGTGCCCGGCCGCCGCCGACCACCTTCGCCACGGTCTCGCGGAACGCGCCCGCGCTGACCATGTTCAGCCGGCCGCTGCACTCCAGCACGGCCGTGTCGTCCGTTGCCTCGTGTACGACGATGTCCATGCAGGTGCCTCCTCGGTCCGGAACGGGTGCACGTTGCAACCTACCGGGTCGGTGCCCTCAGGCGGAACGGCCCCGCCGCGTCGCGACGAGCTGGACCACCACGGCCGCCGCGATGAGGGTGGCCATCACGGCCCCCATCGCGGTCGCGGTGCCGCCGAGCGCACCCGCGAGTGGCGTCCCGAGGCCGCCGAGCCCGAAGGTCAGCCCGCCCTGCAGCGCCGCCGCCGTGCCCGGGTGCGCCGCGCCGACCGCCTGGGTCCGCGTCATCGCCGCCGGCAGCACGAAGCCCCACGCGCCGGTGACGACGGCCAGTGCGCACCAGACCGCCACGGGGCCGGTGCCGGCCACGGCGAAGACCAGGACGGCCGCGCTCCCCATCGCACCGACGACCAGACCGGCCGTCAGGAGCGTGTCCTCGGAGAACCGCCCGACGACCCTCCGGAACACCAGCGTCGTGACGATCATCATCGACGCGTTCGTCGCGAACACGAGCGTGTAGAGCTGCTCCGAGAACCCGTACTGCCGCTGGAACACGAACGAACTCGTCGCGATGTAGGCGAAGAACCCGATCGTCGAGAGCACGCCGGTGAGCACGTACGCCCGGAAGCGCCCGATCGCCATGAGGTCGCGGATGCGTCGGCCGTTCGCCCGGAACCCGGTGCCCCCGCGCGCCGTCGCGGGCAGGGTCTCGCCGAAGCGGAGCGCCACGGCCGCGGTGAACACGGCACCGAGCACCGCGAGCACGACGAACATGAGCCGCCACGAGCCGACGGTCAGGACGGCTCCCCCGGCGAGCGGGGCGACCACCGGTCCGATCGCGTTGATCGCGGCGAGCGTGCCGAACACCTTCGCGGTGCGCGGCCCCGTCGTCGTGTCGGACACCATCGCACGTCCCGCGACGGACCCGGCGGCGCCCGCCAGGCCCTGCACCACCCGCGCCACGACGAGGGTGGTCGCGTCGGGCGCGAGGGCGCAGCCGACCGAGGCCAGGGCGAACCCGGCGGTGCCGACGAGCAGCAGCGGGCGCCGGCCGATGCCGTCGCTCACGGGGCCGGCGAGCAGCTGTCCGACCGCGAACGCGACGAGGAACGCGGTGAGCGAGAGCTGCACGACGCCGGGCGACGTCCCCAGCTCGCGCGCGATGGTCGGCAGCGCCGGGATGTACATGTCGGTCGCGAAGGGCGAGACGCCGACGATGAGCGCGAGCGGGACGATCGGCGGCAGCACGCCACCGGTCGCGGGTCGGCCGGTCCGTTCGCGCTCCGTCGTCACGAACGCAACGCTACGCGTCCGCGAATCGATTCGACAGGACCCTCACCGTGGTCGCACAGGACGGGAGGCGCGACGCCCGCCGGCACCGCGCCTCCCGTCCGGCACCGGGTCGCGATCGCGACCCGTCGGGACAGCCCGTCGGATCAGCCCGTGTTCTGCAGGCCGGCGGCGATCCCGTTGACCGTCAGGAGCAGCAACCGGTGGTCGCCGTCCGTCGGGTCGGTGCTGCCGCTGGTCCGGATCGACCGGAGCGCTCGGAGCTGCAGGTGCGACAGTGCGTCGACGTACGGGCTGCGGAGCCGGACGGCGCGGGCGAGCACCGGCCGGTCCTCGAGCACGTCGCTGCCGCCGGAGACCCGGAGCACCCAGTCGCGGGTGCGGAGCATCTCGTCGAGGACCTTCGCCGCGAGGTCGTCGCGGTCGGCGAGCTCGAGGTACCGGCGGGCGATCTGCTCGTCGGTCTTGGCGAGGGACATCTCGACGTTCTTGATCATCGCGCCGAACAGGGGCCACTCGGCGTACGCGGCACGGAGGACCTCGACGTCGCCGACGGCCTCGAGCGCGGAGCCCAGGCCGTACCAGCCGGCGAGGTTGATGCGCGCCTGCGTCCACGAGAACACCCACGGGATGGCGCGGAGGTCCTCGAGGGACTCGACGCTCAGGCCGCGACGGGCCGGCCGGGAGCCGAGCGGCAGCAGCCCGATCTCCTCCATCGGCGTCACGCGGGCGAACCACGGCGCGAAGCCGTCGGCCTTGACCAGGTCGTAGAACGCCTGCCGGGAGACGTCGTCGAGCTGCTGTGCGAGCTCGGCGAACCGGGTGGCGGCGACCGCCGTCCGGTCCTCGTTCGACGGCGACGACGCGAAGAGCGTCGCCGAGGCCATCTGCTCGAGGTGCCGCGCGGCGATGTCCTGGTCGCCGTACTGGGCGAAGATGACCTCGCCCTGCTCGGTGAGCTTCAGGCGCCCGTCGATCGACCCCGGCGGCTGCGCGAGCACCGCCTCGTTCGCGGGTCCGCCACCACGGCCGAGCGAACCGCCGCGTCCGTGGAAGAGCGTGAGCTCGACGTCGTTGTCCCGCGCCCAGTCGGCGATCCGCGCCTGGGCGTCGTAGAGCGCGAGGTTCGCCGACACCGGGCCGACGTCCTTCGACGAGTCCGAGTACCCGAGCATGACCTCGAGTCGCCGCCCGGTCGCCGCGAGCCGGCGCTGGAACGGCTCGGTGCGGACGGCCTCGTCGAGGATGTCGACGCTCGCGTGCAGGTCGGCGAAGGTCTCGAAGAGCGGGATGACGTCGAGCACGGGCGCCGCGTCGCCGCACGCCGCCGTCGCCAGCTCGTGCACGTTCGCCAGGTCGGCGGCGGACTGCGTGAAGGACACGATGTACCGGTGCGCCGACCGCACGCCGTAGCGCTGCTGCAGGTCCGCGACGGTGCGGAACACCGCGAGGACCTCCTCGGTCGTGTCGCTGAGCGGCTCCCCCGAGCGGATCTCGGCGAGGGCGGTGCGGTGGACCTGCGAGTGCTGGCGGACCTCGAGCTCGGCCAGGTGGAAGCCGAACGTCTCGACCTGCCACACGAGGTTCTGGAGCTCGCCGTTCGCGGTGCGGGCGGCACCGGCCGCGACGAGCGAGGCCTGGATGACCCGGAGGTCGGCGAGCAGTTCCTCGGGACCGCCGTACGCCAGACCGTCCTTCCCGCGGCGGGTCGCACGGATCCGCGCGGCCACGAAGAGCAGCGCCCGCCGGTGGGTCTCGTTCGGCGCTCGCACGCCGATGCGCTCGGCGATGCCCGGGTCGAGCGCCTCCTGCGCGGCGACCAGCGCCTGGAGCCCGGCGTCGGCCGGGGTCTCGGCGGCGTCGAGGGTCAGTGCGGCGCCGATGCGGGTGGCCGCGCGCGACAGGCCGAGCAGGATGTGCTCCGCCGCGATGTCGGCGGCCTGCCGGGTCACGGCCGCGGTGACGTGCGGGTTGCCGTCGCGGTCGCCGCCGATCCACGTGCCGAAGCGCACGAAGGCGGGAGCGGTCACCGGCGCCCGGCCGGCGTCGTCGCCGAGCAGCCGGTCGTCGAGCAGGCGGTAGACCTGCGGCACGATCTCGAACAGCGTCTGGTCGAAGACGCTCATCGCGGTGCGGACCTCGTCGAGCGGGGTCGGTCGCGTGGTCCGCAGCGGCGAGGTGCGCAGGAGCGTCGTGATCTCCTCGAGCAGGCGCCGCTCGTTCTCGGCGCGCGCGGTCGCGTTGCGGGTGTGGTCGCGCTCGTCGATCAGGTCGGTGATGCGGCGCACGGCCGTGGTGACCGCACGGCGGCGGGCCTCGGTCGGGTGCGCGGTGAGCACCGGGTGGAAGCGCAGGTCGGCCAGGCGCGCGGCGGCCTCGTCGGCACCGACCTGCTCGACGAGCGAGGCGTAGGTGGCGGGGAACGAGTCGCCGGCGAGACCGCCGTCGTCGCCGCGGGCCCGGAGCACGCGGACGCGGTGGTGCTCCTCGGCCAGGTTCGTGAGGTGGAAGTAGGTCGTGAACGCCTGCGCCACGGCCTCGGCCCGCTCCGCGGACATCTCGGCGACGATGGCCTCGGCCCGGGCGGCACCCTCGGCGTCGGACCCCTCGTAGGCGCCGATGACCGCGGCCCGCAGGCTCTCGACGTCGTGGAGCAGCTCGTCGCCACCGGTCTCCCGCAGCACCCGCCCGAGCAGGTTGCCGAGGTACCGGACGTCCGCGCGCAGGTCGCTGTCGACCGCTCCGCTGACGTCGTCCCGTGCGCGCCCGTGGCGCGTCGATCCGTCGATCGCCGTCATGGGTTCCTCTCACGTTGCGCCGGGACCGCGTCCCGGGTCCCCAGCACTGTACCGGCGCACGACGGCACGTGACGACGACCGTCCGGACGGACCACTGCAGGGGTGGACGCCGGGGCCGCGACGTGTGCGCAGGAGCACCCCTGCACGGCGCGCACACGTCACGGCCCCGACGGGTCGGGGGACCGCCGTCAGGCGAGGAGGGGGTGCGCCGCGCCGCCGAGCGCCGCGGTCGGGGACGCCGGTCGACGCAGCGACGCCACGAGCGCCCGGTCGAGGCGCGCGGCCAGGTCGACCTCGGCGAGCACGGCCTCGCGTTCCGCCGCGGTCCAGGGCGCGGCGTCGAGCTGGGCGCCGTAGGTGTCCTCGAACGCCGCGGGGTCGGCGACCTGGTCGAAGATCGTGAAGAGCACGCCGTTCGTGTCGAAGCCGAACCGCTCCTCGAGCAGCCGCGCGAGCGTCGGTCCACCGGACAGGTCCCCGAGGTACCGCGTGTAGTGGTGCGCCACGAATCCGCCCGGGGAGGTCGCGGCAACCTCGTTCAGCCGGCGGACGTACGCCGTCGTCGCGGCCGTCGGGCAGCAGAGCTCGGACCAGTCGGGCCCGACGAGGTACTCGAGGTCGGCGCGGATCGCGGGCATCCGGGTGAGCTGGGTCGTCACGAAGGGTGCGGCGACCGGGTGGTCGGCCATCCGCTCGGCGGCGCGCTCGAGCGCGTCGTACACGACGGCGTACTGTCCGAGCAGGTCGGCGTAGTCCGCGACGTCGCAGTCCCCCGCCAGCAGGTCGTGCGCCCCGCCCGCCCAGGCGGAGGCACCGGCGGTCGCGCCCGCACCGGTGCGGGACCGCCGCCGCAGCAGCTCGGAGAACGGCGTCACGGTCGGACTCATGAGGTGAGGCTAACCTCAGTTGCTGAGAAGGTCGAGCACCGGAAGAGGAAGCCCCACGATGAGCCCGAGCCCCAAGCGCACCCAGCACGTCTTCGTCGTCGACCGGACGGAACGGATCACCCCGCACACGGTGCGCGTGCACCTCGGCGGTCCGGCCTTCCGCGACTTCGTCGACGGCGCCGACCCGGACCGGCTCGCCGCCACCGACAAGTACGTCAAGCTCCTGCTCGCTCCGCCCGCGAGCGGCCTCGTGCCGCCGTACGACCTCGACGCGCTGCGGGCCGACCTGCCGAAGCACGAGCGTCCGGCCCGCCGCACCTACACCGTGCGGTCGGTGGACCACGAGGCGGGCACGATCGCGATCGACTTCGTCGTGCACGGCGACGAGGGCCTCGCCGGTCCGTGGGCGGTGGCGGCCCGGCCCGGCGACCTGCTCGCGCTCTCCGGTCCCGGCGGCGGGTACACCCCGGCCACCGACCCCGACGTCACCCACGTGCTGCTCGGCGACGACAGCGCGCTGCCGGCGATCGGTGCGGCCCTCGCGGCGATGCACGAGGACGCCACCGGGGTCGCGCTCGTCGAGGTCGCCTCCGCGGCCGACGAGCAGCCGCTCGTCCACCCGGCCGGTGTCGACCTGCGGTGGCTGCACCGCGACGCCACCGGCGCGGAGCCGGGCACGCTCCTGCTGGCGGCGGCCGAGGCGCTGCCCCGCGCCTCCCGGCCGGTGCAGGTCTTCGCGCACGGTGAGCGCACGGCGGTCAAGGCGATCCGGCGGCTCCTGCAGGACGACTGGAGTCTCGAGAAGGCGGACCTGTCCCTGTCCGCGTACTGGGCGCTCGGTCGCGCCGAGGACCGGTTCCAGGAGGAGAAGCGCGAGCCGGTCGGGGTGATCTTCGCCGACTGAGCGGACGGGAGGCACGGGTCGCGTCGGTGGTGCCCGCTAGCGTCCGGCGCGTGGTCACCCCTCCCTCCGTCCCCGCCTGCTGCGTCCCGGGGTGCGACGCACCGTCCGCCGACGGCTTCGCCGCGGTCCTGCCGCTCTGCGGCGGCCACGTCGCGCTCGTGACGGACACGGCGGCCGAGCAGGTCGGCACCGAGGACGCCCTGCCGGGACCCTGCCCGGTCTGCGGGTCGCGGCTCGGTGTCCGCTGGCCGACCGCGACGACCTGCGCGACCTGCGAGTGGCCGTGGGGCGACGTGCCGGACGGCGAGCTGCCCCCGCCGCGCGTCGACGTCGTGTACTACCTGCGGCAGCGGGACGACTTCGGCGACCGCGTCAAGATCGGGACGACCGCGAACCCCCGGCAGCGGCTCGCCGCGGTGCCGCACCAGGAACTCCTGGCGTTCGAACGCGGCGACCGACGGGTCGAACGCCGCCGGCACGCCGTGTTCGCCACGGACCGGTACCCGCGGACGGAGTGGTTCCGGACGACGCCGGCGCTGCTGGCGCACGTCGCGACCGTGGCGGCCGGGGTCGAGGACCCGTGGGCGCTGCACGCGCGGTGGACGAGCGAGGCGCTCGCACTGCGCGGCTGAGGCCCGCGCGCAGCCGCGGTCGGGCGACGGGCGACGGTGTGCGCCGCCCGTCTGCCCTCAGGCGGCGACGGCGACCGACCGGGCCCGGTCGGCCGCGGGGTCGTCGCGGAGGAACCGGTCGGCCGTCCGGAGCGAGAGCGCCATGATCGTCAGCGCCGGGTTCGCGATGACGGCACTCGGGAACACCGAGTTGTCGCAGACCCAGAGGTTCGGGACGTCCCACGAGCGCCCGGCCGGGTCGACGACGGACGAGCCGGCGTCCGTCCCCATGCGCGCGGTGCCGATCGTGTGCGCGGTGCGTTCGAGGACACGGACGTCCGTGCCACCCGCCGCCTCGACGATCGCGCTCATGGTCCGGACGGCGTGCGCCCGGATCGCCTCCTCGTTGGACCCGGGCGAGAACGTCACCCGGGCTCGCGGGACCCCGTGCTCGTCGAGCTCGTCGGAGAGCACGAGCCGGTTGTCGTCGTACGGCAGGCACTCGGCGTTGATGCCGACCCCGGCCATCCGCGGGTAGTCGCGCATCGCCCGGACGAGCTCGGCGCCCCGCAGTGACCCGCCGCGGACGAGCGTGGTCGCGAAGGTCAGGGGCTGCACCCCGAGGCTCTGGATGAGGTAGCCCCCGGCGAAGTCGGCGTCGGCCGGCCGGACGAAGTCCTCGGTGATGATCGACGACGGGTACCCGCGGTACGAGCGCATCGACTCGTCGAAGGTCGCCCAGACCTGGGTCGCCCCGTGCGCCGTGAAGTTCCGGCCGACCTGACCGCTGCTGTTCGCGAGTCCGGTGTGCAGGAGCAGCCGCGGCGTCTCGACACCACCGGCTGCGAGGACGAGCGACCGGCAGCGCTGACGCCGTTCGCGGCCGTCACGGGTGTAGAGCACCGCGCACACCTTGCCGTCGGCGTCGAGCTCGATGCCGTGCACGAAGGACTCCGGTCGGATCTCCGCGCCGAAGGCCACGGCGGCGGGCAGGTAGGTCGTGTCCATCGAGACCTTGGCGCCGTTCCGGCAGCCCTGGTGGCAGGACCCGCACGACACGCAGGCCTGACGGAGACCGTGGTGCTCCTGGTGCCGGTCCTCGGTGGTGAGGCCGACGGGGGCGTCCGTCGCCGTGATGCCGAGCGCGGCGGTCCCGCGCATCATCATGTCCGACGACGCGTTCCGCGGCGGCGGACCCATCCGGTACCGACGGGACGGGTCCCAGGGGTAGTGCTCGGGCCCGGCGACGCCGACCTCGTGCTCGACGCGCTCGATGTACCCGGTGAGCTCGGCGTGGTCGATCGGCCAGTCCTCGCCCTGCCCGCTCTCGGTGCGCAGCCGCAGGTCGTGGACGCTGGGCCGCGGGGTGAACGCGCCCCAGTGCAGGGTCGAGCCGCCCACGCCGGTGCCGCTGTTGTTCGGTCCGAAGGCCGTCGGCGTCGCGCCGCCGCTGATCCGCTCGTCCATCCAGTTGATGTCGGCGGGGGCCTCGACCTCGTCCGGGGTGTGGTCCCCCGGCTCGGTGTTGCGACCGGCCTCGAAGGCGACCGCCGTCAGGCCCTCGCGGGCGAGTCGGGCCAGGAGCGGTGCGCCGCCGGCACCGGTCCCGACCACGACCACGTCGACGACCTCGTCGTCCTGGTAGCGCCGCTGTGCGTCGAGTCTCATCGTGCTGCTCCCTCGGGTTCCCATGCTTCCCGTTGCCCGGCACCGAGCACCTGGAAGCCCTGCTTGCGGACGCCGTCGCCACCGTTGGCGAAGCCGTCGTAGTCGATCTCGGACATGGTCGCGGGGTGGGCGAGCCACTGCTTGACCAGGTCCACGCTCGCGTCCTCGAACCACGCGCGGAGCTGCTCGGCGTCGAGTGCGCCGTCCGAGCGGTACCGACCGGCGGCGACGTCCTCGAGCGCATCGGCCAGGGCGTCGGACCCGGCCGCCGGTGCGAGCACGTCGAGGGCCGCGCGGTACGCCTCGACGTCGGTCGGCATCCCGTCCGGCCGCCACCCGTCGCCCTGGCCCGCGGCCAGCTGCGCGTCGACCCGCAGCGCCAGGTCGACCTCGTGCTCCCCCGGCTGCGGGACGACGATCCGGGCGACCGCGCGGAGCGTGTCGAGCTGCTGCTGGTCGAGCGCGTCCGGGGCCGCGGCCGGGTCGTCGGCGAGGGACCGGACGGCGAGCAGCCCGCGGGTCCGGGCGCTCACGCGCGGTGAGGCGATCACGCGGGCGTTGTCAGCGGGCACGACCGGGGCGTGCGCGACGCGCCGGGTCCAGAAGTCGCGGACGATCGCGGCCACCTCGACCGGACGCTCCCACGGCAGCAGGTGTGCGGCACCGGCGACCTCGTGCAGTTCGGCGGCGGGCCAGTGCGGCAGGGTCAGCCGGCGCTGGGCGTCGGCGGCGAGGTCCCCGTCCTCGGCTCCGGCCAGCACGAGCGTCGGTACGGGGTTCGGTGCGGCCGTGGCCGACCAGTCCTCGCGGCTGCCGCGGAGCAGCCAGTCGCGCCAGGCGCGGGGGTCGGTCCGGCGGACGTCCTGCACGGCCTGCTCGTGGCGGTCGGGCGGCAGCACCTCGGCGGTGTTCGCGTCGACGAACTCGGCGGCGTGGTCCTGCTCGATCGGGCCGTGCTCGGCCCACGCGAGCATCGACGCGCGGCGCTCCTCGGCCATCGGCTCCGGCGCGAGGGGCGACGGGGCCAGGAGCACGACGGCGCGCAGCCCGAACAGGCCGTTCGCGCCGGAGACGGTCCGGTCGGCGACGACCGTGGCGACCTTCCCGCCCATCGAGTGCCCGACGAGCACCCACTCCGTGGCGCCGCTGGCACCGATCGCACGCTCGACCCGCACGGCCATCTCCTCGACGGTCGTGCCGCCCGAGGCGGGGCTCCGCCCGAACCCCGGCAGGTCGATGCCGACGAGGTCGAGGTCACCGGCGAGCTCCGAGCGGAGGAGCGCGAACTCCTCGGAACTGGAGCCCAGCGCGTGCAGGCAGAAGGCGGTCGCTGTCATGCTTCGTTCCTACCGTCCGCGGAACGCGGGACCCAGCGAACCTGTACCCCGGCGATGTACCCCGACGTGGTCGTCACCGTGCGTACGCGTCCACGAAGAGCGGACCGCGGAGCTCGCGCAGGGTGTCGACGAGCCGCTCGATCGTGCCCCGGGAGATCCCGGACACCTCGAGGTCGTACGGCCCGAGCGCCGGCAGGCGGCCGGTCCGGATCCGGACGACCTCCCACCCGACGGCACGGACGGCACGGTCCTTCCGCCGGTCGGTGTCCTGCCGCGGACCGACGTGCTCCAGACCGTGACGACCGGTGCTGTCGTACTCGATCGCGACCCGCAGCTCGGGCAGCACGATGTCCGGCCAGGCCTCGACGTGGTCGAAGACCGGACGGTCGAGCCGGATCGCGGTGTGGTCGAAGGTCAGCGCGAACCGCTCCTGCAGCGCGGCGCGGAGGTCCGCCTCGACCGCCGAGGCCGTCGCGGGCGCGCACCGGCTCGTGAACGACTCCCCCGAGGGTAGCCGAGGGGTCTTCGGGCAGATCGTCCGCGGGACCGGCTGCGCGGCCCGACCGCTCCGCGACCGACCGGGACGGGCGCGAGCGCTGGCGACCGCTCCGCTGGGCACGGCACCGGCGCTCGGGAGCCCGGCACCCGGGGCCGCTCCGCGCGCCGGGGCAGCGGGGAGCGTCTGCCGCCCGCGGACCCGCTCGGCGCGCTGCGGTGCCGGGACCGCGCTCGGCCAGTCCGCCGGCAGCACCGGCCAACGACGCGGGGTGGCCTGCAGCTGGCACTCCGGGCACCAGACCGACCGCCGCCGCTCACGCCCGGGGCGCGACCGCTGCTCGGCCGGCGTCGCGACGAAGACGTGGCCGACGTCGCACTCCCAGGTCAGCAGGACCTCGGCGAGCGGCGGGACCTGGGTGAGCACGACGCCGTGGTTCCGGTCGGGGTGGTACTGGCGGACGAGCACCGGGTACGACGCCCACGCCGAACGGAACTCACCGACCGCGTACGGCACCGCCGTGCCGCGGGACCACTGCCTCCGCCGCCACCACGCCTCCACGGGTTCGACCACGGCACCACGCTAGGCAGCGCCACCGACAACCCGGCAGCGGGGCGTCAGGACCCGAGGGCGTTCCGGACGTACCCGACCACGGCGTTGGCGTGTCCGTGGCCGAACCCGTGCTCGTCCTTGAGCCAGGCCACCACCTCCATGTGGCGGTGGTCGTCGAGCCGGTCGGCCACCAGGTCGAGCCACTCCTGCACGGGGCGGCCGTACGTCTTCTCGATGCTCGGGAAGTACGAGGCGGGCCCCTTCGGCTTCGCCCCGTCCGCCGGGAGTGCCGGAGCGGGAACGCGGTGCGTCGTCATGCGGGTCACGGTAGTCGTCCGCGCGCGTCACCAGCGGATGCGGTCGAACTCCTCGCGCAGGCGTCGCGCTCGCCCCGGGTGGACCTGCTCGACCCACCCGATCCGCCCGAGCAGGTGCGCGCGGAAGTCCGGGTGGCCCGTCCGGTCCTGCGACGCAGGCCCGTGCACGGCGGCGTTGTGCAGCAGCGCGTGCAGCCGGTCGACCTCACGCCGGCCCGGGGACGGTCGGTCGTTGACGACCACGCCCGTGACGGACTGCCGGCTCCCCCGACGCCGGACCCGCGACTTGTGCGGGGCGAGGCGGTACCCCTGGTCGTCGACGATGCGGCCGACGCCACGGAGGAAGGCCTCGGGCCGCGCCGCGAGCCGGTCGCCGCCGCTGAAGGTCAGGTCGTCGGCGTACCGCGTGTAGACCGCGTCGCTCGCCGCCGCCCACCCGGCGAGCCGGGCGTCGAGGTGCCGGAGCGCGGTGTTGGCGAGCGCCGGCGAGGTGGGCGCGCCCTGGGGCAGGTGGGCGACCGCCAGCGACCGACGGAGTGCCGCGCGGTCCTCGGGACTGCCGCCCGGGGGCATGCCGGTCAGCACGTGCGGCGGGACCCGGTGCGTGCAGAGCCCGGTGAGGACGTGCGCGAGCGGTTCCGCGAAGCCCGCTGCCCGGAAGACGCCGTACACGGTCGGCGCGGTGACGCTCGCGAAGAAGGAGGTGAGGTCCGCGGTGACGACGACCTGCTGCCCGGTGTGCACCGCGGCGCCGGTCACCACGCTCCGGCCGGGCACGAACCCGTGTGCGGCGTCGTGCACCGGCAGGGCGACCAGCAGCTCGTCGAGGACGGTCCGCTGGGTCCGCTGGAGCAGGTCCATCGGCTTCTCGAGCAGCCGCGGGACCCGACCGGGACGCACCACCCACCCGTACCGGAAGTGGTGGAGCGGGCTCGACGGCCCCGCGTGCCGGTTCCAGGCCCGCGTGTCGGCGAGCCAGAGCAGCCGGCCGAGCGTGACCCCGAGCGCCCGGGCCAGCTCCGGCAGGGTGTCGACGAGCAGGGGGCTGGCGGTGTCCGGACGGGCCCGGACGGCGGTGGCACGACGGGCGAGCACCCGCACCGGACGACGCGCGGCGCGAGCGCGGTGCAGTTCGGCGAGCCGGGCATCGTCGGCGAGCACGGCGGCGAGCTGCCGCGGTGCGTCCTCCGGCGGCCGCGGGTACGTGCGGAGGGCCGCGTCGACCGCGAGCCCGACGACGGCGCGCTCGACCCCGAGCACCGCCCATCCGGCGGCGGTCAGTTCGTCGGGCGCCCACCGCTCGGCGGTGAGGAACGCGTCGGCGAGCGCCGTGGCGACCTCGGCGAGGGGCGTGGGGTTCCCGGGGGACCCGTCGGTGCCTCCGTGCGGCGTCGCGCGCGGAGCGCGCCGTCCCGCTCGGGGCGTGTCGTCCTGCTGGTCCTGCGTGCCCCGGGGTGCCCCCGGAGAGGTCGACGCGTCACGCGCGCCGGCCGCCTCCCCCGGGAACTCCACGCGCTCACCCTACGGCGACGGACCGACGGACGGGAGGCTCGGGGCGGGGCCGGCACGCGCCTCCCGTCCGGCGGTCGTGGACCACACCCACGGGCGGCCGGCCGAGCGGGCAGGACACGCCGCGCGTGGTCCGCCGAGCGGGCGCGACCCGTCGTCACCCGTCGCCGACCGTGACGGATGCGGCTCGGTGACGCGGCACCGGGCCCGGCGACACAGCACCCGACCGGGTGCCGCGGCCCGGTAGCGTGACGGACGACACCGACGTCCCCCGTGAGGAGCACCATGTCCGATCCCACCGGCGCCCGGTACCGCGACCTGCGGACCGAGGAGAAGCTCGCCGTCCTGCTCGCGGAGGAACGCGAGCTCGACCTCGACGCGTTCGACCTCGACGAGGCCTGGGCGGTGGGGTCCTGGCTCCGCGCGACCGCCCTCGACCGCGGCCTCGGCGTGGCCGTCGCGGTGTCCTTCGGGGAGCAGCGGGTCTTCCACGCGGCGACGCCCGGGTCGGGCGCGGTGAACGATGCCTGGCTCGACCGGAAGTTCCGGGTGGTGCGGCACTTCGCGCACGCGACGCTCACGGTGCGGACGCAGTACGAGGCGGGCGGGTCGACGTTCGACGAGGCGGCGGCCCTCGACCCGCGGCGCTACCAGGCGGCCGGCGGCGGCTTCCCGCTGGTGGTGCGCGGGAACCTCATCGGCGCGGTCGGGGTCAGCGGCCTCGAGATGCACGACGACCACGCGCTCGTGGTCGAGGCCCTGCGCGCGCACCTGGCGCAGGGCGGTCGGCGCGCGACCACCGGCTACTGACGGCGCGGCCCGACCGCAGACGGACGGGAGGCGCGGTGCGGGTCTGCACCGCGCCTCCGGTCCGTCCGGTGGGTGGGTCAGCGACGCGGGCGGCCCAGCATGGCCGTGCCGACGACCGCGGCGATGCCCGCCCAGACCAGGGGCCGGGTGACCCGGCGACGCTTCGCGACCCAGCCACCGTCGGTGGCGTTGCCGGCGTCGGCCGGGGCGTAGAGGTTCCCGTCCGTGGGGGCGCCCCTGCCGCGCAGGGCGAAGGTCTCGACCATGGGCTTCGTGATCTTGTGGAACAGCCCCGGGAACACGTACTGCAGCGGCACGAGGGACGCCTGGATGCGCCCCACGAAGCGGTAGCGCTTCGGGTGCAGGGCGGCCTGCACGACGGCCTTCCCGGCGCGCTCGACGGAGACCGTCGGCGGCAGCGGGTGCGAGTTCTTGCCGGTGTAGTTGGCGCCGTTCTGGTAGATCGGCGTGTCGATCGTCGAGGGCAGCAGGGCGGTGAACTCGATGTCGGTGCCGGCGAACTCGTCGCCGAGGACGTCGACCAGGCCGAGGGCGGCGTGCTTGCTCGTGACGTACGCCGACTGGTACGGCGCCGAGAGCAGCGACTGGATCGACCCGACGAGCACGTACGTGCCCTTCCCGCGCTGCTTCCAGTGCGGCAGGAGCGCGGTGATCGCGTGGAGGTGTCCGTAGAGGTTCGTGTCGACGACGCGCTTGAACGCCTTCGTCGGGGTCTGCTCGAAGAGCCCGTAGATGAACAGTGCGGCGTTGCCGACGAAGACGTCGATGCGGCCGAACCGGGTGGTCGTGGTGGCGACGAGGTCCTTGACGGCGTGCTCGTCGGCGACGTCGGTGGGGATCGCGATCGCCTCGGCGCCGAGCTTCCGGCACTCGGCGGCGGCGGCCTCGAGGGACTCGTGCCCGCGTGCGGCGAGCACGAGGGTGGCGCCCTGCCGGGCGAACTCGTGGGCGGCGGCCCTCCCGATGCCGCTCGATGCTCCGGTGACGACGACGATCTTCCCGCGGAAGCGCTTTGACATGTCCTCGTTGCTACCCGGTGGCGGCTGCGGTCTCCCCCAGGACGGCGGGTGCCCGGGCTCCCGCCCGCGGTGTCGGCTCCGGTGTCGGCCGCGCTGTCGGCCGCTGACCGCAGGCTCTTCCGGACGACGTCGTGCAGGTGCGACGATGGGCCCATGCCGAAGGACGAGCTCACCGTCGAGGAAGCCACGGCGATCGCCGAGCACGCCCGCTCCGGCTCGCTGCCGCTCGAGGACCCCGAGGTCCGGAGGGTGGTCGAGCAGGCGAACCGCACCCTCGTCCGCGCGCAGATGTGGGGCGAGGACCGCAGCCCGAAGCTCCGTCGGCGCCGCCGGTGGCTCGCGGTCGGGGCCCTCGTGATGGTGCTCGTCTGGGTCGCCGGGCTGCTCGTCCCGCTCGCCCTCCGCCTCGGGCTCTGACGCGGGCTCTGACGCGCTCCCGCGCCGTGGACGACGTCTTGCTGCGACGATCCGTCCTGGACAGCGAGCGCGGCGGCGCGCCCGGCCCTCGGAGTGGGGTTGCTCCCGCGGGCCGCACCGAGGTTGACTCGATTCCGTGACGAGCACCGCGGACCGCCCGTCGTCGACGCGCACGTGGACGACCACCGTCCGCGACGACACGGGTCCGATCGTCCTCGCGGGCATCCGGACGTCCTGGGCCCCGCTGGCGAAGCAGACGCTCATCACCGCGCTCGTCGTCGGGGCGGCCGTCGCGAGCAGCCTGTCGCCCTGGCTCCTCGTGACCTCGGCACCCTGGATGTGGACCGGTGTCGCGATCGCCGTCGCCGCCCTCGCGGCCGCAGCGGTGCCGGCGCGGTGGCCCGGCACCATGCGCCTGGAGCTCCTCGTCCCCGCGCTCGACTTCTTCGCCATCGGCCTGCTCCGGTACGGCACCGGCGACAGCCGGTCGGTCTTCACCACCATCGTGGTGCTCCCGCTCATCTGGGTCGCCGCGAACCCCGGCCGGTGGAACGTCCTCTGGCCGGTGCTCGGGACCGCCGGGGCACTCCTGCTGCCGTACCTCATCGCACCGACGGAGGCGCAGGGCAGCGAGTTCGTCCGCCTGTTCACCGTGGTGATCGTCTTCGGCGCGACCGCCGCCGTGACGAACGAGCTCGCGCGCCAGGCGAGCCTGCAGCTCGCCGCGGTGCAGCGCCGTCGCCGCGTGGCCGAGGGCGAGATCGACCGGGCCGCCCTGGTGCAGCAGTCGCTCCTGCCGACGACGACCGCCGGCCTGCCGGACGAGGTCCGCGCGGTGGGCGTCTGCATCCCGGCGCGGACCGTCGGCGGCGACTTCTACGACTGGTTCGCGACCCCCGGCGGTGCCGCGTTCACCCTCGGGGACGTCATGGGCAAGGGCGTGGGCGCCGGCATGATCGCCGCGGCCGTGCGCTCGCTCATCCGGAGCACCGTCGACGAGACCGACCCCGCCGTCGCGGTCCGCCGTGCCGCGACCGGCCTCGCCACGGGCGCCGCCGACCTCACCAGCGGCCAGTTCACCACGTGCTTCCACGTCCGCGTCGACCGCGACGGCCACGCCCGCTGGGTGGACGCCGGGCACGGGCTCACCCTCCTCCGGGGTGCCGACGGCAGCGTCCGACCGCTCCGGTCCGGACACCTGCCGATCGGTGTCGGCACGAGCTGGACGGCGGAGGACACGTTGCTCGTGCCGGGTGACGTCATCGTCGCCGTCAGCGACGGCGTGCTCGACCTGTTCGGCGGCGACCTCGACTCGCTCGACCGCTTCGAGGCGTGGGTCGCCGAGCGTCCCGATCCCCAGCAGGTCGTCGCCGGCATCGCCGACCTGGCCCACGCCGGCGAGCACCCGGACGACGTCACGGTGCTCTGCGTCGCCTACCGGCCCTGACCGCGGCCGCGTGCCCCCCGAACTGCGGACTGGCGGTGGCGCGCCCGGCGGGTGATGATCCAGTGCCCCGTCCGTTGGCGGGTCCGCCGACCCGGGACGACCTGATGACGAACGACCCCACGCCCGCGCACGACGACGCACCCTCGGTCCACCGCGACGACCTCGGCCGACGCCGCTTCCTGACGCTCGGCCTGACCGGCGCCGCCGCTGCGACCGCCGCCGCCGGTACCGTCCTCGGCGCCGGCGCACCCGCCGAGGCCGCCACGAGCGGTGGCACGCTGCTCGCCGCCGACGAGTTCGACGGCGCCGCGGGCAGCGCTCCGAACCCGGGGATCTGGCGCTTCGACACCGGCGCCGGGGGCTGGGGCAACGCCGAGCTGCAGACCTACACCGACTCCCGTCGCAACAGCGCCCTCGACGGCGCCGGCAACCTCGTCGTCACCGCCCGCCGCGAGGCCGACGGCTCGTACACCTCCGCCCGTCTGAAGACCGAGGGCACGTTCACCGCGCAGTACGGCCGCATCGAGGCGCGCATCCGGATCCCGCGGGGCCAGGGCCTGTGGCCGGCGTTCTGGATGCTCGGTGCCGACATCGGCCAGGTCGGTTGGCCCGCGTGCGGCGAGATCGACGTCATGGAGAACGTCGGGTACGAGCCAGCCGTGGTCCACGGGACGGTGCACGGCCCCGGGTACTCCGGGGCGCAGGGGCTGACGGCGTCGTACACGCAGCCGAACGGTGCTGCCTTCGCGGACGACTTCCACGTCTACGGAGTCGACTGGCGCCCCGGCTCCGTCACGTGGACGGTCGACGGCGTCGCCCGTCGGACGGTCACCCGCGCCGACGTCGGGTCGGCGCCGTGGGTGTTCGACAAGCCGTTCTTCGTGGTGCTGAACGTCGCGGTCGGTGGCACCTGGCCGGGGTCGCCGGACGCGACCACCCGGTTCCCGCAGCAGATGACCGTCGACTGGGTGCGCGTCTGGCAGCAGTCCTGACGGACGGGAGGCGCGGGGCCACACCGCCACGCGCCTCCCGTCCGACGGCGGTCAGCGACGGGTGCGGGCCAGCAGCCAGAGGTAGGTCGCGTGCCCGACCAGGGCCAGACCGAAGAAGACCGCGCCGACCGCGTAGACCCGGTCGAGTTCGCCCTGCCCGATGACGAGCATCACCACGCAGAACAGCACGGCGGCCGCGAGCACACCCACCTGGATCGTCGACCAGATGCGACGGAAGCGGGGCATGCCGGAGTCGTCCACGGACCCATTCTGCCGCAGGCCGCCCGGGGTCACTCCTCGGACTCACCCCGCGGGCTCACTCCCCGGGATCACTTCTCGGGGTCGTGGCCCCAGTTCATGAGCGACCA
This sequence comes from Curtobacterium citri, assembly GCF_030362955.1. NCBI lineage: Bacteria > Bacillati > Actinomycetota > Actinomycetes > Micrococcales > Microbacteriaceae > Curtobacterium > Curtobacterium citri. Next base: position 88,868 of record NZ_JAUCML010000004.1, read on the forward strand.
GCGCCACTTCGAGTCGTGGGAGTCGCCCTTCGGCTCCTGCTTCGCGTGCCGCGCCACGTACCCGACGACCTTCCGCATGTGCGCGTAGTCGTCGTCCGTGTAGTCGCCCTGCTTCTTCTCGAGGATGGCGACGATGTGCCGCCCGCTCTCGTGCCCGGTGGACTCGCCGCCGCCGTCCGGCTTCTGCCCGACCTCCTTCGACCCGTCGGTGTCGAGCCACTCCTTCAGCTGGGACGCGGTCATGTTGACGGCGTCGGCGAAGTCGTCGCGGGTCTGCTCCTCGTCGTGCTGGTCGTCGCTCATGCGCGTCAGCGAACGCGCCGCGCCTGGGCGGGTCCGCAGCACCCGCTGTCCCCCGGTGCGGTGCGCAGACCGGACGGCGCTCCGCGCGCGTCCAGGGCCGTGCGCGTTGTGTGTCCCCCGAACACCCCACGACAGGAAAGCGAGAGCGACATGCGCGCAGTGGTCTGGCACGGCATCGGGGACATCCGTCTCGACGAGGTCCCGGAACCCACCATCCAGCACCCGGAGGACGCGATCGTCCGGATCACCCGCAGTGCGATCTGCGGCACCGACCTGCACTTCGTGCGCGGCACCATGGCGCCGATGCAGGAGGGCACGATCCTCGGGCACGAGGCCGTCGGCGTCGTCACCCAGGTCGGCGACGCCGTGCGTGGCTTCTCCGCCGGCGACCGCGTCGTCATCAACTCGACCATCTCCTGCGGCGCCTGCCGGTACTGCCGGATGGGCAAGACCGCGCAGTGCGACGTGGCGAACCCGAACGGTCCCCAGGCGGGCACGAGCTTCTTCGGCGGCCCCGAGTCGACCGGTCCGGTGAACGGCCTGCAGGCCGAGTTCGTCCGCGTGCCCTACGCCCGCAACACGATGCACCCGCTGCCCGAGAACGTCAGCGACGAGCAGGCGATCCTGCTCTCCGACATCTTCCCGACCGGGTGGTTCGGCGCCGAGCTCGCCGGTGTCACCCGCGGTGACGTCGTCGTCGTGTTCGGTGCCGGCATCGTCGGCCAGTTCGCCGCCGCGTCGGCGTACAAGCTCGGCGCCGCGCGCGTCATCGTCGTCGACGGTGAGGAGACCCGTCTCGCCGCCGCGCTCGCGCAGCACTGCGAGGTGGTCGACTACAACCGCGAGGACCCGGTGCAGGCGATCATGGACCTCACCAACGGCATCGGTGCGGACGCCGTGATCGACGCCGTCGGCGTGGACGCCGAGCGCCCGAAGCGAGGCCCGGCCGCGGTCTCCGAGGAGCAGGCCCGGCAGTTCGACGCCGAGGTGCAGCAGGTCGCGCCCGACGCGTCCCCGGACGGCTTCGGCGAGCAGCAGCAGTGGAAGCCCGGCGACGGCCCGTCGCAGGTCGCGCAGTGGGCGGTCGCCTCGGTCGCGAAGTACGGCCGCATCGGCATCATCGGCGTCTACGGTCCGACCGCGCAGTCGTACCCGATCGGCGAGGCGATGAACAAGAACCTGACGATCCGGATGGGCAACTGCGACCACCACTCGGTGACGCCGCCGCTCATCGACCTGGTGGCGTCGGGCCAGTTCGACCCGACCGCGCTCATCACCGAGCACGAGCCGATCGGCTCGGCGATCGAGGCGTACGAGGCCTTCGACCGCCGCGAGCCCGGCTGGGTCAAGGTGGAGCTGGAGGCGACCCGATGAGCACCTCGCCGGTCGACCAGTACGCCTTCGGCGACCCCCGGAGCCGCTACCCCGACGTCTCCCCCGAGCCGCAGACGCAGGAGGAACCGGGGCTGCAGTCGCAGATGACCCCGGTGCCCGACCTGGGCGAGTCCAGCTACCGCGGGACCGGGCGGCTCGAGGGCCGCAAGGCCGTGATCACCGGAGCGGACTCGGGCATCGGCGCCGCCGTGGCGATCGCCTTCGCCCGCGAGGGTGCCGACGTCGTCCTGGCCTACCTGCCCGAGGAGCAGTCCGACGCCGACCACGTCATCGAGCAGATCGAGGCCGCGGGTCGCAAGGCCGTCGCCGTCCCCGGGGACCTCCGCGACAAGGCGTACGCCGGGCAGCTCGTCGAGCGCGCCGTCGCCGAGCTCGGCGGGATCGACGCCCTCGTCAGCGTCGCCGGCAAGCAGCGCTGGCAGCCGGACCTGCTCGACATCACGGACGAGCAGTTCGAGGCGACCTTCGACGTCAACGTCTTCGGCCTGTTCCGCCTCGTGAAGGCCGCGCTGCCGCACCTGCAGCCGGGCTCGACCGTCACCACGACGGCGTCCATGGAGGCGTACCAGCCCGCTCCGGACCGCCTCGACTACGCGGCGTCGAAGGGCGCGATCAACAACTTCTCGAAGGGCCTGTCGCAGCTGCTCGTCGAGCGCGGGATCCGCGTCAACATCGTCGCCCCGGGCCCGACGTGGACCGTCCTGCAGCCGAGCGGCGGCGTCGACCCGGAGTCACTCCCCGAGTTCGGCAGCAGCGAGTCCCCCATGGGCCGTGCCGCCCAGCCCGCCGAGCTCGCCCCGGCGTACGTGTTCCTCGCCTCGCAGGAGTCGAGCTTCGTCGCCGGGGAGACCCTCAACGTCAACGGCGGCATGGTCACGCCGTGATCGGGAATGCCGGACGGCCGTCCGGTGTCGAACTGTCCACACCACATGCGAAGGAGCACTCATGAGCCTCGACCTCCACGAGGGGACCGGCGTCGACACCGAGCGGCACTGCGTCCCGACCAGCACCCTGAAGGCGCTGCACGACGACCAGCAGGAGCCGGCCTTCGGCCGCTGGCTGGGCCAGATCAACGGACACCGGTGATCTGATGCTCCACGGCACGCCCAGGGCGTGACGACGGACGGGAGGCGCGGTGCCGGCTGGCACCGCGCCTCCCGTCCGTCCGAGGTCGGTCAGCCCGCGGCGCCGCTGATGTTGACGAGCCAGGTGACGCCGAAGCGGTCGGTGAGCATCCCGAAGGTGTCGCCCCACGGAGCCTTCGTCAGCGGCTCGATGACGGTCGCGCCCTCGGCCAGCCCGTTCCAGTAGCCGGTCAGGAGTTCCTCGTCGTCGCCGCTGAGCGACACCGAGATGCGGCTCTCGGTCGGCGTGGGCATGCTCGCCGGAGCGTCCGAGGCCATGAGCAGCAGGCCGGCATCGGTCTGGATCTGCCCGTGCATCACCTTGTCGGCGTCCGCGGGGTCCTGCGACATCCCGCCCTCGGCGAAGGTCATCGACTTCAGCTCGCCGCCGAGGACGCCGTGGTAGAAGTCGAGCGCCTCGCGCGCCTGGTCACGGAAGCCGAGGTAGGGGTTCAGGAAGACGGACACGGGTGCTCCTTCGGGTCGGGCGGACTCCGCCGTCCGCGTCGGGACGAGCATGGCAGACGGCCGTGCCCCGTGGTGGTCGGCCCTCCTGCGACGGTCGGACGCGTGAAGTGGACGTGCACCGGCGGGACCGGCCGGTACCCGTGACCGCGGTACGGCACGGCGGACACCGGGACAGTCTGGACGGAGCCGTCCGACCGGACGGACCACCGACGAGGGACGGAGACGACCCGTGCGACCGAACCTCGCCGCCCTGCACGCCGAGCCCCGGGAGTGGCACCGTCGCGGCCTCCGGCACCCTGACGAGATCGCGTCGATGGTGCACGCGCGGCTGCTCGCCGACCTGCCCGCCGACCCGTGCTACCGCGACTTCTTCGTCACGTCGTGAGCGTGGGTCGTCAGAGATCCCGGAGCATCCGACCCGCCACGGCGTCGTTCCAGGACGTCGTCGCACCGGCCTCGGCGGCGATGTGCATGCCGACGTGTCCGGCGTCGAGTCCACAGCGCCACCGGTCGAAGACGCTCATGCACAGGGACCGGCCCGACCGGGTGGGTGGGACGACCGGCGCGTCCGGAGGCGGACCGGCGGGCTCGTCGTGCGGTGGTGCGGTCGGGGGTGTGGCGGTGGTCTCGTCGTGCATGTCACCAGTGGGACGTCCCGCGACGCCGATGTGTCACGAACCAGGCCCGTCGACCGCGCCCGGACGCGGACGCGGACGCGGACGCGCGCTGCCGTCGCGGTGCATGCTCGGAGTGGACCGGCCCGTCGGCCGGCGCTCGACGGACGGAAGGCGGCGATGAGCGGCGGAGGACCCCTGCAGGACGCCTCGGACGCGACGCTCGTCGCCCGTGCGTCCGACGGTGACGTCCCCGCGTTCGAGGTGCTCGCCCGGCGCCACGGTCCGCTCATGCGCGTGTACGCGGAGCAGGTGCTCGGCTCGAACGACGAGGCCGACGACGTCGTGCAGGAGTCGTTCCTGACCGGTTGGCGGAAGCTCGGGGACCTCGAGGACCCGGGGCGCTTCCGACCGTGGATGGTGCAGATCGTCACCCGACGAGCGCTCGACCGGCTGCGGCGCCGTCGACACCACGACGACCTCGACGCGGTCGAGCGGCCCGCCGACCCGCGACTGACGCCGGAGCGTACCGTCGAGACCAGGATGCAGCTCGACGCGATGTGGGCGGCACTGGAGCGGATGCCGGTCGACCAGCGACGGTGCTGGCTCCTGCGGGAGACCGCCGGGCACAGCTACCAGCAGATCGCCGAGGAACTCGAGCTCCCGACCTCGACCGTGCGGGGGCTCCTCGCCCGGGCACGACGGTTCCTCTCCGCGGAGATGGAGGGATGGCGATGACGGACGACGACCTCCCCGTGCCCGACGACGACCTCGACGGACACACCATGGAGGAGCTCGCGGACTACCTCGACCGCGGCCGGACGCCCGTCGACCCGTCCATCGAGGGCTCCGCCGCCTGCCGACTCGCCATGGCCGGCATGCAGCGGCTCCGCGAACTCTCGGTCGGTGCCCTCGAGCGGCGCGCCGACTCCGAGCGCGACCGGGAGTCCGGTTGGGTCGACCGACTCCTCGACGCCATCCGGGCGGAGGTCCGCCCCGGCCGTGACGTGCCCGTGGCGCACCCGGATCCCCGACTGCGGCTCGCGCTGACCGAGGCGGCCGTCCGCGGGCTCGTCCGCCGGGCCGGCGACACGATGGGCGGCGTCGTGATGGGCCGCTGCGTCCTCGAGGGCGACCTCGAGCAGCCCGGTGCCACCGTGCGGATCGACGTGACCGCCGGCCTTGCCTACGGTGAGCCGGCGGAGCCCACCGCCGACCGGCTCCGTCGGACCGTCACCGAGACCGTGGAGCGGCACACGGGACTGGTCGTCGAGGCCGTCGACGTCCGCTTCGACGACGTGTACCTGCCCTGACCCGGCGACCCTGAGACCCCGACCGACCCTGACCCGAGTACCGACCCTGAGGAGTGCGGATGGACGACGAAGCGCTCGCGCGCACCCTGACCGAGGCCGTCCGGGGGGTGCCCGGCGTCACCGGGGTCTACTCGGCACGTCCGCTCGTGGCCGCCGCCGGGGCGGTCGCGGAGGCCGTCGCACCGGCGCTGACGCTCCCGGAACCGGACGTCCTGGTCGACGTCGACCGCGGTGGCGGACGCGTGCACGTCAGAGCCGGCATCGCCGTCTCCGGCGAGCTCCCGGCCTGCGACACGCTCCGCGTGGTGGGCGAGCGTCTGCGCGACGCGCTGGACGCGGCGGTCCGGCCGTCGGCGGACCTGGTCAGCGTCACCGTCCGGCTCGTCGAGGACCCGGTGCGACCGGCGTCCTGACCGGTCGTCGCACCGGGGAGGGCGGTGACCCGGTGGCGGACGGGAGGCGCGGTGCGGGCCCGCGCCGTTCCTCCCGTCCGGCGGGTGGGGACGCGGTCGTCGTCGGCTTCCTGACCGTCAGCGACGGCACCGGGCCAGGATGGCGTCGTGACGGACTCCGGTACCCCCTCCCCCGACCGCACGGTTCCCCACGACCGTCGTCTCGGTCGGCGCGACCTGACCGAATGGCGGTCCCGTGCCGGGCAGCGGCTGGCCGCCCGACACCGCGGGCTCGCACAGCGGGTCGGAGCCCACCGCGCGCTCGTGGTCACGCTCGCGGTCGGCGGTGGGATCGCCCTGGCGGCGACGGCGGGTGCGGCGTGGATCTACGACGGCGTGACCGGGCGCGACGGCATCGCGAGCCTGGACCGTCCGGTGCTCGAGCAGGCGAAGCGGCTCCGCTCCCCCGCCGTCGACGGTACCGCCGCCGTCATCGCGCGCGTGTTCGGTCCGGTCTCGATGCCGGTGCTGGCCGTCGCTTCGGCGGTGGCGTTCGCCGTCCGGGAGCGCCGCGCGAGCCCGGTGACGCTGCTCGTCGCCGCGGGCGCGGGCTCGCTCGCGATGACCCTGCTCGGCAAGGACCGCATCAAGCGGAACCGGCCCCGCCGCCGCGACGCCGTCCCGCCCTACGAGCGCTCCCCGTCCTTCCCGTCCGGCCACACGCTGAACACCACGACGATCGTCGGTGTCATCGCCTACCTGCTGGCGCTTCGGCAGGAACGCACCGGGCCCCAGGTCGCACTGGCCGGGGCCGCCGCCGGGACCGCCGTGACGGTCGGGCTGTCACGGGTCCTGCTCGGGGCGCACTGGTTCACGGACGTCGCCGTCGGTTGGGTCACCGGCAGCGGGTGGTTGTCGCTGCTGATCACGAGCCACCGGCTCTTCCTGAGTGCGCAGGACGACGACACGGTCGGGGACTGACCGGAGACGGGTCCAGCGATCAGTGGACGGCCTCCAGGGCCACCTGGTCGTGCAGCTCGGCTGCGGAGCGGTGCCCCGGGTAGCGGAGGCCGGCGAAGTACGTGTTCGTGTGTGCCACGACCTGCTCGCCGGAGATGACGACACCGTCGTGCGCTGTGTCGGTCGTGGTGTGCGCGTCCGACACGAGGGTGACGTCGTACCCCCGGACCGCCGCAGACCGGGTGGTGGTCCGGATGCAGTGGTCGCTCTGTGCTCCGGCCACCACGAGACGCTGGACGCCGAGGGCCTGCAGGACCTCCGCCAGGTCGGTCGCCGCGAAGGCGTCGCGGTACTCCTTCCGGACGAGCGGCTCGTCCGCCCGACGAGGTGTGCGGTCCGTCGGAGGACTCCGTCCACGTCGAAGCACCCCCGGACGACTCCGGCCTGCAGATCGATGACGAGGACCGCGCTGGTTGCCGACACGGGGACGACCTCGCAGCCGGCCGCATCGTCCGCGCGGGCGTTCGGTCGCTCGGTCGCTCGGTCGCTCGGCCCCGAGGGGTGTGGTGCCGGCTGTCCCGGCACGACCGGAGCGGTCGCGCCGGTCGGGTGCGACACCGGCACCACAGAACCGTCCTACCGGACGACGGACCGGTGCCTCGCCGGTCTACCCGACGACTGGGGTAGACCGGCGCGTTCCTGTGGCGAGCGCCCGCCGTGCCTCGAGCAGCGGGCAGCGGGGTATCCGGCGATGCCATGAGAGGGGTCCTGGCACCCCCTGGATCAGCAGGGCGCTCCCGGAGACAGCGTCCCTCCGGCACGATCAGTGCTGACCCCGACCGCCCGGAGAGAGCAGACCACCATGGACACCACCGCCCGCACCGTCCTCGTCGTCGGAGGGACCTCGGGCATCGGCCTGGGGCTCGCACGCCGCTTCGCCGACGCCGGCTCGACCGTCGTCGTCGGCGGGCGCGACACCACCCGCGTCCTCGACCTCGAGACCGTCGTCGTCGACGTGACCGATCCCGCTTCGGTCGACCGGGCTCGCGACGAGGTCCTCGCGGCGCACCCCGACCTCGACCTCGTCGTGACGATGTCGGGCGTGATGCTGCTCGAGGACCTCCGCGACCCCGCCCACGTCGACGCGGCGGAGGCGACGATCGCGGTGAACGTCCTCGGGACGATCCGCGTCCTCGACGCCTTCACCCCGCACCTCGTCGGCAGGGGGCGCGGCGACTTCATCACCGTCACCTCGGGGATCGCGTTCATGCCGTTCCCCCTGATGGCCACCTACGGCGCGTCGAAGGCGGCGGTCCACTCGTACTCCGTCTCGCTCCGCGCCCAGCTGGCCGGGACCGGCGTCCGTGTCACCGAGCTCGTGCCCCCGGCCGTGGCCACCGCAGGGCAGGAGCAGCTCAACCCGGCGGCGCTGCCGCTCGAGGCGTACCTCGACGAGGTGATGGGCATCCTCGCCGAGGACCCGTCACCGGACGAGGTCGTCGTCGAGCGGGCGCAGGCACTGCGCTGGGCAGAGCGCGACGGCACCTGGGACGAGCTCCTCGAGCAGCGGTCGCAGGCGCTCCGCACCCTGCCCGGCCGCTGACCGTCGGCAGCGGTCACGCGACGGACCAGCGGCCGCTCGCAGCTAGCGGGTCCGCCGCTCGCCGCGGTCCGGATCGGACCCGCGTGACCAGCGGCTGGCCTGCCAGACGGTGTTCCCACCGACGAGCGCGAGCATGACGACCAGGACCAGCACGAACACCGCCGGATGCCACTCGTGGTGCTCGACGAGTTCCCACGTCTCCTTGACCGCGATGAACGTCCCGCCGATCGCGACGACGAACCATCCGGTCGCCTTGCGGATGAACCGCTCGCGGTGCTCTCGCTGCTGCGGCGACAGCACCGCGAGCACCGTGCGGTGGTACGCGATGCTCCGGCGTCGCCGGAGGACGAGCATGACCGGGGGCAGGAACCACCACCACGGCGACGGCGGTGGTGGCGGTGCGACCGGCGAACCGGGGTCGGCGCCGGCCTGGTCGGCGTCCTCCTCGCGCAGTTCGAGCACGCCCTGGTACAGCGGACCGGCGACCAGGAGCCAGGCTCCGAGGAAGCCGCTCCAGGCGATGAACGTCTCCATCAGGACCCCGTCCCCCGGTCCGTGTCCTCACCGGTCGCCGCGCCGCGACGGAGCGCGCCGAGCCCGGTGAGGATGATCTCGATCCCCGCCTCGAACTGCTGCCGGTCGTCGTGATCGACCAGCTGCTGCTCGATCCGGACGAGGAACGGGTACCGTCCGCCGTCGGGCCGGACCAGCGGCGACGCCGAGGACGCGATGACCCCCGACCGACCCCCTCCGGCCGGGTCGAGGCCCTGACCGGCGTCGTACTGGCTCGCGACGCCGAGGACGTGGTGCACGAGCGCGGACGCGGCGTCGAACTGCGCCGGCTCCGGCACGCCGAGCGCCGTGACATCGGAGCCGAGGCGGTCGAAGAGCTGCAGCACGGCCGGCTGCCACGGCGCTGCGACCAACTGCGACCCCAGCCACGGACGGGCGGTGATCGCATCGAAGACGCCGACGGTGACCGAGCGGATGCTCGCGGCGGGATCGGCGCTCCCGGCCGCTGCGAGGACCTCGGTCATCGCCGCTGAGGCCGCTGTCGACAGCAGCACGCCCTTGTTCGCGACGTGGTGGTACAGCGCACCGGCACCCGTCGCCAGGTGTGCCGCGAGGGCGCGGAACGTCAGGGCGCCGGCGCCGCCGTCGTCGAGGATCTCGATCGCCGCGTCGACGATCCCGGCCTTCGTCAGCGCATCAGACCTGCGCTGCGGTCGCTGTCCCACGTCCGTCACGGCACCATCTTGACACATCTTGGAACATCGTTCCATACTTCTGGAACACCGTTCCAACCAACATCGGAGGACCACCGTGGCATTCGCAGATCAGCCCTCGTACATCATCAAGATGCGTGCCAAGCCCGGCATGGCGGACCGTCTGTTCCACCTCGCGACGGTCGGGATGGAGAAGTCCGGATCCTCCGACCGGTTCATCATGCTGCGCGAGGACGACGACCCGGACGTGCTCTGGAACATCGAGGTCTTCCGTTCGGTCGAGGCGAAGGACGGCTACGAGAACAGCCCGATGGCCGACGAGCTCCGCGACGAGATCATCGACCTCCTCGCCGAACCGCCGGTGCGCATCGCGGCACACCCGTACTCGGCGATCCCGTCACTGCCGGGCGACGCCGAGTAGCCCTCGACCACGCGGCAGGACAGCTGGAACGTCGCGCAGGGCCAGCCCTTGCTCCGGTGGGCCCTGCCGGGATCGAACCGACGACATCCACGGTGTAAACGTGGCGCTCTACCAGCTGAGCTAAAGGCCCCTGCTGTCGATCCTAGAGGGTCCCCCGGCCCGCGGCCCCCGGCCTTCGACACCGGACCGGTCCTGTCCTGGGCCGCGTCCGCGATCTGGCTGCGAGCGACCGCGGGCGCCGAGGGCGGCGCGGACTTCGGACCGATGTGGCTCGTCCTGGCCGCCCTGTCCACCGGTGTCCCGGGACTCGCGTTCCTCGCCGTCGCCGCAGCCGCGATCAGTCGTGACCGCCAACGCGACCGCGGCAGCGACCGCAACCGCAACCGCGGTAGCGCCCGCGACCGCGCGCACCGGTCGCCCGACGGCGCCGGACGCTGACCCGACCCCTCAGCCGAACCGCTCGACGAGCTCCCGCTTGAGCACCTTCCCGCTCGGCCCCAGCGGCAGCGCGTCCACGACGTGCACGATGCGCGGGTACTTGTACACCGCGATCTCGTCCGCGACGAAGCGGACGAGCTCCTCCGGGGTCACGGTGGCGTCGGGACGGAGCACGACCGCTGCGGCGACCTCCTGGCCGTGCACCTCGTGCGGGACACCGAACACGGCCGCCATGGTGACGTCCGGGTGCGTGGCGAGGACCTCCTCGACCTGCCGCGGGTACACGTTGTAGCCGTTGCGGATGATCATGTCCTTCGTGCGGTCGACGATCGTCAGGTAGCCGTCGTCGTCCTTCGTCCCGAGGTCCCCGGTCCGGAACCAGCCGTCCACGATCGCGGCGGCGGTGGCGTCCGGCCGGTTGAGGTATCCGTTCATCAGGTTGTGCCCCCGGATGACGAGCTCGCCGATCTCCCCGCGCGGCAGCAGCACCACGTGGTCGGCGTCCTCCGGGTCGGCGATCTCGATGTCGACGCCCCAGATCGGGGTGCCGATGGTGCCGGGTCGGGGCGCGGTGCCCACGTGGTTGAACGACGCGACCGGTGAGGTCTCGGTGAGGCCGTACCCCTCGTGCACCGGGGCGTCGAAGACCTCCTGGAAGCGTTCGAGGACGGCGAGGGGCAGCGACGCGCCGCCGGAGATGGCGTAGCGCAGCCGCGGGCGGGCCTCGGTGCGGGTCGCTGCGTCGAGGAGCGCGATGTACATGGTCGGCACGCCCATGAAGATCGCCGTGTCGTGCTCGACCATCGCCGCCAGGGCGGCGTCGCCGTCGAACTTCGGCAGCATGACGATCGTGGCCCCGGCGCGGAAGCCGGTGTTCATCGTGCAGGTCTGGCCGAACGTGTGGAAGAGCGGCAGCGCTCCGAGCAGGACGTCGCCCCGGCGCATGTCGAAGGTGGTGAGGAGGCTCGTGTTCACCTGCTCGAGCAGCGCGAAGTGCGAGCCCTCGGCACCCTTCGGCTGTCCCGTCGTGCCGCTCGTGTAGAGGATCGTCGCGGTGTCGAACGGGTGCCGCGGGACGTAGGTGGTCAGCGGCTCGCTCGTCGCGGCGAGGGCCTCCAGGCGGTCCGGACCGTCGTCGGTGTCGGCCGGCGCGAGCACGCTGAGGAGGTCGACCCCGGCGAGCTCGGCACCGGCACCGCCCTCGCCGAGGAGCGGGGCGGCGCACACCATGAGCGCGGCGCCGCTGTCCTGCAGCACGAACTCGATCTCACGACGCTTGAGCAGCGCGTGCACCGGCACGACGACGGCTCCGAGCGCGAGCACGGCGTAGTAGACCCGGGCGAAGTCGGTCACGTTCGGCACGAGCATCGCGACACGGTCGCCCTCGCCGATGCCACGGGCACGCAGCGCCCCGGCGTACGCGAGGGTCTCGCGCCACAGCGCGGCGTAGGTCGTCCGACGGTCGCCGACCACGACGGCGACGTCGTCGGGGAACCGCGCGGCGGACTCGGCGAGGATCGCGGCGACCGAGGCCGTGGCCTGCGTCGTCCGTGTGCCGTCGTCGGCTCCGGTGGCGGGGTGGCTGCTGGTGGTGGTGCTGGTCATGCCGGCCTTCCGTCTCCCGTGACGAGTACTCCTCAGTGAGCCTACGACCCGCGACGGCGAGCGGTCCGGGACGCGCCGGAGCGCCCCTGCGACGGGGGTGGTGGCCCGCCGGACCACACCCGATCCGGTGCGTCCTGCGGCTGAAGGGGCGCGATGTCGGCGACATCGTGTTCAATCGGGGTGTCGCGGTACGGGTCAGGTGCCACGGCGCCGGCGGTCGGTCTGTGTTCGGGTCACGGATCGGCCGCCGCCCCGTTCGACGCCTCCGGTGGGCGCGCGTCGCCCACGGGACGGGAGGCACGGGGCGGGGCCCGCCACGCGCCTCCCGTCCGCCGCCCGCGCACCCCCGCGGCCGCGTTCGAGCAATCGTCTGTACCCCGACGCGTGGTCCCCATCGCGAGGCACGCTCGGTACGGTCCGACCCAGACGGGACGAGGACCCGACGGGACGAGGAGGTGTGCGATGACCGAGGACGGCACGCACGGGACGTCGGGGTACTGGTACCCCGACCGGCAGGAGCAGGCCGGGGTCGGACTGCTCTCGCTCATGCGGCGGTACCGCGCGGCCGAGGTGTCCATGCGCGAACGCAAGCGGCGCTCGATGCGGATGAACGCGACCGACATGGAGGCCGTGCGCTTCCTGCTGCGCGCCGGCGAGCAAGGGCGACCGGTGCGGCCCGGCGACCTCACGGCCCACCTCGGCATCACGTCGGCGTCCACGACCGCGGTCGTGAAGCGGCTCGTGGCCTCCGGGCACGCCGAACGCCGCGCCGACCCCGCCGACGGCCGCGGTGCGCTGCTCGTCGCCACGGTCCGCAGCGACGACGAGGTCCGCTCCGAGCTGACCGACGTGCACGCCCGGATGATCGCCGCGGCGGACCGGCTGTCACCGCAGACCGTCGCCGAGATGAGCGCCTTCCTGACCGAGATGATCACCGTCATGGAGGCCGACGCCCCCTCGGTCGAGGCCGACGGCGCCGACCGACCTCGCCCGATGTCCGAGATGCGTACGCATCCACATCAGTAGTTAGACAAACTAGAGAAACCGGAGCAAGCTGGTGCCAGTCGCCGAACGGTGACGACCGACGTCACGGGAAAGGGCCGGCCATGAGCACCATCGACGCAACACACTCGCAGTTCTCCGAGGTCCGGGAGACAGCGCGTGGCCGCCTGCTCGCCGTCGTGGCGACCAGCCTCGGGATCGTCGCCGTCACCGTGGCCACCGCCGCCGTAACCGTCGTGACGCTGGGGGCCTGAGCGCGATGAGCATCCGCGACCTCCACGAGCTCCAGCGCAACCCGCACGAGTGGCACCGCCGCGGTCTGCGGCACCCCGACGAGATCGACGCCCTCGTGCACCACCGCACGCACGGCGACGTCCCGCCCGAGCCGACCTACGGCGACTTCTTCCGCGCCGCCTGAGGCGCCACCGACGCCTGACGGACGACCGCCGGCCGTCCAGCCGCCTTCCGGAGCCCGCCCACCGTTCAGTCGGTGTGCGGGCTCCGCTGCGTCGCCCGACGGCCGACGGCGCGGAGCTCGGGGAACTGCTCGTCCCGCCACTCCCCCTCGACCCGGGTGCCGGCGGTCGCCGCCTGCTCCTCGCGCTCGCGGAGCTCGACCCGCCGGATCTTGCCGGAGATCGTCTTGGGCAGGGGGCCGAACTCGACGCGGCGGACGCGGGCGTACGCCGGCAGCGCGGTGCGCGCGTGCTCGAGCACCGCGCGGGCGGTGTCCGCGGTCGGCTCCCACCCGGCCGCGAGCGTCACGTACGCCTTGACGACGTTGAGCCGCGCCTCGTCCGGAGCGGGCACCACGGCGCTCTCCGCCACGGCGTCGTGCCGAAGCAGTGCGCTCTCCACCTCGAACGGCGAGACCTTGTAGTCCGACGACTTGAAGACGTCGTCCGTGCGGCCGATGAACGTGAGCTGGCCGTCGGCGTCCCGGCTCGCGACGTCGCCGGTGCGGAAGAAGCCCTCGCGCATCGCGTCGGCGGTGCGGCCGGGGTCGCCGAGGTAGCCGGCCATCAGGTTCGTCGGCCGCTCGGTGAGGTCGAGGCACACCTCGCCCTCCTCGCCGGCACGTCCGGTCACCGGGTCGAGCAGCGTGACGGTGACGCCGGGGAGCGGCCGACCCATCGCGCCGGGGGTCACCGGAGCGCCGGGCACGTTGCCGACGATCGCGGTCGTCTCCGTCTGCCCGTAGCCGTCGCGGATCGTCAGTCCCCACGCCGCCTGCACGCGTGCGATCACCTCGGGGTTGAGCGGCTCCCCCGCTGACACGACCTCGCGCAGGGCCCGCGGCTTCGGCCCGAGGTCGGCCTGCAGCATCATGCGCCACGCGGTCGGCGGCGCGCAGAACGTGTCCACGCCGGCCTCCTCGAGCTGCGCGAGCAGCCCGGCGGGGTCGAACCGTGGGGTGTCGTACACGAAGACGGTCGCCTCGGCGATCCACGGAGCGAAGAAGCAGCTCCAGGCGTGCTTGCCCCAGCCGGGCGAGCTGATCGCGAGGTGGACGTCGCCGGGCCGGAGGCCGAGCCAGTGCATCGTGCTGAGGTGCCCGACGGGGTAGGAGACCTGGGAGTGGACGACCATCTTCGGCTTCGAGGTCGTGCCGGAGGTGAAGTAGACCAGGCACGGGTCGCCGGTGGAGGTGGTGACCACCGGTCGGGCCTCGCCTTCCGGTGCCGGGTCGCCGAGGTCGTCGGGGTAGGTCGTCCAGCCGTCCGCGGCGCCCCCGACCACGATGCGGGACGGCGCCCCCGTGACACCGTCGAACTTCGGCGTCTCGCCGTGGTTCGTGACGACGTGGGCCACGCCGCCGCGGTCGATCCGGTCCTGCAGGTCGGCGGTGTCGAGCATGGTCGAGGTCGGCAGGATCACGGCGCCGAGCTTCATGACCGCGAGCATCGTCTCCCAGAGCTCGAGCTGGTTGCCGAGCATGAGCAGCACGTGGTCGCCCTTCCGCACCCCGAGCCGGTCGAGGTGCACGGCGAGGCGGTCGGACCGCGCCGCCATCTGGGCGTAGGTCGTCCGGGAGCCGCCGTCCTCGTCGACGATCCACAGCGCCACGCGGTCGTTCCCGCGCGCGATCACGTCGAACCAGTCCGTCGCCCAGTTGAACGTGTCGCCGAGGTCGGGCCACCGGAAGGCGCGGCGGGCCTCCTCGGCGCGGACCGGGTCGCGCTCGTCGAGGACGGCGAGCAGCTCGTCGCGGGCGGCGCGGTAGACCTGGGTCGGGTTCGAGGAGGGCACCGGTCGATCATGCCGGATCGACGGCGGACGTGCAGCGTGCGGTCGTCGGGAGCGCGTAGCGTCGCTCCTCGTGGACAGGGTCGGTGTGGTGGACGAGGCGGGTCGCCTGCGCCTGCTCGGCAGCGCGGTCGCGGGCGCGGCCTTCGGGGTCGTGCTCGCCGTGCTCGTCGCTTCGTCGTGGGCCACGACGACCACGGGCCTCGTCGTCGGGGTCGGCGTCCCCGCGGCCGTGCTCGGCGGCGCCGTGGGCGTCTGGACACAGCTGCGCTCCTGGCGCGCGGCGGGTGGCTACGAGCACGCCGTCGCCGTGCAGCGCTGGGTCGCCGAGGGGCGGGTCCCGCTCGGCGTCCCCGCCGAGGAGTGGGTCCCGGCCCTGCAGGCCCAGGCGGACCGCGAGGGCGCGGGGTGGGGCAAGGTCGTGCTCTGCGTCCTCTGGACCGCGATGACGCTGTCGATGGCCGACCAACACGGACCGGTCCTGACGACGCTGCTCGCCGCGCTCTGGATCGGCATGGGGACCTGGTCGGTCGCGTGGGTCATCCCCCGCGCCCGAGCGGCACGGGCGCTCCTCCAGCGCGCGGGCGCCGCCCTGCCCGGCCCCGTCGAACCCGGGCCGGTCGAGCCCGGCTCCGTCGACCGCTGACGGCGGCGGACGGACAGGCCGGGGAAGCGCACCACCCCGGTGACTACGCTCGGTCCCATGCAGAGTCGCACCCTCGGCCGTACCGGCCGCACCGTGTCCGTCGTCGGCCTCGGCACCTGGCAGTTCGGCGGTGACTGGGGCCCCGTCAGCGAGCAGGACGCGAACGCCGTGATGGACGCCGCCGTCGAGGCCGGCACCACGCTCTTCGACACCGCCGACGTGTACGGCGACGGCCGGAGCGAGCAGCTCATCGGGGCGTGGCGGCAGGCGAACCCGGACGTCCCGCTCACGGTCACGACGAAGATGGGCCGCCGAGCCGACCAGGTCCTGTCGAACTACGTCGCCGCGAACTTCCGCGAGTGGGTGGACCGGTCCCGGCGGAACCTGCAGCAGGACACGCTCGACCTCGTCCAGCTGCACTGCCCGCCGACGCCGGTCTTCGAGGACGACGCCGTGTACGACGCGCTCGACGCGCTCGTCGCCGACGGATCGGTCGCCGCCTACGGCGTCTCCGTCGAGACCGCCGACCAGGCGCTCACCGCGATCGCCCGCCCGCACGTCGCGAGCGTGCAGGTCATCCTCAACGCCTTCCGCCTCAAGCCGCTGGACCGCGTGCTGCCGGCCGCACGGGAGGCGGGGGTCGGCATCCTCGCGCGCGTCCCGCTGGCATCGGGGCTGCTCTCCGGCAAGTACACGACCGACACCACGTTCAGCGAGGGCGACCACCGCAACTACAACCGGCACGGCGAGGCCTTCGACCAGGGCGAGACCTTCAGCGGCGTCGACTTCGAGGACGGCGTGCAGGCGGCACAGGCCTTCGCGGCTGCGCTCCCCGAGGGGGTCTCGGTGCCGCAGGCAGCCCTCGCGTGGATCGTCGCGCAGGACGGCGTGACCGCGGCGATCCCGGGCGCCCGCAACCCGGAGCAGGCCCGATCGAACGCCGCGGCCGCCGACCTCGTCGACGGCGGTGCGCTCGACGGCAGCCCACTCGACCTCGGCGCGCTCGACGCCACCGTGCACGAGCTCTACGACCGGTGGTTCCGGGCCACGGTGCACGACAAGTGGTGAGCGCCCGACCGCCGCGCAGCGCGCGCACGACGGCACCACGCGGTGTCGTCGTGACGCTCGTCGCGGCGGTGGCGGTCGTCCTGCTCGCCCTCTGCACGGCGCCCGCGACGGGGACGACCCGCACCGCGCCTCCCTGGCCGGCGCCCACCGACCTCGAGACGCGGGCCGAGGCGGCGGGGCTGCGGAACGTCTGGGGCGAGCCGCTGGCGGAGCACGTGCACACCCACCTGACGGTGCTCGACGGTGCGACCCCGGTCACGGTCCCCGGTGACGTCGGCCACTCGGCACGCGAGCACTTCGCCGCCGAGCTGCACACGCACGACACCTCGGGCATCCTGCACGTCGAGTCGCCCACTCGGCAGACGTTCACCCTCGGGCAGTTCTTCGACGAGTGGGACGTCTCGCTCGGCGCCGGCCACGTCGGTGGGCTGCGAGGCGAGCTGACCGTGTGGGTGGACGGCCACCGGTACCTCGGCAACCCGCGGTCGATCGAGCTGACGGACCGCCGGCAGGTCGTGCTCGCGGTGACGACGGTCGGCGAGGTCGCGCACCGGCCGGCCCCGTTCGACTGGCCGCCGCAGTACCGCTGACGGACTCAGTACCGCTGAACGGCGTCCCCGCCTCCCCGTACGCTGCCTGCATGACGACGATCCGGACCGGCACGGACCTCGCGGCGGTCGACGACGTCGTCGCGGCCGTCGCCGCCCACGGCGAGCGGTACCTGTCCCGCGTGTTCACCCCGCGGGAGCGCGCCGACGTCGGGGACGACCCCGAGCGGCTCGCCGCGCGCTTCGCCGGCAAGGAGGCCGTGCTCAAGCTCCTGCGTCCAGGGCGCGACCAGGCGGTGCCGCTGACCGACGTCGCGGTCGTGCTCGACGTGTCCGGCGCTCCGCTCGTCGAGCTGTCCGGACGGGCCGCCGAGCTGGCCGCGGCGATCGGTTGCGGTCCCGTCGCGGTGTCGTTGTCCCACGAACGGGGGCTGGCGATCGCCACCGCCGTGGCCATGTCCGAGCGCTGAACGCCGCCGCGACGGTTCTTGCGGCCCGCGTGCGGGTTCGCGCACCCGCACGGCGGTTTTCCGGGCCGCCGCGCTCCTTATGGTTGCCCACATGCACCACGAACCGACCTCCGCAGCGACCGCCGTCGCACTCGCCGCCCCGATCGCCGAGCAGGCGGTCCGCCGTGCCCTCGCCGCCCACGGACGCCTCAGCGTCGACGCGTCCACCGTGGCAGCCATCGCCGACCTCTACGCCCTCGGCCTGACCTCGCACGCGTCCGTCACCGTGATGCTCGCGGTCGAGGACGAGCTCGACGTCGAGTTCCCCGAGTCCGCGCTGCACCGCTCGACCTTCGCCACGATCGAGTCCATCACGGCTGCCGCCGAGGCCGCCGCGTGACCGCCCCGGTCACCACCGACGAGGCGGACGCCCGACCCCTCCCCCGAGCCGGAGCCGGAGCCGGAGCCGCACACGCGACCGGATCCGGACACGGCCCCGCCACCGTCGCCGACACCACGGCGAGCGCCGACCGCTTCGCCGCGCCCGCCGCCCTGGTCGCCGAGGTCGCCGCCCGGTTCGCCGAGGAGGTCGACCGCGACGCTCGTCCCCCGCGCGAGGCCATCGCCGCGATGCGGGAGCACGGCCTCCTCGCCGCAGCGGTGCCGGTGGCCCTCGGCGGTGCCGGTGCCTCGCTCGCCGAGCTCTCCGCGATCGCCACCACCCTCGGTCGCGCCTGCGCCGCCACCGGCATGGTGTTCGCGATGCACCACGGCCAGGCCATGGCGCTCTGGCGGCACGGCGGGGTCGGGCTCGGTGTCTCCGAGATGACCGAGGCCGTCCGCGGCGGTGCCCTCGTGGCGTCCTCCACCACGGAGAAGGGCATCGGCGGCGACGCCCGCCGCAGCACCTGCGCGGTCGAGGTGTCGTCCTCGGGTCGGATCCACCTGCGCAAGGACGCGCCGGTGATCTCGTACGCGACCGAGGCGGACGCCGTGTTCGTCACCGCCCGGCGCGACCCCGACGCGGCCCCCTCCGACCAGCGGCTCGTGATCTGCCTGCCCGCCGAGACCACGCTGACGCAGACGTCCACGTGGGACACGCTCGGGCTCCGCGGCACGTGCAGCAACGGCTGGGTGCTCGAGGCCGACACCCACGAGGACCGTGTGCTCCGCGACGACTACGCCACCATCTCGGCGCAGACCGTCCTGCCGGTCTCGCACGTGCTGTGGGCGTCGGTGTGGCTCGGCATCGCCGCCGACGCCGCCGACCGCGCGCGCAGGACGGTGCGCCGGCAGGCACGCGCCGCGGTGGGGACGACCCCGCCCGGCGCACTCCGGCTCGCCGAGCTCCTCGTCGAGCTGCAGACGTTCGGCGATGCCGTCCGGCACGCCGCCGAGCGGTTCGACGCGGTCGCGGACGACCCGTCGGTGCTCGAGTCCACGTCGTACGCCCTGGCGGCGAACGCGCTGAAGATCAACGCGTCCGAGCAGGTCGTCGACATCGTGACCACGGCGATGCGGATCATCGGGATCGCGGGCTTCGCGGCCAGCGGCCCGGCGAGCGTCGCCCGTCACCTCCGGGACGCCCACGGTGCCGCCGTCATGGTGAGCAACGACCGTCTCCTCCAGAACGACGCAGTACTGGCCCTCACGAGCGGAGCGATCCTGTGACCATCACCGACCCCACCACCACGACCACCGAGGGCGACAGCGCCGCCGCCCTCGCCGCCGCGCGCGCCGACCTCCGCGGTCGCCTGCTCGCCGACGGCGTGCTCATCGACCTCGGGTCCCCCGGCCTCTACGGCCGCACCGGCGTCTTCGAGCGCGTGTACGCGGCGGTCGACGCCGCGGCCGTCCGGAGCCAGGCCGACCTCGACGCCGAGGTCCTGCGCTTCCCGCCCGTCGAGCCCCTGGCCGCGTTCGAGCGGACCGACTACATCGCGTCCTTCCCGGACCTCGCCGCGTCGATCTCCGGGTTCACCGGTGACGACCGCACCCACCGCGCCCTGCTCGCGGCCCGGGAGCGCGGCGAGCGCTGGGAGACCTTCCTGCAGCCCGCCGACCTCATGCTCACGCCGGCGGTCTGCCACCCCGTGTACGGCCTGGTCGGCGACACCGTCCCCGAGGGGGGTCGCACCTTCGACATCGTCGGCGACTCCTTCCGCCGCGAGCCCTCCCTCGACCCGATGCGGCTGCAGGCGTTCCACATGCACGAGTTCGTGCACATCGGCACCCCGGCGTCGGCGAAGACGCACCGCGACGGCCGGATCCCGGGCATGCGCGCCCTGCTCGAGTCGTTCGGGCTCGCGATCGAGGTCGTGCCCGCGAACGACCCCTTCTTCGGTCGCGTCGGCCAGATGCTCGCGCGCAACCAGGTCGAGCAGGCGCTCAAGTTCGAGTTCGTCACCCCCGTGTACGGCCCGGACCACGACGCGACGGCGATCTCGTCGGCGAACCTGCACGAGGACCACTTCGGCACCTCCTTCGGACTGCGCACCGCGGACGGCGCGGTCGCCCACAGCGCCTGCATCGCCTTCGGCCTCGAGCGGATCACGATCGCACTCTTCGCGGCGCACGGCACCGACCCCGACCGCTGGACGTCCGACGTCCGTGCGGCGCTGGCGCTGTGAGCACCCACCACGGCTGGTCCGGCGCACCGGCGCTGCGCGTCGCCGTCCAGCTCCCGCGGTCGGCGCGCGCCGGCGTCGTGCTCTGCCCGCCGCTCGGGCAGGAGGGCGTGATCGCCTACCGCACGCTGCGCCTGCTGGCGGACCGCCTGGAGGCCCGTGGCGTGGCCTCGGTGCGCTACGACCCGTCCGGACGTGGGGACGCCGCCGACGACGACGCGCCCGACGCGCAGGTCCGGTCGGCACGGCACGCCGCGGCGCTCCTGCGTCGCTCCGGCGTCGACCGCGTGGCGTTCGTCGGGCTCGCGTCGGCCGCGCTCGTCGCCGCGGCGGCGGCCGACGACGAGGACGCCCTCGTCGTCTGGGACGCCCCGGCGTCGGGCCGCGCGTGGCTGCGCGGCCAGCGGGCGCTCGCCGCGATCACCATCGGCGCGGACCGCGTGGTCGACGGCGTCGAGTCCCTGGTCGGCATCGACCTCCCACCGGCCGAGCTCGCCGTCCTCGGCGCGCTCGGATTCGCGCCGCGGTCGGGTCCCACGGTCGCCGTCGTCCGACCCGGTGCCGCGGCCCCGCGGGCGCTCGGCGCCGCCGAGGTGCTCGAGGTGCCCGGGACCGCCGAGCTCCTCGACGGCACGAGCATCGACGCCCGGATCCCGGAGGCCGCGGTCGACCGGATCGCCGCCCGCCTGGACGAGTGGGCGCCCGTGTCCGCCGCCCCGACGGTGCCGCCGGCGCTCGTCGAGGTCCTCGACGTCGACGAGCGCGTCTCCGAGCGGATGGTCCGCATCGGCCCGAACGGGCTCTTCGCCATCGAGACCGTCTCGTCGGCGCAGGACGAGGACGCGCCCGTGGTGCTGCTGCACAACGGTGCCGCCGAGCACCGCACCGGCGCCGTGGACTACCAGGTCGCCCTCGCGCGCACCCTGGCCCGCGACGGTGCCCGCGTGGTGCGCGTCGACCGTCGGGGCACGGGCGAGAGCTCAGCGGTCCGGGCGGACGAGGACACCTTCCTGTTCGCGCAGGAGTGGGTCGACGACCAGCACACGGTCGTCGCCGAGCTGCGGATCCCGTCCGAACGGCTCGCGATCGTCGGCATGTGCGCCGGGGCGTGGATCGCCGGACGTGCGGTCGACGACAACCCGCGGCTCGTCGTGGAGATCAGCCCGAACGACTACCGCCGCACGCCCGCCGCGCCCGGCTCGTACGCGGAGTCCGCGCAGGCGGTGGCGGACGCCTCCCCGCTGCGCCGGGCGCTCCGCGGTCCGTACAACCGTCTCGTGCCCGCCCGGGTCCGTGATGCGATCGCCCGTCGGGGCTCGCTCGGCGGTGTCGTCGGACACCTGGCCCCGATCGTCGAGCACGGCACCGACGTGGTCGTCGTCGCCGCCCCCGAGGACATCGAGCGGTTCGAGCGCTACGGCGGTCGCCGCGCCGTCCGACGCTGGGGCGTGCGGGTCTCCGTCGTCGAGGTGCCGGACGGTGACCACGCGCTGTTCTCCCCCGCGATGCGCCGTGCCGTCGTGTCCGAGGTGCGCTCGCGGGTGGCCGCGACCTTCCCCACACGGGTGCCGGTGGGCTGAGCGTCGCGGGTGCCCTGGGCGTTGGCTCCAGGCGCAGCGTCGCCGGCGCTCAGTCGGCCGTCGCCGTGAGGAACGCGGCGACGGCCACGGGTCGCTCGACGTGGGCGAAGTGCCCGCAGTCGTCGAGCACCGCGCTGCGCACGCCGGGCAGCAGCCGTCGCAGGTCGTCGAGGTCGGACGTCCGGGCGAACACGTCGTCGCGCCCCAGGACGGCCGCGACGGGACACCGGACGCTCCGCCAGCGGTCGACGTCGTAGCCGGCGGCGGCCCGGGCGGCGGCGGTGAACAGCGCGGGGCGGAACTCGTCGACGAAGGCGGCGAGCACGCTCCGGTCGAGTCGCCGCACGTGCGCGAACACCGGCGCCGCCACGAGCGGCAGCAGGCCGGTGCGTGCGATGCCCCGGAGCAGGCCGTGTGCCGCGCTGCCGGTCACGAGCAGCCCGGCGCGCAGCAGCGTGAACGCCGGGAGCGTCCGGAGCGCGCGCCACGGGTGCCGCGACGCACGGGCGGTCGCGGTGGTGGTGCCCGAGACGAGCCCCAGGGACCGGACGCGCCGCGGGGCGACGACGGCCAGGTGCAGGCCGACGAAGGCACCCATCGAGTGGCCGACGACGTCGACGCTCGGGAGCCCGAGCGCGTCGAGCACGGCGACCAGCACACGTGCGCCGTCGTCGACGGTGAACGGCGTGCCGGGCGCCGGGGACGAGCCCCAGCCCGGCAGGTCGACGAGCACGAGCCCGCGGGCGCCGAGGCCGTCGGTGGCGGCGAGGAACGGCGTCCACGTGGTCCACGAGCCGGCGACGCCGTGCAGCAGGAGGACGGGGTCCGGCCCGGCGCGGTGGTGCACGACGACCCGGCCGACGGCCGTCGCGACCGTGGTCACGGTCAGCGACCACCTGCCGGCATCGTCCGTCACCGGCCAGGGTGCGTACGCACGGGTGGCGACGGTCTGCCGGACGGGTGCGGTGTCGGTACCGTCCACCGGGCCTCCCGTCCGTGCTCGCGGGCGCGGCTGCGCCCACCGCTCCTTCGGAGCCGGCGGCGGCGTGGAGGGGCCCGTCAGCCGACCGGGACGGGCGCGGTGCACGCCGCGAGGCGGTCGAGCGCCTCGCGGTACTCGGCCACGTCGCGCTGCAGGCCGGGCTCGGTGATGATCGAGGCCTTGATGCGGCCCTGCACGTCGATCACGAAGGTCGCGCGGGTGGCGAAGCCCTTCTTGTCGAGGAACACGCCGTACTCCTTCGACACCGCGCCGTGCGGCCAGAAGTCGGCGAGCAGCTCGAAGTCGTACCCGTGGGTGTCGGCGAAGGACCGCAGCGTCGCCTTGGAGTCGACCGAGATGCCGATGAGCTCCACGCGCTGGTCCTGGAACATCGCGATGTTGTCCTGCAGGGTGCAGAGCTCGTTCGTGCACCCCGACGAGAACGCGAGCGGGAAGAAGACGAGGGCGACCGGGCGGACGCCGCGGAAGTCGCTGAGGCGGACGTGCTCACCGAACTGGTTCGGGAGTTCGAAGTCCGGCGCGAGGGAGCCGATCTCCAGTGCCATCGGTGCGTTGCTTCTTCCTCGGGCGTGGGAGGTGCCCGTGTCACGTGCACACCCGCGGGTCACGCGTGCACGATCGGCCATCGTACGCCGCTGCCACCCGAACGCAAGTACCACCGGCGCACGGCACCATCAGCCAGCGGGTCGGTCGTGGGGCCTAAGGTGGTGTGGGCCCCAACCGGTCGTGACCCGACCACCGGTGGCCCCCATGTCCACCACCACGAGAACGAACGAGGTCAAGGGTGACGGTGAACGACCAGGACCCGCGCAGCACCGCAGGGACCGACCAGGACCCGGAGGAGACCGCAGAGTGGCGTGAGTCGCTCGACGGACTCGTCGCGACGCACGGCCACCAGCGGGCGCGCGAGATCATGCAGAGCCTGCTGAAGCGCTCGAACGAGCTGCACCTCGGCGTGCCGATGGTCCCGACGACCGACTACGTCAACACGATCGCGCCCGAGGACGAGCCGGAGTTCCCCGGTGACGAGGAACTCGAGCGCCGCTACCGCCGGTGGATCCGCTGGAACGCCGCGATCACGGTGCACCGCGCCCAGCGCCCCGGTGTCTCGGTCGGCGGCCACATCTCGACCTACGCGTCGAGCGCCGCGATGTACGAGGTCGGCTACAACCACTTCTTCCGCGCGCAGGACCACCCGTCCGGTGGCGACCAGGTGTTCTTCCAGGGCCACGCCTCCCCCGGCATGTACGCCCGCGCCTACATGGAGGGACGCCTCAGCGAGGACCAGCTCGACGGCTTCCGCCAGGAGCAGTCGCATGCCGGCGGCGGGCTGTCGTCGTACCCGCACCCGCGCCTGATGCCGCACTTCTGGCAGTTCCCGACCGTGTCGATGGGCATCGGCCCGATCAACGCGATCTACCAGGCGCAGCAGGCCAAGTACCTGACGAACCGCGGGATCAAGGACGCCGGCGACCAGCAGGTCTGGGCGTTCCTCGGCGACGGCGAGATGGACGAGGTCGAGTCGCGCGGGCAGCTGCAGGTCGCGGCGAACGACGGGCTCGACAACCTGAACTTCGTCATCAACTGCAACCTCCAGCGCCTCGACGGCCCGGTCCGCGGCAACGGCAAGATCATCCAGGAGCTCGAGGCGTTCTTCCGCGGCGCGGGCTGGAACGTCATCAAGGTCGTCTGGGGCCGCGAGTGGGACGACCTGCTCGCCCGCGACACCGACGGCGCGCTCCTCAACCTGATGAACGCCACGCCGGACGGCGACTACCAGACGTACAAGGCCGAGAACGGCGCCTACGTCCGCGAGAACTTCTTCGGGCGCGATCCGAAGGCGCTCCAGCTCGTCGAGGGCTACTCGGACGACCAGATCTGGAACCTCAAGCGCGGTGGCCACGACTACCGCAAGGTCTACGCGGCGTTCAAGGCCGCGACCGAGCACAAGGGCCAGCCGACCGTCATCCTCGCGAAGACGGTCAAGGGCTACGGCCTCGGTCCGAGCTTCGAGGGCCGCAACGCGACCCACCAGATGAAGAAGCTCACGCTCGACAACCTCAAGCAGTTCCGCGACGAGATGCGCATCCCGGTCTCCGACGCCCAGCTCGACGAGAACCCCTACACGCCGCCGTACTACCACCCGGGCAACGACGACGAGGCGATCCAGTACATGCACGAGCGCCGCCGCGCGCTCGGCGGGTACGTGCCGGAACGCCGGACGAAGTACACGCAGTTCACGCTGCCGGACGAGTCCAAGTACCAGGTCGTCAAGAAGGGCTCCGGCAAGCAGGAGGTCGCCACGACGATGGCGTTCGCCCGCCTGCTGAAGGACCTGCTCCGCTCGCCGGACTTCGGCGACCGCGTGGTGCCGATCATCCCGGACGAGGCGCGCACGTTCGGCATGGACGCGTACTTCCCGACCGCGAAGATCTACAACCCGAACGGCCAGCACTACACGTCGGTCGACCGCGAGCTCCTCCTGGCGTACAAGGAGAGCCCGCAGGGCCAGATCGTCCACGTCGGCATCAACGAGGCGGGCGCCCTCGCGGCGTTCACCGCCATCGGCACCTCGTACTCGACGCAGGGCGAGCCGCTCATCCCGGTCTACGTCTTCTACTCGATGTTCGGCTTCCAGCGCACCGGCGACGCCATCTGGGCGGCGGGCGACCAGATGGCTCGTGGCTTCATGATCGGCGCCACGGCCGGCCGCACCACGCTGACCGGCGAGGGCCTGCAGCACGCCGACGGCCACTCGCCGCTCCTCGCGGCGACGAACCCGGCGGTCGTGGCGTACGACCCGGCCTACGGCTACGAGATCGGGCACATCGTCAAGTCCGGCCTCGACCGCATGTACGGCACGAACGAGGACGGCTCGCCGGCGCACAGCGACCCGAACGTCATGTACTACCTCACGGTCTACAACGAGCCGCTCGTGCAGCCGGCCGAGCCCGAGGGCGTCGACGTCGAGGGCATCGTCAAGGGCATGTACCTGCTCCAGCCGAGCGAACACGACGGCCCGAAGGCCCAGCTGCTCGCGTCCGGTGTCGCGGTGCCGTGGATCCTCGAGGCGCAGCAGCTCCTCGCCGAGGACTGGGGCGTGTCCGCCGACGTCTGGAGCGTCACGAGCTGGGGTGAGCTGTACCGCGACGGTCTCGACGCGGAGCAGCAGGCGTTCCTCGAGCCCAACGAGCAGCCGCGCACCCCGTACGTCACCGAGCGCCTGCTCGGGACCGAGGGCCCGGTCGTGGCGGTGAGCGACTTCATGCACGCCGTGCAGGAGCAGATCCGCCCGTTCGTGCCGACCGACTACGCAACGCTCGGCGCCGACGGCTTCGGCTTCTCGGACACCCGCCCGGCGGCCCGCCGCTTCTTCCACATCGACGGCCCCTCGGTCGTCGTGCGGACGCTGCAGCAGCTCGCGAAGCAGGGCAAGGTCGACCACGCCGTCGTCCAGCAGGCGATCGACAAGTACCGCCTGCACGACGTCAACGCCGGCACCACCGGCAGCGCGGGCGGCGAGAGCTGATCTGCGCGTGACCACACCCCGCACCGACCCTGCCGTGGGCCGGGAGAACGACCGCGAACGCGCGCTCTCCTGGCTCCGGCAGGTGTCGGGCGAACTCTCGACCGCCACCATCAAGCGGCTCGAGGACACCCTGCCCTGGTACAGCGAGATGCCGCCGGGGCGTCGCTCCGCCGTCGGGCTCGTCGCCCAGGCGGGCATCACCTCGTTCATCTCGTGGCTCGAGGGCAGCGCCTCCACCCCGTGGATCGCGGCCGCCGACGTCTTCGGCTCGGCACCCCGCGAGCTCCTGCGCTCGGTGAGCCTGCAGCAGACGCTGCAGCTCATCCGGGTCGTCGTGACCGTGGTGGAGGAACGCGCCAAGGACGACGAGATGCTGCAGGAGGCGATCCTCAAGTACTCGCGGGACATCGCCTTCGCCGCGGCCGACGTCTACGCCCGCGCCGCCGAGGCACGCGGGCTGTGGGACGC
Source organism: Curtobacterium citri (assembly GCF_030362955.1). NCBI lineage: Bacteria > Bacillati > Actinomycetota > Actinomycetes > Micrococcales > Microbacteriaceae > Curtobacterium > Curtobacterium citri. The sequence goes on from NZ_JAUCML010000004.1 coordinate 115,897, forward strand.
GCGGCTCGAGGCGCTCGTGGTCGACTCGATCCTGTCGGGCGAGTACGACGACGAGTTGCCCTCCCGCATCGCCGCGCTCGGCTGGCACGGCCACGGCGAGGTCGCGGTGCTCGTGGGGAACGCCCCGCGGCAGCTCGAGGTCGACCAGATCCGACGGACCGCACGGCACATGGACGCCGACGTGCTCGTCGGCGTGCAGGGCTCCCGCCTCGTGGTCGTCATCGGGCGCGCGACGCCGCGTGACGACGTGCCCGAGGGCGAGGAACCCGTCTCGTTCACCGCGATCGCGCAGGCCCTCGAACCGTCCTTCGGCGAGGGCCACCTGGTGCTCGGCAACGAGGTCCCCGGGGTCGTCGACGCCTCCACCAGCGCGAAGGGCGCCCTCGCCGGGTTCGCCGTGGCGCGGGCCTGGCGCGGTGCCCCCCGTCCGGCGCTGGCCGACGACCTGCTGCCGGAACGCGCACTGGCCGGTGACCCGCTCGCCCGGTCGGCCCTCGTGCAGCGCATCTACGTGCCGCTCAAGGACCAGTCGACGGAGCTCCTCCAGACGCTCTGGTGCTACCTCGACACCGGGCGGTCCCTCGAGGCGACCGCGCGGGAGCTCTTCGTGCACCCGAACACGGTCCGCTACCGCCTGCGCCGGGTCGCCGACGTGATCGGGTGGGACGCCACGCACGCACGGGACGCCCTGATCGTGCAGTCGGCGCTCATCCTCGGCGCGATGTCGGAGTCGAGCGCCGGACGCCGGCGCCTGCCCAACCGCCGCTGATCGCGCCGTCCGCGCCGCCCCCGCCGATCCGCGCCGGTGGGGATCGCACAACGACTCCGCCGCATCTGTGTGGGATGTCCACACGGGTGCGGAGCGTGTCGACGGGAAGGATTGACCGGTGATCGTCGTCGTCGCGCCCGGACAGGGCTCCCAGACCCCCGGCTTCCTCGCCCCCTGGCTCGAGGACTCCGCCGTCCGTGACCGCGTCGGAGCGTGGTCCGAGGCGATCGGCGTCGACCTCGCGCACCACGGCACCGAGTCGGACGCCGACACCATCAAGGACACGGCGCTCGCGCAGCCGCTCATCGTCGCCGCCGGCCTCGTGACCGCGGACGCCCTGCTCGCCGACGGTCGCCGCGCCCTCGTCGGCGGTGTCGCCGGCCACTCGGTCGGCGAGTTCACGGCCGCTGGCGTCGCCGGCGTCCTCGAGCCCACCGACGCCGTGTCGCTCGTCGCCGCCCGCGGCCGCGCGATGGCCGACGCCGCGGCGCTCGAGCCGACCTCGATGGCCGCCGTCCTCGGTGGGGACCCCGACGCGGTCGCCGAGGCCCTCGCGCAGCACGGCCTCGTGCCGGCGAACCACAACGGCGGCGGGCAGACCGTCGTCGCCGGCCCCGCCGACGGCATCGCCGCCCTCGCCGCCGAGCCGCCCGCGAAGGCGCGGGTGATCCCGCTCGCGGTCGCCGGCGCCTTCCACACGCGCTTCATGGCGCCCGCGGTCGACCGGGTCGCCCCCGTCGCCGCCGCCGCCACTGTGCAGGACCCCACGCTGCCGATCTGGACCAACGCCGACGGCTCCCGCGTGGAGGACGGCCGCCGCTTCGTCGACCTCATGGTCCGTCAGATCGCCAACCCCGTGCACTGGGACGCCGTGATGGAGTCGTTCGCGGCCGCCGGCGTCACCGGCATCATCGAGCTCGCGCCGGCCGGCGCCCTCGTCGGCCTCGCCAAGCGCGGCCTGCGCGGGACGCCCTCCGTCGCCATCAAGACCCCCGACGACCTGCCCGCAGCGATCGAGCTGCTGCAGCGCGACGGCGAGACCGCAGGCCAGGAAGCAGACGCACCCGCATGACCGACAGCACCACCCCGACCACCGCAGCCGACGGGGCGGCGACGAGCCGCGCCTCCCGGCCGATGCTCCAGCAGCGTCGCGGCCACGAGTTCACCCGCATCCTGGCGTTCGGCGCCGCCCGCGGCGAGAACGTCGTGCCGAACGACGACCTCGTCGGGCCGATCGACTCGTCCGACGAGTGGATCCGGCAGCGGACCGGCATCGTCACGCGCAAGCGCGCCGGCGCCGACGTCGAGGCCGTCGACCTCGCCGAGGCCGCCGCGCGCGAGGCGATCGAGAAGGCCGGCATCACGCCCGACCAGATCGGCGTCGTCCTCGTCAGCACCGTGACCCACACCGTCGCGACCCCGTCGATGGCCTCGCTCCTGGCCGAGCGGATCGGCGCGACGCCTGCCGCCGCGTACGACGTCAGCGCCGCGTGCGCCGGCTACGCCTACGGCATCGCCCAGGCCGACTCGTTCATCAAGTCCGGGCTCGCCGACCACGTGCTGGTCGTCGGCGCCGAGAAGCTGAGCGACGTCGTCGACCCGACCGACCGGTCGATCTCGTTCCTGCTCGGCGACGGTGCGGGTGCCGCGGTGGTCGGCCCGAGCGACTTCCCGGGCATCGCCCCGACGATCTGGGGCTCGGACGGCTCGAAGTGGGACGCGATCGGCATGACCGCGACCTACAACGAGTGGGCGGCCGGCGCCCCGCGCCCCACCATGCGTCAGGCCGGGCAGACGGTCTTCCGCTGGGCGGTGTGGGAGATGGTGAAGGTCGCCCGGGAGGCGCTGGAGACCGCGGGCATCCGTCCGGAGGACCTCGCCGCCTTCGTGCCGCACCAGGCGAACATCCGCATCATCGACGAGTTCGCCAAGCAGCTCGGTCTCCCCGACACGGTGACGATCGCCCGCGACATCACCACGACGGGCAACACGTCCGCCGCGAGCATCCCGCTCGCCACGCACCGGCTGCTCGAGGAGCACCCGGAGCTGTCCGGCGGCCTCGCGCTGCAGATCGGCTTCGGCGCCGGTCTCGTGTTCGGCGCGCAGGTCGTCGTCCTCCCCTAGTCCCCCGCGCCTTCCGGGCGCGGGCGGTGCCCGTGCCCTAGGCTGGTCCACGGTCAAACGACACCCCCCTCAAGGAGAACACCCATGGCCCTGTCCAACGAAGAAGTCCTCGCCGGCCTGGCCGAGCTGATCAACGACGAGACCGGCATCGCGACCGACACCGTCGCCGCCGACAAGTCGTTCACCGACGACCTCGACATCGACTCCATCTCGATGATGACCATCGTCGTGAACGCCGAGGAGAAGTTCGACGTGAAGATCCCGGACGAAGAGGTCAAGAACCTCAAGACCGTGGGCGACGCCGTCGACTACATCACCAAGGCCCAGGCCTGACGCGAGCTTCCTGAGCGCCGCGGCCGCGGACACCCCGCGGTCCGCGGCGCTCGTCTCGTTCACCCCAGCGGTCGCGCGCTGACCCGCGCTCGACCGAACGGACGGGCGTCCACCGGCGCCCGGCCAGTCCACACGAAAGAACACGTCGTTCCATGACCAACAAGACCGTCGTCGTCACCGGGATCGGTGCGATCACACCCCTCGCCGCGACCGCCCCGGAGACGTGGGAGGCGCTGCTCGCCGGGAAGTCCGGCATCACCCGCATCGAGGACGAGCGCTACGCCGACCTCGAGATCCCCGTCGAGTTCGCCGGCCAGGCGCGCCGCTTCCTCACCGACCAGCTGACGCGCCCCGAGTCGAAGCGTCTCGACCCCTCGTCGCAGCTCTCGCTCGTCGCCGCGCGTGAGGCGTGGGCCGACGCGGGCATCGACCCCGAGACCGTCGTCCCCGAGCGCCTCATCGTCGACTGGGCGACCGGCATCGGCGGCGTCAACACGCTGCTCGACGCCTGGGACACCCTCCGCGAGAAGGGCCCGCGCCGCGTCCTGCCGATGACGGTCCCGATGCTCATGGCGAACGGCCCCGCCGCCGCCATCGAGATGGAGTTCGGCGCCCGTGGCGGTGCCCGCACGTACCTCTCCGCCTGCGCCTCGTCCACCGAGTCGCTGGCCGAGGCCTACCGCCACGTCGCGAACGGCGAGGCGGACATCGTCATCGCCGGTGGCGCGGAGGCCGCGCTGCACCCGCTGCCCCTCGCCGCGTTCGCGTCCATGCAGGCGCTCTCGCGTCGCAACGACTCCCCCGAGACCGCCTCGCGTCCGTACGACGTGACGCGTGACGGCTTCGTCCTCGGCGACGGCGCCGCGGCGCTCATCCTCGAGTCGAAGGAGCACGCCGAGGCGCGCGGCGCGAAGATCTACGCCGAGGTCGCCGGGTCCGGCATCACCTCGGACGCGTTCCACATCACCGCGCCGGACCCGGAGGGCAGCGCCGCCGCCCGTGCGGTCATCACGGCCCTCGAGCACGCCGGTGCCGCCCGCGAGGACGTCATCCACGTCAACGCGCACGCCACGTCGACCCCGGTCGGTGACGTCGCGGAGTACCACGCGATGCGCCGGGTCTTCGGCGACCACCTCGACGACATCGTCGTGTCCGCCACGAAGGCGTCGACCGGGCACCTGCTCGGTGGCGCCGGCGCGATCGAGGCCGTGTTCACCGTCCTCGCCCTGCACGAGCGCGTCGCCCCGCCGACGATCAACCTCACCCAGCAGGACCCGGAGATCGTCATGGACGTCGCGACCGCGCCGCGCGAACTGCCCGCGGGCGACCTGCTCGCCGTGAGCAACTCGTTCGGCTTCGGCGGCCACAACGCCGTGGTGGCGTTCCGCACGGCCTGAGCACGTCAGCGGTCCGTCCGCGACGGCCGGGAGGCCCGTCCTGCGTCCGCAGGGCGGGCCTCGGTCGTCGCGTGGCCGGCTCGGGCGCTGGAGGGGACGCCCGAGTCTCGCCGTGTGCGACACCGCTCGTGCTGCTGCGCCCGAGGAGTGTCGCGCAGACCGAGTCTCGCGGCCGGCCCGTGGTCGGCAGACGGCGCGTCAGCCGACGCGGTGGAGCCAGACGACGGGGTTGCCCTCGGCCGCGTGGCGGAACGGCTCGAGCTCGTCGTCCCACGCCTGGCCGAGCGCGAGCCGGAGCTCACGGTGCAGCTCGAGGGCGTTGCTGCCCGCGACCTCCATCGCGTAGCGGACCCGGTCCTCGGGCACGACCATGTTGCCGGACACGTCCGTCTGCGCGAAGAACACGCCGAGGTCCGGCGTGTGCATCCAGCGACCACCGTCGGATCCCTCGGTGGGTTCCTCGGTCACCTCGTACCGGAGGTGCTCCCACCCGCGCAGGGCAGAGGCGATCGCCGCACCGGTGCCGACCTGCCCCGTCCAGGTGAACTCGGTCCGACGGGAACCGTCGAGCGCTGGCTGGTCGAGCCACGAGAAGTTCACGGCACGGCTCATCGCGCGACCGGCCGCCCATTCGACGTGCGGGCAGAGCGCGCGTGGTGAGGAGTGCACGTAGAGCACTCCTGTCGTCGTTCCGTTCACGATTCCTCCGCTTCGTCAGGTGCGACTTCCCCATCGACCTGTGGTGCGGAGTCCCGGTACGGAACTTCGGTATCTGATTGTGATGTCCTCGCGGACACGCCCATTATGCAGCGTCCGGGCTGGGAGCGCCACACCCGGGCAACGAGCGGATCCGGCTCAGTGCGGGACCGGTCAGTGCAGGACGGCGCCGGACGCGTCGACGGGGTGCCGCTCCCCCGCGGTGAGTGCCACCGGCAGGCGGTTCTCCTCGGGCGGGACGGGGCAGGCGTACTGGTACGAGAAGGCGCAGGGCGGCAGGACCAGGCGCTCCCAGTCGAGCGTCACGTCGAACGGACCGGAACCGCCGGGCCGATCGGGCTGCTCAGACCGATCGGGCTGCGCGGACCGGTCGTACTGCGCAGACCGATCGGGCTGCTCGGGGTCGTCGAGGTACAGGAAGCGTCCCATCGAGTACGAGCTCCCGGCGTCGTCCTCGGGCAGCGTGCTCGTCGTGTCCTGCACGATGAGCTGCAGCCGGCGTCGGCCGTGGAACGGCGCAGACCGGACCGCCGTCATGCGCACCGTCGTCCCGTCGATGGTGGTCTCGATCGTACCCGCGACCGGCAGCGGGTCGCCGGCGGCGTCGGTGAGGTGACCGGGTGCCTCCCGGCCGGACCAGGGTTCGTACCGCCCGCGCGTGACCCAGCCGCCCGGCCGGGCCGCGAAGCGGTCGATGCGGGCGAAGCGGGCGACTGCGTCGGAGGCGGGATCCCAGACCCGGAGGGTGGTGCCGTGCACCGTCCCGGCGAGGCCGTCGCGGAACACGACCGTCGACGGCACCACCGCGGTGTCACCGGCGACGAGGACCGTCCCGTCCACCGGGTCCCCGTCGACGACGACGCCGTCGCCGATCGCGGCCGTCACGGCGAGGCCACCGACCGCCGGGGCCCACGTCCCGGCGACCGGCCACACCGGCTGCGGTCGGTCGACCGCCTGCGCGTTGACGAGCGCGAGGGGTCCGCGAGCGCTGCGGGCCCAGGCGTCCCGGGCGGCGACGTGCTCGCCGAGGGTCTCGGTCACGCCTGCTCCTGTCGGGGGTAGATGACCTTCTGCACGATGATGATCGCCGAGGCGGCTGCCGGCACCGCGACGAGGGCGCCGAGCACGCCGCCGATCGTCCCGCCCGCGACGGCCGCGATCACCACGAGGGCTCCGGGCACCTGCACGGCGCGCGACATGATGCGCGGGGAGATGACGTACGCCTCGACCTGCATGTACACGAGGTAGTAGATCGCTGCGGCCAGGGCCGTCGCCGGCGAGGCGAACAGGCAGAGCAGCGAGATCACGGCCGCTGCGGCCACCGTGCCGACGAGCGGGATGAGCGAGCCGAGGAACGCGAAGGTCGCCAGCAGCACCGGCAACGGCGCGCCGATGACGAGCAGGAAGACCAGGCTGAGGATGCCGTTGATGAGCGCCTGGCTGATCTGCCCGACGACGTAGCGGCCCACGGCCTGGGTGATCTGCTCGCTGACGTCGACGAAGTTCTGCCGGCGCGACGCCGGGACGAAGCGGTAGGTCATCGACTTCAGGCCGCGCATCGACGCCAGGAAGTACAGCATCAGGATGATGACGATGACGGCGCCGGTCAGGCCGGACAGGATGCCGCTGCCCACCGCCAGGATGCCGCCGCCGAGGCTGAGCAGGTTGCCCGGGTCCTCGACGAAGGACTGCAGCGACTCCAGGGAGTGGTTGATGTCGAACGACCCGGCGAACTGTCGCGACAGGTCCTGCACCCAGTCCTGCCGCGAGATGTCCTGCACGATCTCGGGGAAGTTCTGGATCAGGTTCGTCGCCTGCTGGATGAGGATCGGCACCACCGCGAACACCACGCCCGCGAACGCCGCCAGGACGCCGACGACGACGATCGTGATCGCCGACCACCGCGGGATGAAGCGCTCGAGGAACGAGACGAGCGGGTCGATGCCGAGCGACAGGAAGAGTGCGACGCCGATGTAGACCAGCACCGTGCTGAGCTGGTGCACGATCGAGCCCGCGACCAGGGCGATGAGCACGCCGAGGGCGCCCATGAAGCCGATCCGGAAGGCGTTGACGCGCACGCCGGTGCCCGCGGACGTCGTCTCGAACACCACGTTCGGTGTCGGGCTGTGGTCGTCCGGGGCCGGGCCTTGCGCGGCCGGGGCGTTCCGTTTCCTGGGCAGGTGCACGTAGGGCGGGCGGGACTTGAACCCGCGATCGTTCGGTTATGAGCCGAGTGCCTTGACCAGCTTGGCTACCGCCCCTCGCCGGCGACCCTCAGGCCACCGGCTCCCCACGATACAGCGCCTCGAACGTCGCGAGCGTGCGGTTGATGTCGTGCGCCTCGATCATCGTCAGGCTGCGCGCGCGCATCGCCTCGTACTCCTCGTCCGGAGCGGTCAGCACCTGCGTCAGCTTCGCGGCGAGGTCGTGCACGTCGCCCGGACGGAACAGGTACCCGTTGCCGTCGATCAGGTGCGGCAGTGCCATCGAGTCCGCGGCGACGACGGGGAGCCCGGACGCCATCGCCTCGAGCGACGAGATGCTCTGCAGCTCGGCCGTCGACGGCATCGCGAATACGGTGCCGTTCGTCAGGGCCCGACGCTTCTCCTCGTCGGAGACGAACCCGGCGAACCGCACGCGGTCCTCCAGCCCGAGCTCGCGCACCAGGGCGGTCAGCTTCGGGATCATCTCGCCGCCGCCGACGATCGTCACCGTCGCGTGCAGCTCGGCCGGCAGCAGCGGCAGCGCCCGGATCAGGACGTCGAGGTTCTTCTCCGGGGCGACCCGGCCGACGAAGACGATGTCGTTGCCCGCCGGACGCCCGTTCCGCGCGGTGTACCGGGTGGCGTCGATGCCGCACGAGATCGCGAGGACCTGCTGCCCGGCGATCGCGTCGCGGAGGTAGTCGGCCGCGAGCACCGTCGGCGCGGTGACCGCGTCGGCGAGCCGGTAGGTCTTCGCGGCGTCCCGCCAGGCGATCTTCAGGGCGACGGGCAGCGTGCGCGGCCCGAAGGGCATGTAGTCGAGCAGGTTCTCCGGCATGAAGTGGTTCGTGCCGATGATCCGGATGCCCCGGGCGTGCGCCTCCTGCACGATGCCGCGACCGACGAGGAGGTGCGACTGGATGTGGACGACGTCAGGCTGCACCGCGTCGAGGATCGGTGCGGTCCGGGGGCGGATCGTCCACGGCCACACGAAGCGGAACCAGGCGTGCCACGGCCACTTGTGCGACTTCAGCCGGTGCACGGTGAGCGTGACGCCGCGGTGCTCCTCGTCGAAGCTGCCGTGGTTCGGGGTCGGCGACGGGGCGACGACGTGCACCTCGTGCCCGCGTTCGGCGAGACCGACGGCCAGCTGCTCGGCGAAGGTCGCGGCGCCGTTCACGTCCGGCGGGAAGGTGTCCGCCGCGATGAGGACGCGGAGCGGTCGGGTTCCGCCGGTCGCACCCGTCGCGTGGGCGGTGGCGGTGGTGGCGTCCTCTGACACGGCTGGCATCGTCCTCTCGTGGGCGGTTGCTGGTCGGTCCTCGACGGTACCGCACCGTGCCGGCAGGCCGCGTCCGCCCCGCGGCGGATCCCGCCGCCGCTCAGCTCCGGGTCTGCGGGTGGTGCTTGGCGAGCAGGAAGACGCCCGTGATGGCGATCACCGCGGCGACGAGGAACCCGAGGACGGCGATCCACGGCGCGCCCGCAGCCTCGCCGAGCACGATCACGCCGATGCCGACCGCGACGATCGGGTCGATCACCGTCAGCCCGGCGATGACCAGGTCCGCGGAGCCGCTCGAGTACGCGTTCTGCACGAAGTACCCGCCGAGGGCCGCGGCACCGATCACCCCGACGACCGCGATCGCGGTCAGCCAGTCGAAGGTCCCGCTGAGGAAACGGTTGAGCACGACCTTGGCGAGCGTGGCGACGAAGCCGTAGAGCACACCGGCGCCGACGATGTAGTACAGCGCGCTGGCACGCTTCGCCGCGAAGCGGAAGGAGACCAGGACGACGACGAGGACCACCGCCAGGACCACCAGGATCGTGACGAGCTGCTGGCGGCTGATCGCGCTCTCGCGGCCGACGACCGCGGCGATGGCGACGAAGATGCCGACACCGACGATGCAGGTCCACACCGCGCGGCGAGCCTGCTGCCCGAGGGGGACGCCCGTCGACCGCGACGAGAACCACGTGGTGATGACGAGGGCCACCGCACCGAGGGGCTGCACGACGATGAGCGGCGCGTTGGTGATGCTGATGAGCTGCAGGACGACCGCGAGACCGAGCATGAGGGTGCCGAGCACCCACCAGCCGCTCGTCAGCAGCCCGACGACGTGCCGGACCGAGAGCCCCTTCGACTGGCGACCGAGCCGCGCCTCCACCCGCTGCACCCCGCGGCTCTGGTACTGCGCACCGAGGGAGAGGAAGACGGCGCCGACGAGCGCGACCGGGATCATCAGGGCCTGGAACGGGGTCAGGTTGACCGCTTCCGGGATCGGCAGGTCCGTCGTCACGCGACGAGGCTACCGGTGCTGCCCGGATAACCTGGGTGAATGCCCGTCCTCCCCATCCGCATCACCGGTGAACCCGTCCTCCACGAGCGTGCCGCCGAGGTCACCGAGTTCGACGACGACCTGCGCGCGCTGGTCGACGACATGTTCGCGACCATGGACCTCGCGCCCGGCGTGGGGCTGGCCGGGCCGCAGGTCGGCGTGGGCAAGCGGCTCTTCGTGTACTCGTGGACCGACGACGACGAGGTCCTGCACCGCGGCGTCGCGGTGAACCCGGTCCTCTGGACGAGCCCCCTCGTGCCCGAGTCGGTCGAGGAGCTCGACGAGGACGACGAGTCCGAGGGCTGCCTCTCGATCCCCGGGGAGCGCTTCCCGCTCCGCCGCGCCGAGGGCGTCCTCCTCCGCGCGGTCGACGCCGACGGCACCCCGTTCGAGGTCGAGGCGCACGGGTGGCTCGCGCGCATCTTCCAGCACGAGTACGACCACCTCGACGGTGTCCTCTACGCCGACCGCCTCGTGCACCCGTACGCCAAGCAGGCGGTCAAGGCGGTCCGGAAGAGCAGCTGGGGCACGCCCGGCAAGTCCTGGCTCCCCGGGCGCGACCACCCCGAGGGCTGACGGCGCGCAGCCGCCGGACGGGAGGCGCGGCTCAGCCCCGGTAGGTCGCCAGCGCCCGGCGCAGGTGGTCGTGTTCCGGGTGTCCGGGGCAGTACTCGAGGAGCCCGGCCGCCAGGTGTGCCTGCTCGTCCGTGGTGACCGCCGTGTCCCACGGCGCGACACCGCGCTCCGCGCAGGTCGCCGCGAGCTCCCGCAGGTCGACGTGGTCGTCGGTGGCCCGGACGGCAGCCTGCTGCTGCGCCGACATCGAGGACCCCGTGATGGGCTTGGCGGTGCAGTCGGCCCGCTCCGCCTCCCACGCCGCGGCGTACGTCGTGAAGGTCTCCGTCACCTCACCGGCATCGGTCGAGCAGACGAACGCGAAGACGATCGGTGCGCTGCCGGAGGCCGAGACCTCGGCCTGGGTCGTGCCGTCGAGCGACTCCTCGGGCTCGGTCTGCCCCGTCGTGCACGCGCTCAGGCCCAGGGCGCCGAGGACGACGAGTCCCGCTGCGAGGGCTCGACGGGCGGTGATCACCTGTGAACGCTAACAGCTTCCGGCCGCGTCCCACCTGCGAAGGCCGGAAGCCGAGCCTCGGCTCCGCGGACGCCGCCGCAACGACCGAGGCCCCCACCGTGATCGGTGGGGGCCTCGTCTCCTGCTCCCCGAGTTGGACTCGAACCAACAACCTGCCGGTTAACAGCCGGCTGCTCTGCCAATTGAGCTATCGAGGATCACTGTCCGCTGGCGAATGTCGTGCGAACAACGGGTAACAGCATAGCAGCACCCCGAGCCCGGTCCGTGCATCCACCACGCATCCCGGGCGCGCCGTGTCCTCCGCGGCCCGCACGGGGTCCGTCAGTAGCCGGCGGCCGGGTCCACCACCCCGACGAAGCCGTCGCCCGTCCCGGACAGGAACGCCCCGGTGTTCGTCCGCACCCGCTCGGCGAGGAGCGGCGCCACCATGTCCGGCGTGTCCGCCTGGTGCGGCGTGATGATCGCCCCGGGCTCGCTCCAGAGCGGGTGCCCGTCCGGCAGCGGCTCGGGGTCGGTCACGTCGAGTCCCGCTGCGGCGATCTGCCCCTCGCGGAGCGCGGTCACGAGCGCGTCGGTGTCGACCAGGCCGCCGCGCGCGATGTTCACGAGCCGTGCGGAGGACTTCATGATGCGGAACTGCTCCGCCCCGAACAGCTTCGACGTCCCCGCGGTCATCGCCGCGGCGACCACGACGACGTCGGCGTCCGGCAGAACGTCGTCGAGCGCATCGGTCGTCACCGTGCGGTCGGCGCCCGGCACCGGGTCCGACGACCGACGCACCACCGTGACGGACACCTCGAACGGCGCCACCAGTCGGATGTACTCGAGCGCGATGCCGCCCGCGCCGACCACGACGACGTTCCGCCCGTAGAGCGAGACCCCCTCGGGCTCGGTGGCCCACGACGTCGCCCGGGCCCGCTGCTGCAGCACCCGGAGGGTCCCGAGCGTCAGCGCGAGCGCGTGCTCGGCGACGGGTTCCGCGTAGGCGCCCTTCGCCGAGGTGAACAGCACCCGGTCACCGTGCTCCGCGATGAGGTGCGCGAAGGCGTCGACGCCGGCGAAGGGCAGCTGTACCCAGCCGACCCCGGGAGCGCGGGACAGTGCTGCCGCGAGCCCGTCGGGGTCGCGCGCGTCGAGCCACACGATGCCGCGTGTGTCGTCTCCGAGCTCCCCCACCGTGCCGCCCGCCGACCGGACCGCCTCGACGTGCAGGTCGGCCGACCGCGGCAGGATCGCCACCGGCCCGGCCGTCGGCGGGTCGACCGGCAGCGGTGCCCCGGCGTCGGTGACGACCGCACGGTGGCCGCGGGTGCCGGACGGGGCGGTGGGGCTCATGCGTTCTCCTGACGGTCGGAGCGGGGACCGGTGCCCGCGGCGACCGGTCGACGCGGAGCGGACGAGCGGCGCGGTGCAGCCGGCGCGGCGGGCCGACGCTTCACCGGTCGCGCGGCGGTCGCGGCGAGGGTCTTGACGTAGGGGTCGACGGGGTTGTCGAGGACCTCGTCGAAGGTGCCGAGACCGACCAGGCGACTCTCGGCCATGATGCCGACGCGGTCGGCGAGGGCACGGGCCTCGCGGAGGTCGCTCGACACCACCACCGCCGAGAACTGTCGCCCGACCTGCAGGTTCGCGAGCGCCTCGAGCACGGACTGGCGGACGAGGACGTCGACGCCGCGCGCCGGTTCGTCGGCGACGAGGAGCTGGGGCTCGAGGACGAGCGCACGGGCCAGGGCGACCCGCTGCCGCTGTCCGCTCGAGAGCTCCCACGTATTGAGGCGCATGACGCCGAGCGGCAGGTGCACGGCGTCGACCAGGCGCGCCACCATGAGGCCGGCCTGCTTGCGGTCGAAGCGGCGGTCCCGCACGTAGATGGGCTCCGCGATGGCCTCGCCGACGGTCAGGTCGGGGCTGAGCCGGTCGGCGGCGTCCTGCGGCAGGTACCCGATGCGGCCGGTCAGGCGCTGCGCCTTGCGTGACGCCGGCCGGAGCCCGCGGACCTTCTGCCCGAGCACGGTGAGCTCACCGCCGACGACCTGGCGACGGTGCGCACCCTCGCCCTCGCCGGTGGCTCCGAGCTGCCCCGCGACGGCGGCCGCGAACGTGGACTTCCCGGACCCGGACTCGCCGAGGAGCGCCAGGATCTCGCCCTGCCGGACGGTGAGGCTGACGCCGTCCACCGCCCGGATCGGTGCCGAGCCGCGCACGCCCCGGTACTCGATCGACACGTCGTCTGCGACGACCGCCGGGCCGTTCACCGCGATCATGGGTCCCCTTCCGCGCCGCCCCTGGCGACGGTGTGCGACGGACCGGGATCAGCGGACACGTCCTGTGTGGTGCGGTGGAGGCGACGGACGGGAGGCGCGACGCGCGTCGACGACGCGGGTCGCGCCTCCCGTCCGGTCACGTCGGGTCAGGACCCGGCGTTCTCCAGTTCGACCAGCGTACGCCGTCGCTCCGCCTGTTCCGCCGGGTCCGGCACGGGCAGCGACGCCAGGAGCCGCTGCGTGTAGGGGTGCTGCGGGGCGCCGAGGACCTCGGCCGTCGTGCCGGTCTCGACCAGGTCGCCGCGGTAGAGCACCGCGATCCGGTCGGACAGGGCGCCGACGACGGCGAGGTCGTGGCTGATGAACAGCGACGCGAACCCGAGGTCCTGCTGGAGTTCCAGGAAGAGCTCGAGCACCCGCGCCTGCACCGACACGTCGAGCGCGCTCGTCGGCTCGTCCGCCACGAGCAGCTTCGGCCGGAGTGCGATCGACCGCGCGAGCGAGGCGCGCTGCCGCTGCCCGCCGGACAGCTCGTGCGGGTACCGGTCGCCGTAGGACGCCGGCAGCTGCACCATCTCGAGCAGTTCCCCGACCCGCTTGCGGGCGGCACGCGGGTTCCGCACCTCGCCGTGCACGACGAGCGGTTCGGCGACGCACTCGGCGATGGTGAGGAGCGGGTTGAACGAGGTCGCCGGGTCCTGGAACACGAAGCCGATGTCCTTACGGTGCCGCTTGAAGTCCCGCTCGCGGTACCCGAGCATCTCGGTTCCGAGGACGTCGAGCGACCCGCCGGTGATCCGGGTCAGGCCCGCGATGGCCCGGCCGATCGTGGTCTTGCCGGAACCGGACTCCCCCACCAGGCCGAGCACCTCGCCGGGACGGATGTCGAGGTCGACGCCCTTCACGGCCCGGAAGGCCGGCGCGCCCAGGCGGCCCGGGTACTCGATCTCGAGGCCCTTCGCGCTGACGAGCGGCGCGACCTCGGACGCGATCGCGGCGCGGCGGGCGGTGCCCGTCGACGCCTCGAGCCGGGGCACGGCGGCGAGCAGGCGCTTCGTGTAGTCCGCCTGCGGCGACGCGAACAGCTGCGCGACGGGCGCCTCCTCGACGACCTCGCCCTGGTACATGACCGCGACACGGTCGGCGAGGTCGGCGACGACGCCCATGTTGTGCGTGATGATCACGATCGCCGCGCCGAACTCGTCGCGGCAGCGCCGGAGCAGGTCGAGGATCTCGGCCTGCACGGTGACGTCGAGTGCCGTGGTCGGCTCGTCGGCGATGATGACGCTCGGCTCGAGGGCGAGCGCACTCGCGATGACGACGCGCTGCTTCTGCCCGCCCGAGAACTGGTGCGGGTAGTGGTCGACCCGCTTCTCCGGGTCCGGGATGCCGACGCGGCGCAGGTAGTCGATCGCCTTCGCGCGCGCCTCCTTCTTGCCGACGCCGCCGTGGGCGCGGAGCCCCTCGGCGATCTGCCACCCGACCGTGAAGACCGGGTTGAGGGCGGTCGACGGCTCCTGGAAGACCATCGCGCCGGCGGTCCCGCGGAGCTCGCGGAGCTTCGCGGCGCCGACCGACACGACGTCGGTGCCGTCGAGGTACACCGCACCGCCGAGCGTCGCGGTCTCGGGCATGAGCCGCAGCATGCTGCGGGCCGTGACCGACTTGCCGGACCCCGATTCGCCGACGAGGGCGAGGACCTCGCCCGGGCGGACGTCGAGGCTGACGCCCTTCACCGCGTCGACGGCACCGTTGTCGGTCGCGAAGGTGACGGTCAGGTCGTCGACGACGGCGACGGGACCGCCCTGCTGGTCGTGGGTCGCGTCGGTCATGCCGCCGCTCCTTCCGTGCCGGTGCTCCGCTGCTTCGTCGACACCAGCTGCTTCAGGCGACGACGAGCGCGGAGGCGCGGGTCCGAGATGTCGTTGAGGCTCTCGCCGATGAAGGTCACGCCGAGCACGAGCACGACGATCGCGACGCCCGGGAAGACACCCGTCCACCAGACGCCCGACGCCACGTCGGACAGGGCGCGGCTGAGGTCGTAGCCCCACTCCGCGCCGGCGGTCGGTCCGATGCCGAAGCCCAGGAAGCCGAGGCCCGCCAGGGTCAGGATCGCGTCGCTCGCGTTGAGCGTGAGGATGAGCGGCAGCGACCGCGTGGAGTTCCGGAGCACGTGCCGGGTCATGATGCGCCACGGGTTCGTGCCGATCACCCGCGCCGACTCGACGAACGCCTCGTTCTTCAGGCGCACCGCCTCGGCCCGGACGACCCGGAAGTACTGCGGCACGTAGACGACGGTGATCGAGATCGCCGCTGCGACGATGCCGCCGGTGTAGCTCGAGTTGCCGCCGGAGATGACGATCGAGACGACGATCGCGAGCAGCAGCGACGGGAACGCGTAGATCGCGTCCGCCACGACCACGAGGACGCGGTCGAGCCAGCCGCCGATGTAGCCGGACACCATGCCGAGGACCACGCCGACGCTGATCGAGACGACCACCGCGACGATCACGACGAGGACCGCGGTCCGCGCGCCGAACACGACACGGCTGAACACGTCGAACCCGCCGACCGTGGTGCCCCAGAGGTGCTCGGCGCTCGGGGCGCCGGTGCGGGGGAAGCTCTGGCCGTCGGCGCCCTGCAGCTGGCCGAAGCCGTACGGGGCGATGAGCGGCGCGGCGATCGCGATGACGAGGTACAGGGCGCAGATCACCACACCGGTGACGAGCATGCCGCGCTGCCAGCCGGTGCTCCTGCGGAGCTGGACCACCACGGGGAGACGCTTCCAGAGCGGCTCGTGGCGGTCGACGAGCGAGGTGTCGGCCATCGCTAGAACCTCACTCTCGGGTCGATGAGCGCCGCGACGACGTCGACGACGAAGTTCGTCACCGCGACGATCACCGCGAGCATCGCGACGATGCCCTGCACGGCGACGAAGTCGCGGGCCGACAGGTACTGGTTCAGCTCGAAGCCGAGCCCCCGCCAGCCGAAGGTCGTCTCGGTGAGGACCGAGCCGCCGAGCAGCATGGCGATCTGCAGCCCCATCACGGTGATGATCGGGACCAGCGCCGGACGGAAGGCGTGCGTGCGGACGAGCCGCGCCTCCCGGACGCCGCGCGAACGAGCCGCGTCGACGTACTCGGACCCGAGCGAGCCGATCATGTTGGCGCGCACGAGCCGGAGGAAGATCCCGGCGGTGAGCAGACCGAGGGTCAGTGCCGGCAGGACGGCGTGCGACAGCACGTCGCCGATCACCTGCGCGTTGCCGGTTCGGAGCGCGTCGATGATGTAGATGCCGGTCGCGCCCGGGATGTTGTCGAGGATCAGCGACACCCGCGTCGAGGCGCGGTCGCCCAGCGGCAGCCAGCCGAGCCACACCGAGAAGACGAGCTTGAGCAGCAGGCCACCGAAGAACACCGGGGTCGCGTAGGTGAGGATCGCGAGGGCGCGGAAGAGCACGTCCGGCCACTTGTCGCGGACGTACGCCGCGAGCATCCCGAGCGGGATGCCGAGCACGAGGGCCACGATGAGTGCCCAGAACACGAGCTCGGCGGTCGCCCCGCCGTACGTGACGATGATCTCGGTGATCGGCCGGTTGTCGGTGGACGTCGTGCCGAAGTCACCGCGGACGATGTTGCCGAGGTACTCGAGGTACTGCACGAACACCGGGCGGTCGTACCCGGCGGCGTGCAGGCGTTCCTGCAGCTGCGACGGGGTGAGCCGACCACCGACCGAGGCCGTGATCGGGTTGCCGATGACGCGCATCAGGAAGAAGACGAGTGTCACCAGGATGAACACCGTCGGGAAGATGAGGAGGAAGCGGACCAGGATGTACCGGCCGAGTCCGCCGCCCTGCCCACGGGCACGTCGCTGTGCCTGGGGCTTGGTGGGGTCGGTGGCCAGCTCCGGTGTCGCCTCGGGGGTGCTGAGGGTCACGGGGACGGATGCCTTTCGGTGCCGTTCGGGACGCGGCCACGGGGGCGTTCCTCGTGGGAACGCCCCCGTGGGCCGACGCCGGTGTTACTTGGAGAGGGTTGCGTAGCGGAACTTGTAGGACGAGTCGAGCGTCAGGCCCTTGACGTCCTTCGCGGCCACCGCGACGGACTTGCCCTGCAGGAGCGGCAGCGTCGAGATCTGCGTGGCCTCACGCTGCTGTGCCTGCTCGATGAGGTCGGCGCGCTTCGACGCGTCCGACTCCTGCTGCTCCTCGGAGATGAGCTTCTGGATCTCCGCGTCGTCGTAGTGGTTCTGGACGAAGTTGTCCTTCGAGAAGAACGGCGACAGGTAGTTGTCGGCGTCGGAGAAGTCCGGGAACCACCCGAGCTGGTACACCGGGTAGGCGTCCTTCACGCGCTCCTGGGAGTACGTCGTCCAGACGGTGGACTGCAGGTTGACGGTGAAGAGGCCGGAGTTCTCGAGCTGCGTCTTGATCGCCGCGTACTCGTCGTCCGAGGTCGAACCGTAGTGGTCCGGCGAGTACTGCAGGTCGATCTGGACCTTGCCGGTGACGCCCGCCTTCGACAGGGTCTCCTTCGCCTTGTCGACGTCCGCGCCGCCGTTGCCGTCGCCGTAGAGCTCCTCGAACGGCTTGGCCGCACCCGTCAGGCCGTCCGGCACCATCGAGTAGAGGGGCGAGTAGGTGTCGTTGTAGACCTCCTTGGCGATCGACGCACGGTCGACCACGTCGGCGACGGCCTGGCGCACCGCGAGGGCCTTGGCCTCGTCGGCGTCGGACTGCTTCGCGCCGAACGGCTGCGTGTCGAGGTTGAAGACCATGTAGCGGATCTCGCCGCCGGGGCCGTCGGTGACCGTCAGCTTGTCGTCCTTGCGGAGGTCGGCGATGTCGGTCGGCGTCAGGGAGCGGTACGCCACGTCGACGTCGCCCTTCTGCACGGCGAGCTTGAGGTCGGTCTCCTTGGTGTAGTAGCTGGCGGTGACCTGGTCGGACTTCGCCTTGCCGAGGAGCCCGTCGTAGTTCGGGTTCGCCTTGTACTGGATGGTGTCGTTCTCCTTGTACGAGGTGATCTCGTACTGCCCGGCGAACGCCTTGCCCTTGACGATGTCCGCCGCCGGCGTCAGCTCGTCAGCGGAGAAGACCTGCTCGTCCACGATCGGACCGGCGGGGCTGGAGAGCACCTGCGGCCAGGTCTGGTCGGCATGGTCGAGGTTGAACACAACGGTCGTGTCGTCCGGGGTGTCGATGCTCTTGAGGTTGGCGAGCAGGGACTGCGGGCCGTTCTCGTTGTTGATCTTGAGCTCGCGGTCGAACGAGAACTTGACGTCGCTCGACGTGAGCTCGTTGCCGTTGGCGAACTTCAGCCCGCTCTTGAGCTTCACCGTGTAGGTCGTGGGGTTCGTGAACTCGGCGCTCTGGGCGATGTCCGGCTCGACGTCGGGGCTGCCGACGGGGGTGTTCATCAGGAACGGGAACACCTGGTTCTGCACGGCGAAGGAGCCGTTGTCGTACGAGCCGGCCGGGTCGAGGGACGTGATCTTGTCCGTCGTGCCGATGCTCATGCCGTTCAGTTCGGTGTCGGAGACGCTGCTGCTCGCGCAGCCGGTCAGCACCAGCGCCGTCGCTGCTGCACCGGCGCCGAGCGCGATGCCGCGCTTGCCCCACTTGGTCACGGATGCCATGTCCGCTCTCTCTCTCGGTGATGGTTCGCAAGGGGTCCTCGGCGGGCGGTGGTTCGACTGTGAGGCCCGACGAGAACGCTCATTGCTACCACCCTGACACGGAATGCCACGATTCGAGGGACATTTGTTTACACCCTTGTAATGCGCGGAGCCGCTCCTTGACGCATGATGCGCGCGCCGTACTCCGGCGTGTCGCGCAGCATTGTTGCGTGCTGCAACGGCGGGGTTCGGTGGGGGTCGGCTCGGCGAGCGAGCCAGATCCGTCACGCTCGACGCCGTAAACCGACGACTCCTGCCCGACCGGCGCCTCGCACGCGGCATGTCCTGCCCGCTCGGTGGCGCAGTCCGCCCCGCGCGACCGGCCCGCCGAGCACCACGGCCGGGAGGCGCGCCCCACCTCCGCCCCGCACCCCCGGCCCGCCCAACCCGCCCAGCCCGCCGGACCGGCACACCCGACCGGCACACTCAGCGGGCACCATCCGTCACCCTCGGTGTCGTCGGCCGACGACTTCCGCCCGCCCAGCGTCACGCACGCGGCGAGTCCTGCCCGCTCGGCGAGCGGGACGCCGGCTCCGCCGTCGCCGTCCGCTCCGTACGCGACCCGGCGAGGACGGGTCAGCCCTGCGCTGCCGCCTCCGCGTCGGCGCGGAGCCGCATGCGCTGCGCGTCGATGTCGACGAGCTGGCGCTGGATCTCGGCGCGTCGGTCGGCCTGCTCGTGCGGGTCCGCACGCTGCAACTGCCCGAGCAGCGAGGCCTTGCGGGCGAGCAGGTCCCGCTCCACGAGTGCGACGACGATGCTCCGGGCGTAGAGCGCGAGGTCCTCGTCGGTCCGGGCGGGGATCGGTGCGAGCGCGAGCTCCTGCACGAGCCCGCGGAACGGCGACGGCACGTCCTGCAGCAGCCGGTCGAGCCAGTCCCCCGCGCCGATCGACTGGACGTTCGCCACGACGGCGTCGCGCACGACGGCGAGCATCGGTGCCGAGAAGGTCGCGCCGGCGGCGAGCCAGATGAGCGGCTCGCTGACGTAGGTCGGCTGCTGCACCATCGCCATCACGGCGTCGCGTTCCATGCGGGTGATCGGGTCGTTCGGCAGCAGGCGCAGCCCGGCCACGGGCTCCTCGGGCGGGGCGACCAGCTCGCCGCCGGGACCGGCCTGACCGACCGGCACCGGGCCTCCCGTCCGGTCCTGGCGCGCAGCGCCCGCTCGCTGCCGTGCCGCGTCGACGGCACGACGGACGTCGGGCATGTCCATGCCGAGCCACCCGGCGAGCTCCCGCACGTACCCCTGTGTGAGGGAGCGGTCGCGGATGCCGGCGAGCACCGGTGCGGCGGCGCGCAGGGCGTTCACCCGGCCCTCCACGGTCTCGAGGTCGTGCCCGTCGAGGTTCCGGCGGATCATGAACTCGAACATCGGGCGCTTGGCGGTCACGAGGCGGCGGATGGCGTCGTCGCCCCGGGCCAGCCGGAGGTCGCACGGGTCGAGTCCGCCGGGCGCGACCGCGACGTACGTCTGCGCCGCGAAGCGCTGCTCCTCCGCGAAGGCCCGCGAGGCCGCACGCTGCCCGGCCTCGTCCGGGTCGAAGGTGAACACGACCTCGCCGTTGGCGTTCGGGTCCGCCCCGCTGACGTCGCCGAGCATCGGTCGCAGCACCTTGATGTGGTCGACCCCGAACGAGGTGCCGCACGTCGCGACCGCGGTGGTCACGCCGGCGAGGTGGCACGCCATCACGTCGGTGTAGCCCTCGACGATGACGACCTGCTTCTGCTTCGAGATGTCCCGCCGTGCCAGGTCGAGCCCGTACAGCACCTGGCTCTTGTGGTAGATCGGCGTCTCAGGGGTGTTGAGGTACTTCGGCCCCTTGTCGTCCTCGAGCAGCCGACGCGCGCCGAACCCGATCGTCGCGCCGGTGACGTCGCGGATCGGCCACGTCAGTCGTCCCCGGAAGCGGTCGTACGGCGAGCGGTCGCCCTGACCGGCCAGCCCCGCGGCCAGGATCTCGTCCACCGAGAAGCCCCGGCTGCGCAGGTGCTCCCGCGTCGCGTCGTACGACTGCGGCGCGAAGCCGACGCCGAAGTGCTGCGCGGCCGCCGGGTCGAACCCGCGCTCCCCGAGGAACCGACGGGCGGGCTCGGCAGCGGCGGTGGTGAGCTGCGACTGGTAGAACTCCAGCGCCGCCTCGTTCGCCGCGATCAGCCGGGCGCGCTGGTTGTAGTCGGTGCGGGGGCCGTCGCCCTCCTCGTAGTGGAGGGTGAACCCGATCTTCGCCGCCATCCGCTCGACGGCTTCCTGGAAGGTCGTGTGGTCCATCTTGATGATGAACTCGAAGACGTCGCCGTCCTCGCCGCAGCCGAAGCAGTGGTAGCGCCCGACCTGGGGCCGGACGTGGAAGGACGGGGAGCGCTCGTCGTGGAACGGGCAGAGTCCCTTGAGGGAGCCGACGCCCGCCGACTTCAGCGTGACGTGGTCGCCGACGACGTCGGCGATGTTGACACGCGAGCGGACCTCGTCGATGTCGTTCCGCGCGATCCTGCCAGCCACCCCATGATCCTAGTTCGTGCGAGTGGCACCGACGGACGGATCGCGTCCGCCCGTGGAGAGCACGCCGGACGGGAGGCGCGGTGCCGGACCGGCACGTCGGCGCGCCTCCCCGACGGGGCGCGGGTGGGTCAGACGGGGACGTGCACCGGCTCGCGGTCCCCCACCACGAGCCGCTTGTGCCACGCCAGGGCCCCCTGGTCGGTCAAGCTCGCGACCTGGTCGACCACGGCCCGCAGCCGCCCGGCGTCGTCGGACGCCGCGCGCCAGTCGGCCGCGAACCCCGGCTCGAGGTCCGCGCTCCCGGTGGCGGCCAGGGCGTCGAGCAGCTCGGTGAGGATCCGACGCTGGTCCTCGTACACCGGCTGCCGGTTGCCCTGCGTCATCACGAACGCCGCGACGATGCCCTTGAGCACGGCGATCTCCCCGATGATCTCCGGCGGGGTGACGACCGATGCCGCGAACCGCACGAGGGACCCGGACGCGTAGGACTCGCGCGTCGCCGCCGTCGCCGTCCGCGCGAACCGCCCGATGAGCTGCGAGGTGAGGTTCTTGAGCCGCGCCATGTCCCGCCGCGACCCGTCGTACGACGTCATCCACAGCGGCAGCGACC
Source organism: Curtobacterium citri (assembly GCF_030362955.1). Taxonomy (NCBI): domain Bacteria; kingdom Bacillati; phylum Actinomycetota; class Actinomycetes; order Micrococcales; family Microbacteriaceae; genus Curtobacterium; species Curtobacterium citri. The sequence continues at coordinate 137,919 of NZ_JAUCML010000004.1, forward strand.
GCAGCCGGTCGAACGCCTCGAGCAGTTCGTCGCGGCTGAGGTCGGACCCGACCCAGGCGTGCATCGCCGTCACGATGTCGTTCTCGCCGACCCGGTCGCCGAGTGCGGCCACGTCGATGAACCCCGCGACGACGGCGTCCTCGAAGTCGTGCACCGAGTACGCGATGTCGTCGGACAGGTCCATCACCTGCGCCTCGATGCACCGCTGCCGGCGGGGAGCGCCGGCCCGGAGCCACGCGAAGGCGTCGTGGTCGTCATCGTAGAACCCGAACTTGGTGCGTCCGGACGAGGCCTCGGCCACGCCCTGCGCCGCCGGCCACGGGTACTTGCAGCTCGCGTCGAGCGACGCACGCGTCAGGTTGAGCCCGTAGGGGCGGTCGTCGTCGGGGCCGTCCCCGTACACCTTCGGCTCGAGCCGGGTGAGCAGTCGGAGTGTCTGCGCGTTCCCCTCGAACCCGCCGATGCCCGCGGCCCAGGCGTTCACGGCGGTCTCGCCGTTGTGCCCGAACGGCGGGTGCCCGATGTCGTGCGCCAGGCACGCGGTGTCCACCACGTCGGGGTCGAGCCCGAGCGAGTCGGCGAGCTCCCGGCCGACCTGCGCGACCTCGAGCGAGTGCGTCAGGCGGTTCCGGGCGAAGTCGAGCCCGGTGGTCGGGCTGAGCACCTGCGTCTTCGCGGCGAGCCGGCGGAGGGCACTCGAGTGCAGCAGCCGCGCGCGGTCACGGGCGAAGTCCGACCGACGGTTGCCGTGGGTCTCGGGCAGCCAGCGCTCGGCGTCGGCGGGCCCGTACGAGGCGGTGGCGCTCATCCGCCGCTGTGGTGCAGCTCGGCGGCGGCGAGCACCTTGCGGAACTCGGCGTCGACGTCGCGCGACTCGAGCCAGCGGTCCGGCAGCGCCGTGCGCTTGGGGTGCCCGGCACGGCCGCGCGGGCCCTCGACATCGGCGCCCGGGTACGGGGCCGACCAGTCGATCTGCCCGAGCAGGTCGTCGATCTCCTGCAGGCTCGACGCCATCGAGAGGGCCGACCGGACGTCGCCGCCGATCGGGTACCCCTTGAAGTACCACGAGACGTGCTTCCGGGCGTCGCGGCAGCCGTGCTCCTCGGACCCGAAGAACTCGACGAGCAGTTCGGTGTGCCGGCGGAAGGCGGTGGCGACGTCGCCGAGGGACGGCATCGCACGGACGTCCTCGCCACAGAACGCCGCCGCCAGGTCGCCGAACAGCCAGGGCCGGCCGAGGCACCCGCGCCCGACGACGACGCCGTCGCAGCCGGTCTCGTCGACCATGCGCAGGGCGTCGGCGGCGGACCAGATGTCGCCGTTGCCGAGCACGGGGATGTCGGTGATCGCTTCCTTCAGCGTCGCGATCGCCGACCAGTCCGCGTGGCCGGAGTAGTGCTCGTTCGCCGTGCGGGCGTGCAGCGAGACCGCGGCGACACCGGCGTCACGGGCGATGCGCGCCGCGTCGAGGTAGGTCAGGTGGTCGGCGTCGATGCCCTTGCGCATCTTCACCGTCACGGGGACGTCGCCGGCGGCCTTGACGGTCTTCTCGACGAGGTCCTTGAAGAGGTCGGTCTTCCACGGCAGCGCAGCTCCGCCGCCCTTCCGCGTGACCTTGGGCACCGGGCACCCGAAGTTCAGGTCGATGTGGTCGGCGCGGTCCTCGGCCACGAGGATCGTCGCCGCCTCGGCCACGGTGTTCGGCTCGACGCCGTAGAGCTGGATCGACCGCGGGGTCTCCGACTCGTGGTGCTGGATGAGCTGCATCGACACCGGGGTGCGCTCGACCAACGCGCGCGAGGTGATCATCTCGCAGACGTAAAGGCCGGCGCCGTACTCGCGGCAGAGCCGGCGGTAGGCCATGTTCGTGATGCCCGCCATCGGGGCGAGCACGACCGGCGCCTCGACCTCGATCGGGCCGATGCGCAGTGGCTTCGGGAGTGTCTGCGTGATCGTCATACCGGTTCCATCCTCCCACGTCGACGCGCGACGGTAGCGTTCTCCACATGTCCGACACCGCGATCGCCCGCTTCGATGCCGACGCCGCCGCCCGCGGCCTGCAGGTCGAGGTGGTCGAACGCCCCGCGGCGGGCTCGCTCGACGAGGCCGCGGCGCTCCTCGGCATCGGACCCGGCGACGTCGTCAAGACCCTCGTCGTCAAGCGGCACGACGGCGGCTTCCTGCTCGCACTGGTCCCCGGGGGCCGCAGCATCGCGTGGAAGAAGCTCCGCACGGTCGTCGGGGTCAACAAGCTGTCGATGCCCGACGCCGCGACGGCCCTCGAGGCCTCCGGCTACGAGCGCGGCACGATCACCCCCATCGGTGCGACCGGCGACCTGCCCGTGTTCGCCGACGAGCGGGTGCTCGGCCGCCGGATCGCCCTCGGCGCCGGACGGCACGGCGCGAGCGCCTTCGTCGACGGCGACGCACTGGTCGCCGCGTACGGCGCGACCGTCGCCGACATCACCGACGAGGAACCCGTCCGCTAGCACCGGGTCAGTCGGGGACCTCGGTCCAGTCGCCCTCTGCGCCGGGCACGGAGCACGAGTCGCCCTCGCAGACCGGCGCCCCGCCGGGCGCGACGAGCGTGAGCAGGGCGGGGCGCGCCTCCAGACCATCGGCCGGGAGGCGCGGCTCGGCCGGGCCGCCGAGGCGGACGTCCGTCACCGGGTCACCGCCGCGTCCGCTGCCGCGTCGTCCGCGGCGCGCTGCCGCTGCTCGGCGAGATCCTCGGGCGTGCTGTCCCGCAGCGCGACCACCTGGCGGAGCACCTGCTCGAACGCCGCCGGGTCCTGCGCCCCGGAGACGCCGTACTTGCCGTCGATGACGAAGAACGGGACCCCGTTGATGCCGAACGCCTGCGCCTGCGCCTGGTCGGCACGGACCGCGGCGAGCTGCGTGTCGTCACGGAGCGTCGCGAGGACCTCGTCGCGGTCCAGCCCGATCTCCTCGGCGAGCGACGCCAGGGACTCGTCCTGCCCGACGTGCTCGCCGCGCTCGAAGTACGCGGTGAAGAGCCGCTCGACCATCTCGAGCTGCTTGCCGTGCTGCTTGGCCAGGTGGATCACCTGGTGCGCCTTCACGGTGTTGGTGTGGCGGAGGGCGTCGTAGTCGTAGTGCAGGTCCACCGACGCCGCGATGCCGGCGACCTGGTCGATCATCTGTTGGGCCTGCTCGACGGGGAGCCCCTTGTGCTGCGAGAGGAACTCGGCCTCGGTGCCCTCGAAGTCGACGGGGGTGTCCGGGCTCAGCTCGAAGGAGTGGTACTCGACCTCGACCGGCTGCGCCTCGGGCGACGCGGCGAAGGCGGCGACGCCGGCCTCGAACTTCCGCTTGCCGATGTAGCACCAGGGGCACGCGATGTCGGACCAGACATCGACCTTGACAGAGTCGTTCATGCCCGGTGCAACGCGTCGCCCTCGGCGGTATTCCGGCGCGCCGGATCGCGAGGCCTGCGATGCGCGACTCCTCCGACCCGCGACACCCGGCAACGCGCGACGCGCACTGCCCGCCGCGCCCACTGGGGCGCCCGCGTGCACCCCGCACGACCAGAAGCACCCCGAACCAGGCGTTTCCGTGGTTCGGAGTGTTTCCGGTTGTGCATCGGCAGATCGCGCCATCGCGCCTCCGCGCAGGCGCGGGCGGGCGGGCGCGGGGCCGAGGCCCTACGCGCCGAGCAGCCGCTGCGCCAGGTAGCCCTGCAGCTGGTCGAGCGAGACGCGCTCCTGCGACATCGTGTCGCGCTCCCGCACGGTCACGGCCTTGTCCTCGAGCGTGTCGAAGTCCACCGTGATGCAGAACGGCGTGCCGATCTCGTCGTGGCGACGGTAGCGACGGCCGATCGCACCGGCGTCGTCGAAGTCGACGTTCCAGTACCGGCGCAGGTCGTCGGCGAGCCCGCGGGCCACCGGCGAGAGCTGCTCGTTGCGGGACAGCGGCAGGACCGCGGCCTTGACCGGTGACAGACGGGGGTCGAGCCGGAGGACCGTGCGCTTGTCGACGCCGCCCTTCGCGTTCGGGGCCTCGTCCTCGTGGTAGGCGTCGAGCAGGAAGGCCATCAGCGCACGCGTGAGCCCGAACGACGGCTCGATGACGTACGGCACGTACTTCTCGTTCGCGGCCTGGTCGAAGAACCGGAGGTCCTTGCCGGACGCCTCGATGTGGTTGTTCAGGTCGAAGTCGGTGCGGTTCGCGACGCCCATGAGCTCGCCCCACTCCGAGCCCTGGAAGCCGAAGCGGTACTCGATGTCGGCGGTCGCGTCGGAGTAGTGCGCCCGCTCGCCGTCCGGCACGTCGAAGCGGCGGAGGTTCTCCGGGTCGATGCCGAGGTCGGTGAAGAACGCGACCGAGTCGGCGATCCACTGCTCGTAGTGCTCCCCCACCGACGCCGGCGGCACGAAGTACTCGATCTCCATCTGCTCGAACTCGCGCGTGCGGAAGATGAAGTTGCCGGGCGTGATCTCGTTGCGGAACGCCTTGCCGACCTGGCCGATGCCGAACGGCGGCTTCATGCGGCTGGTGGTGACGACCTGCGCGAAGTCGACGAAGATGCCCTGCGCCGTCTCGGGGCGGAGGAAGTTCAGCCCCTCCTCCGACTCGACCGGGCCGAGGTAGGTCTTGAGCATGCCGGAGAACTCCCGGGGCTCGGTCCACTCGCCGCGGGTGCCGCAGTTCGAGCAGGCGATCTCGGCCATGCCGCCCTCGGGCGCACGGCCCTTCTTCGCCTCGAACGCCTCGATGAGGTGGTCCTCGCGGAACCGGTGGTGGCAGTGCAGGCACTCGACGAGCGGGTCGGTGAAGGTCGCGACGTGCCCGGAGGCCTCCCACACCTTGCGGGGCAGGATGACGGCGGAGTCGAGGCCGACCATGTCGCCGCGGCCGCGGACGAACCGCTGCCACCACTGGCGCTTGATGTTCTCCTTGAGCTCCACACCGAGGGGCCCGTAGTCCCACGCCGAGCGCGATCCGCCGTAGATCTCCCCCGACTGGAAGACGAAGCCGCGGCCCTTGGCCAGGGCGATGACGCTGTCGAGACGGGAGGACGGTGCCAAGAGGGACTCCTGTGGTCGCCGGACTGGGTGCCCGGTGCGGGAACGGTACCGGGCAAGCGTACCGGCCTCACGGCGGCCGCCGGTCGGGAGGCGCGGCACCCGTGGACACGTGGCTCACTCCACAGGTCTGAAGCCGCCCACCGCCCGCAGCACGTCCGCGACGCGCGTGACGTCGTCCTCGTCGTTCCACAGGTGGAAGGCGAGCCGCAGGCGGCCGGCCCGCCCGCTCGCGGTCACGCCCGCGGCGCCGAGCGCGGCGAGCGCCGTACCGTCCGGGTCCGGGAAGGTCGTGATCGCCTGCCCGCTCCGGACCGTGCAGAGCGCGTCGGCGAGCCGGTCGGCGAGACCGGTGGCGTGCCTCCAGGCCGCGGCGCGGTCCACGGACGCGAGGTGCCGCAGGGCGGCGACCGCACCGGGCCATGCCGGCCACGCCGGGGAGACGTCGAAGCGCCGTGCGTCGGCGGCCAGCCGCATGTCCGGGCCGTAGCAGGACGACCAGACGTCCTCGCCGGCGTACCAGCCGGCCTGCACGGGGCGGAGCTCCGCGAGCGCCCGGTCCGAGAACGTCGCGAAGGCCACCCCGCGCGGAGCACAGAGCCACTTGTAGGCGTGCGTGACGGTGACGTCGAACGGTGCGGCCGACACCGGCAGCACACCCGCCGCCTGGGTGAGGTCGCACACCGTCAGGGCGCCGACCGACCCCGCCGCGGCGAGCACCGGCGCCGGGCCGGTGACCACCCCGGTCGCGGACTGCACCGCCGACCACGCCACCAGCGCGGTCCCCGTGCGGACGGCGTCGGCGAGGCGCTCGAGCGGGACGCTCCGCACCGTCACCCCGCGGTGCGCCTGTGCGAGGAAGGGGAACACGACCGAGCTGAAGTCGCCGTCGGGGACGACGACCTCGGCGCCGTCCGGCAGCGACGCGGCGACGACCGCGACCATCGCCGACGTCTGCGACCCGGTGGCGACCCGGGCCGGAGCGACGCCCACGACGTCGGCGAAGAGCGCGCGGCCCTCCTCGACCAGGGCGCCGTACGTCGTCGGCGAGGTTCCGGCACGTGCCCACGCGTCGAGGTCCGCGCGCTGTGCGGCCAGCGTGCCGTGCGTGGGGAGTCCGGCAGTGCACGCCGCGAGGTAGCCCGAGCCGTCGACGAAGGAGTCCATGCCCTCCAGGCTCGGCGACCGGTCGGCATCACACCAGGGCAGGTTCCTTCGCGGGCCCATAACATCGTGTTGTGGAGACGATCGACCCGCAGCTGCTCCGGGTCCTGCTCGCCGTGCGCGACGCGGGGTCCATCAGTCGTGCCGCCGCGACGCTCGGCTACAGCCAGCCCGCCGTCAGCCAGCTCCTCGTCCGGGCCGAGCAGCGGCTCGGGCACGACCTGGTCCTGCGGGGCGGTCGTGGCGCGACCCTCACCGAGTCCGGGCGCGTGCTCGCCGACCACGCGCTGCACGTCGAGGCCGCCCTGGCTGCCGCCCGGGAGGACCTGGACGCCGTCGGCGGGCTCGCCCGTGGTCGGGTGCGCTTCGCCGGGTTCCCGAGCGCGTCCTCGACCCTCGTCCCGCCCGTGCTCGCCGCGATGGCGGCGTCGAGTCCCGGGGTCGCGACCTCGTACGTCGAGGCCGAACCGCCCGAGGCGATCGAACTGGTCCGCCGCGGCGAGGTCGACGTCGCGCTGACGTTCTCGCACGCCCTGCAGGACGACCCCGGTGCGGACCCGACGCTCACCACCGAGGGCATCGGGCGCGACCCGCTCGCCCTCGTGACGCCCACCGTGGTCAGCGGAGCCGTCGCCGACCTGTCGGCCTTCCGCGACGCGCGGTGGATCGGCGGGTGCCCGCGCTGCCGAGGGCACCTGCTCGCGTCGTGTGCCGCCTCGGGGTTCACCCCGGACATCGTCCTCGAGACCGACAACGCCGCGGCGGTCGTCGGCCTCGTCGCGGCCGGCCTCGGCGTCGCGCTCCTCCCCCGGCTCGCGCTGACCACGACGGTCGTGCCGCCCGGCGTCCACGCGACCCCGGTCGGCGACGAGCTCGCCCGCCGGGTCGAGGTCGTCGTCGCACGTGGCGCCGGCCGGGTGCCGAGCGTCCGCGCGGCGCTCGACGCCGTCCGCGGCGCGGCGCACCTGCTGGGCTGAGCACGCAGGCGGACAGCGGCGGGCAGCGGCGGGCACGTTCGGCCGGGAGGCGCGTGGCAGCTCCGCCCCGCACCCAGCCTCAGGCGGTGGGCGCGTCCACGGCCCCGCCGTAGCGACGGTCGCGGCTCGCGTACTCCTCGATCGCTCCCCACAGGTCGGTGCGCCGGAAGTCCGGCCAGAGCCGGTCGAGGAACACCATCTCGGCGTACGCCGACTGCCACAGCATGAAGTTCGACGTCCGCTGCTCCCCGGAGCTCCGGAGGAACAGGTCGACGTCGGGCAGCTCCGGCACGTAGAGCCGCTTCGCCAGGGCCTTCTCCGTCACCTGGCTCGGCTGCATGCGTCCGGCAGCGACGTCCTCGGCCATCCCGCGCACGGCGTCGACGATCTCGTTCCGGCCGCCGTAGTTGACGCACATCGTCAGGGTGCACACGTCGTTGGCCGCTGTCATCCGCTCCGCCGTCTGCAGCTCGTCGATCACCGACCGCCACAGCCGGGGCCGGCGACCGGCCCAGCGCACGCGCACGCCCCACTCGTGCAGCTGGTCGCGACGGCGGCGGATCACGTCACGGTTGAACCCCATGAGGAAGCGGACCTCCTCGGGCGAGCGCTTCCAGTTCTCGGTCGAGAAGGCGTAGGCCGACACGTGCCGGACGCCGATCTGGATCGCCCCGGCCACGACGTCGAGGAGGGACGCCTCGCCGGCCTTGTGCCCCTCGACGCGCGTGAGCCCGCGTTGGTTCGCCCACCGGCCGTTGCCGTCCATCACGATGGCGACGTGCTGCGGGACGAACTGCGCCGGGATCGCGGGCGGCTGCTCCCCCGTCCAGTCGACGGGCAGGAACGGTTCGGCGGCGGCGGACCGGCGTGGGCTCATGCAGGGCTTCCTTCGATGTCGGACGGGACGGGCACGGCGGGCGCCGGGGTGGCGGCGACCGCTGCCGGCACCCCGCCCGGTGCGGGTGCGACCGGCGCCGGGTGCTCGCTGCGGTCGACGTGCGGCAGCGACCGGAGCGATCGTTCCAGGTGCCACTGGGCGTAGGCCGCCACCACGCCGGACGCCCGGGAGCGGGTGCGCTCGTCCGAGGCGTCGACGGTCGCCCAGTCGCCGGCGAGCAGGGCACCGAGCAGCCCGAGCGTGCCGGTGTCGAGGCGCGGGGTGCCGGGCGGTGCCGCCCGGTCGGCGACGACCCCGCCGAGCTGCACGACGAACGCCGTGTGCGGTCCGGGCTCGCCCGTCACCGCGCAGTCGCCGAACGAGGGCGCCCACCCGGCGATGCTCATCGCCCGCAGCAGGTAGGAGTCGAGGGTGGCGCTCACCACGTGCTCCCGGCGCGACAGCGACCGGAGCGCGCCGACGAGCAGCAGGTACTGCTGGAGCCCGGCGTCCGCCTCGCTCAGCCGGTCGGCGGTCTCGACCATGGCACTCGCGGCCGTGTAGGCGCCGTAGTCCGTGACGATCTGCGCGCCGTACGACCCGAGGCTCTCGGCCTGGGTGACGATGTCGAGCGACCGGCCCTCGTAGAACTGGGCGTCGACGACCATGAACGGCTCGAGGCGCGACCCGAACTTCGACGCCGTCCGCCGCACCCCCTTCGCGACGGCGCGGATCTTGCCGTGTTGCCGGGAGAGCATCGTCACGATGCGGTCCGCCTCACCGAGCTTGTGGGTGCGCAGCACGACACACTCGTCCCGGTACAGCGGCATGTCCCCAGTATCCCCCGCGCCGCCGACAGCTCGGGCCCGCGCCAGCGCCGCGTCGCTGCCCGCCCCGTCCTCTGCACCGTCCTGTGCACCGAGCGGGCAGGACACGCCGCCGGGGTGACGCCGAGCGTGCCGGACGAGGCCCGCTCGGGGCGACGGCCGGCTGGTCGGCGGGCGGGCTGGCCGAGGGGGCCGGGCGCACGGTCGGGAGGCGCGGTGCGGGTCGGACCCGGACCGCGCCTCCCGTCCGTGGTGCGGACTACGCCGTGACCAGCTCCGGCGCACCGGTCGCGGCACCGGCGCGCACCGCGCGGTTCACCGCGGACACGATCGCCTTGAGCGACGCCGTCGCGATGTCGGCGTCGATGCCGACGCCCCACAGGCGCGTGCCGTCCACGTCGAGCTCGACGTACGATGCGGCCTTCGCGTCGCCCGAGGCGCTCATCGTGTGCTCCGAGTAGTCGTACAGCGTGACGTCGACGCCCTGGTCGCGCATGACCGACAGGAACGCGTCGATCGGCCCCGTCCCGACGGCGTCGGCGTCCACCGAACCGTCGTCGACCCGCAGCGCGACCGCGAGCTTCGTCGTGCCGTCGAAGTCGCTCGACGTGGCCGTCTTCGTGATCTCGTAGCGGCCCCACTTGTCGGATTCGTCGTCCGCGGGCAGGTACTCGTCGCGGAACAGGTCCCAGATCCGCTCGGACGAGAACTCCCCGCCCTCGGTGTCCGTGCGCTGCTGGACCACCCCGGAGAACTCGATCTGGAGCTTCCGCGGCAGGTCGATGGCGTGGTCGGTCTTGAGCAGGTAGGCGACGCCGCCCTTGCCGGACTGCGAGTTGACCCGGATGACCGCCTCGTACGAGCGGCCGATGTCCTTCGGGTCGACCGGCAGGTACGGCACGGCCCACGCGATCTCGTCGATCGAGGTGCCCGCGGCCTCGGCCTTCGCCCGCATCGCGTCGAAGCCCTTGTTGATGGCGTCCTGGTGCGACCCGCTGAACGCCGTGTAGACGAGGTCGCCCGCCCACGGCTGGCGCTCGGGCACCGGCAGCTGGTTGCAGTACTCGACCGTGCGCTTGACCTGGTCGATGTCCGAGAAGTCGATCTGCGGGTCGATGCCCTGCGTGAACAGGTTCATGCCGAGGGCGACCAGGTCGACGTTGCCGGTGCGCTCACCGTTGCCGAACAGGCAGCCCTCGATGCGGTCGGCACCCGCCATGTACCCCAGCTCGGCGGCTGCGACCGCGGTGCCGCGGTCGTTGTGCGGGTGCAGGGACAGGATGACGTCCTCACGGTGGTCGAGGTTCCGCGACATCCACTCGATCGAGTCGGCGTAGACGTTCGGCGTCGCCATCTCGACCGTGGCGGGCAGGTTGATGATCACCTGGCGCTCGGGGGTGGGCTCGAAGACCTCGAGCACCGCGTTGCAGATGCGCGCCGCGACCTCGAGCTCGGTGCCCGTGTACGACTCGGGCGAGTACTCGTAGAACACCGTCGTGTCGTGCTGCAGCCGGGCCTCGGCCGCCTTGCACATGCGCGCTCCGGCGACCGCGATGTCGACGACGCCCTGCTCGTCCGTCCGGAAGACGACCTCGCGCTGGACGATGGACGTCGAGTTGTACAGGTGCACGATGGCCTGCTTCGCCCCGTCGATCGCCTCGTACGTGCGGTCGATGAGGTGCTCGCGCGCCTGGGTCAGCACCTGGATGGTGACGTCGTCCGGGATCGCGCCCTCGTCGATGAGCGAGCGGACGAAGTCGAAGTCGGTCTGCGAGGCGCTCGGGAACCCGACCTCGATCTCCTTGTAGCCCATCCGCACGAGCAGGTCGAACATGGCGCGCTTGCGCTCGGAGTCCATCGGGTCGATGAGTGCCTGGTTGCCGTCGCGCAGGTCGACCGCGCACCACCGCGGTGCACGGTCGATGCGCTTCGTCGGCCAGGTGCGGTCCGGCAGGTCCACGCGGATCTGCTCGTGGAAGGGGACGTACTTGTGGATCGGCATCCCGGAGGGGCGCTGCGTGTTCTGCATGGTCGTCGCTTTCGTCGTCTCGCCGGCATCGGCGCTGGTGGGGGCCACGACGGACTCCGCGACGAGGTGGGCCGTGTGTCAGGCCTCGTCGCGGCAGCGAAGGAGGAGGAGCGCCGAGTACATCAGGGCCACCGTAGCACTGGTACACCAGCGTCGGCGAGCACGTGACGCCGGCGCCCCTCCCGGTCCGAGCCCGCTCAGTCGACCGCGAGCGCCGCCGTCGGGGACACCCGCATCGCGCGCCGCACGGGGGCCACCGTCGCGACGACGGCGAGCACGAGCGCCCCGACCACCACGACGACGACCGTCGACGGCGGCAGCACCGGGGTCACGACCGAGCCGAGCGACCCGAGGAGCGTCTGGCCGCCGACCCAGCCGTAGACCGTCCCGAGCACGAGCCCGGTGACGACGGCCGCGACGACCATCTGCACGGCCTCGGTCACGATCATCCGGCGGACCTGGGCGCCGGTCAGCCCGAGGACCCGGAGCAGCCCGAGCTCACGCCGGCGCTGCAGCACGCCGAGCGCCAGGGCGTTCACCACGCCCACCGCGGCGATCACGGCGGAGAAGCCGACGATCACGCTCACCACGGCGTTCACCTGCACGAAGAAGTCTCGCTGCGCACTGATCAGGTCGGGCGTCACCGCGCCGTCGGTCGTTGCCAGCAGCTCGGTCTCGAGCACGTGCTGCATGATCCCGAAGGCCACCGCGAAGGTGACGAGCAGCGTCACGCCGATGACGAGCCCGATCGTCGCCCGCGAGGTCCGGGCCGGTGCCCGCAGGGCGTTCCGCCCGGCGAGCAGGACGACCGGGTCACGGGACCCGATCCGACCGATGAGCGCCAGGACGGGCGGCATCACGATCGTCGCGCCGACGGCGACACCGGTGAACGAGACGAAGCCGCCGAGTGCCGCGGGCAGCACCGCCAGCACCGACACCGGGCTGACCACCAGCCCGAGCAGCATCAGGAGGACCCCGCCGACGATGAGCAGCACGGCCCACACCCGTCGCCCGGTCCCCGCTCGGAGGTCGTCGTGGCTCGGCTCGACCGTCGCGGACAGCGCCTGGAGCGGCGTCACGGTGAGGACCCGCCGCGACCCGGACGCGAACGCACCCCAGGTCGCCAGGACCACGGCGACGAGCGGCAGGGCGAGCTCCCAGGGCACGAGCGTGTAGCGGGTGTCGGGCAGGAACCCGGATCCCCGGAGCACGGCGACGAAGAGCGCCGTGAGGCCGGTGCCCAGGACGGTCCCGAGAAGGCCGCCGAGGAGGCCGACCAGCAGCCCGGTGCGGGTGATGCGGGACCGGAGACCCGCACCGGTCGCGCCGACGAGCCGCTGGAGCGCGATCACCCGGGTCTGCCCGGCGATGAGCGTGGCGCAGGTGTTCGCCGTGACGATCGCGCCGACGTAGAGGGCGATGCCGAGGAAGAGCCAGCCGATCACGGAGAGGATCGCCCGGACCGTGGCGACGCCGTCGAGTCCGGACGTCGCGAGCGCCTCGGCCACGATGCCCGGCGCGATGACGAGCGCGGAGCCGAAGGTGGTGCCGAGCGCGGCGACGAGGATCGTCGGTGCGAAGGCGCGCAGCCCGTTCACGCCGCCGCCTCCATCCCGAGCATCGTCGCCGAGATGTCGGCGGCGTCCATCGCGGGCCGGTCGTCGACGATCCGACCGTCGGCGAGGAACAGGATGCGGTCGGCGTTCGCGGCGGCCGTCGGGTCGTGGGTCACCATGACGACGCTCTGGCCCCACTCCCGCACGGCGCCGCGCAGGATCGCGAGCACGTCGCGGCCGGTCCGGGAGTCCAGGGCACCCGTGGGCTCGTCCGCGACGACGACGGCGGGGCGCGAGGCGAGGGCGCGGGCGATCGCGACGCGTTGCTGCTGCCCGCCCGACAGCTGGTGCGGCCGGTGGGTGAGGCGGTCGCCGAGCCCGAGCTGGTCGACGAGCCGGTCGATCCACGCCGACTCCACGCGCGACGGCCGCTTCCCGCCGAGCAGGAACGGCAGCCGGATGTTCTCGCGCACGTCGAGCGTGGGCACGAGGTTGAACGACTGGAAGACGAAGCCGATCCGCCGACGACGCAGCTCGGTCAGCTCGCGGTCCCCGAGCCCGGTGATCTCCACCCCGTCGATGGCGACGCTGCCGGCACTCACGGCGTCGAGACCGGCGGCGACGTGCATGAGGGTCGACTTGCCGGAGCCGGACGGTCCCATCACGGCGGTGAACTCCCCCGCGCCGATGTCGACGCTGACATCGTCGAGCGCGGTGACGCGACGCGCTGCGTCGCCGTGGTGCTTGGACACGTGGTCGAGCCGGATGATCGGCGCCTGCTTCGTGGTCATGCACCCACGATGACGGCCGGGAGGCACGTCCCGCGTCGGTCGCGCGGCTCCTGTGGATGGTCCGCTCGGCTCGGTTCCCCGTGGAGGGCTCATCCTGTCGGATGACGTCGGCTCAGTCGGCCTTCGTCACCAGACCGTGCTCGTGCGCGAAGACGACCAGGCGCACCCGGTCGCGCAGGTCGAGCTTCGTGAGCACCCGCGAGATGTGGGTCTTCACGGTCGCCTCGCTGACGTACTCGTGCTGGGCGATCTCGCTGTTGCTGAACCCGCGCGCCGCCAGGTCGAAGATCTCGCGCTCCCGGGGCGTCAGCTCCGCGAAGGCCGCCGGCACCGGGACGGCCCGCCCCGCGGTGTCGTCGTACCGGCGGAGGAGCTCCCGCGTGGCCGACGCGGCGAAGACGGCGGTCCCGGCGTGCACCGTGCGGACGGCGGCGAGGAGGAACTCGGGGTCGGCGTCCTTCAGCACGAACCCGCTCGCACCCGCGCGGATCGCCTTCGCCGCGGCCTCGTCGAAGTCGAACGTGGTCAGCACGAGGACCTTGGCGGCGGCGTCACCGCCCTGTTCCACGATGCGCTCGGTCGCCGTGATGCCGTCCATCACCGGCATCCGGACGTCCATGAGCACGACGTCCACCCCGACGCGCCGGACGAGGTCGACGCCCTCGGCACCGTTGCCGGCTTCACCGACGAAGCGCAGGTCCGGCTGGGAGTCGATGAGCATCCTGATGCCGGTGCGGAACAGGGCCTGGTCGTCGACGAGCGCGACCCGGATCGGGGCGGAGGTGGTCGGCGTGGTGGTCATCGGGCGGTGCGCTCCTGCTCGGTGTGGGTGGTGCGGCCGCGGGGCATCTGCCCGCTCGCCGGCACGGCGGGCATGCGGACCGCCACGCTGAAGTCGTCGCCGCGCGGTCCCGCGGTCATGGTGCCGCCGGTCATCGCCACGCGTTCGCGCATGCCGATGAGCCCGTGCCCCGTGCCGGGCCCCGGCGAGCCGTCGTCCGCGCAGCGGTTCACGACGGCGATCTCGACCGTGTCCGGCCGGTACACGAGCGAGGCGTGCACCGGGGTGCCGGGCTCGCCGTGCTTCCACGCGTTCGTCAGGCTCTCCTGCACGATGCGGTAGACCGCGAGCTGCGTCGTGGTCGGCAGCCCGCCCGGATCGCCCTCGCGCTCGACGCGCACGTCCAGCCCGACGTCGCGCATGTCGTCGACGAGCGTCTCGATGTCGTCGACCTCGGGCGTGGGGGTCGTGCCCTGCTCGTGCCGGAGCGCACCGAGCAGCTCCCGGACGTCGCCCAGTGCTGCGCGTGCGGTCGAGGAGATCGTGCCGAGCGCCTGGTCCGCGATCGCCGGGTCGGCCTTCAGGGCGTACCGCGCGCCGTCCGCCTGCGCGATGACGACCGCGAGCGAGTGGGCGACGATGTCGTGCATGTCCCGGGCGATCCGGACCCGCTCCTGCTCCACGGCCACCGCGCGGTCGGCCCGCGCCGCGTCGCGTTCGGCGACGAGCTGGGCCTCGCGGCTCAGGCTCGCGGAGCGGCGGGTCCGGACGACCAGACCGGCGAGCCAGGGCAGCAGCAGGACCAGGAGCACGATCGCGAAGAACGACGCCGTCAGTTGGGCGGACTCCTGCAGCGGCGTGCTGGCGGTGGCGATGCCGACGCGTTGCCGGTAGTCCGACACCCCCATGTAGAGCGCGGCGACGACCGATCCGCCGATCGCAGAGACCAGGCCGGCCGCGCGGACCCGACCGGACCCGTAGGCGCTGGTCGTGTACATGATCGGCGCGATGAAGGCGTCCGCCACGGTCGGCACCTGACCGGTGGCCATCTGGAAGACGGCCACGACCCAGGCGATGCCGAGTGCGAGGCCCGGCGACAGCCGTCGGAACGCCAGGGCCGTCGCGAAGCCGAGGACGGCGAGCCACCAGAGGGGCCCGTCGAGTCCGCGCGCGGCGACCACGACCACCAGCAGGCCCAGCGCCGCCGCCGTGACGACGTCGGTGACGACCTGCGATCGCAGCATGGGGCGGAACACCACTCCACGGTACGACCCCGGAACCCGTCGCGCGTCCGTCCCGGGGATGACGCGCGTCAGAAGCCGAGCCGCCCGAGCTGCTTCGGGTCGCGCTGCCACTCCTTGGCGACCTTGACCCGGATGTTCAGGTAGACATGACGGCCGCCGAGCAGCGACTCGATCTCGGCACGGGCCCGCGATCCGACGTCCCGGAGCCGCTCGCCACCCCGCCCGATGACGATCGCCTTCTGGCTGTCCCGCTCGACGAACAGGTTGGCGAAGATGCGCAGCGGCCCGTCGGGGTCGTCCTCCTCGTCGGGCTCCACGACGTCCTCGACCACCACGGCGAGGGAGTGCGGCAGTTCGTCGCGGACGCCCTCGAGCGCTGCCTCGCGGATGAGCTCGGCGATGCGGTCCTCGTCGGTCTCCTCGGTGACGGTGGAAGCGTCGTACAGCTGCGGCGACTCGGGCAGCAGCTTCGTGATCTCGGCGAGCAGCACCTCGAGCTGCAGGCCCTTCGTCCCCGACGTCGGGATGATCGTGTCCCACTCCCGCAGCTGCGACACCGCGAGGAGCTGCTCGCCGACCCGGTCCTTGGGGGTGCGGTCGATCTTCGTGACGATCGCGACCTTCCTGGCGCGCGGGTACTGGTCGAGCGAGTCGTTGATGAACCGGTCGCCGGGACCGATCGGCTCGTCGGCCGGCACGCAGAAGCCGATGACGTCGACGTCGCCGAGGGTCGACTGCACGAGGTCGTTCAGCCGCTCGCCGAGCAGGGTCCGCGGACGGTGCACGCCCGGGGTGTCCACGATGATGACCTGCCCGTCGGGCCGGTGCACGACACCGCGGATCGCCCGACGCGTCGTCTGCGGCTTCGACGAGGTGATCGCGACCTTCTCGCCGACCAGGGCGTTGGTCAGCGTCGACTTCCCGACGTTCGGGCGTCCGACGAACGAGACGAAGCCCGCGCGGTAGGGGTGCTCCGGGGCGGTCGGCTCGGTGTCGTGCTCGGTCATGCGCTGGCGCTCCCGGTCGTGGTGGGTGTCGTCTCGCCGAGGGCGTCCTCGGCGTCCTGCAGGGCGGCGGTCCGCTCGGCGAGGACGGTGATCAGGTGGCGGCGCTTGCCCTCGACCCGGTCCGCGGTCAGGGCGACCCCGGAGACCGTGACCCGCTCGCCGTGGACCGGCAGCCGGCCGAGCTCCTTCGTGAGCAGCCCGCCGGCGGTGTCGACGTCGTCGTCCTCGAGCTCGATGCCGAACAGGTCGCCCAGCTCGTCGACGGGCAGCCGCGCCGAGATCCGCCAGACGCCCGGGGACACCTCGGTCCGATCGACGACGGTGCGGTCGTACTCGTCGGAGATGTCGCCGACGAGCTCCTCGATGAGGTCCTCCATCGTCACGAGCCCGGCGACCCCGCCGTACTCGTCGACCACGAGCACCAGGTGGTTCTTCGCGACCTGCATGTGCCGCAGGGTGTCGTCGGCGGGCTTGGACTCGGGCACGAACTCGGCCGGACGCAGCAGCGTCGTCACGGGCTCCTGCTCGCTGCCGGGCCGCTCGTAGAGCGCACGGGAGACGTCACGCAGGTACAGCACCCCGAGCACGTCGTCGCTGTCCTTGCCGGTCACGGGCATGCGGGACACCCCGGCGACCAGGAAACGCTCCATGCCGGCCGCGAGCGTGGCGTCGCCGTCGACGGCGAGCATGTCGGTGCGGGGCACCATGACCTCGCGCACGAGGGTGTCGCTGAACTCGAACACCGAGTGGATGAGCTCGCGGTCGTCCTGCTCGAGGACGTTGCTCTCGGTCGCCTCGTCGACGAGCGAGAGCAGCTGCTCCTCGCTCGAGACGGTCGACGCGCTGCGGCCACGACCCGGGGTCACGCGGTCACCGATGGCGACGAGCAGTCCGGCGAGCGGTCCGAGGACGATGCGCACCGCGCGGACGAGGCCGCCGGTGGCGCCGATCAGCCGTTCGGCGTGCGCCCGTCCGACGCTCCGCGGGCTCGAGCCGACGAGCACGAACGACACCGCCGTCATGATCGCCGCGGAGACGATCAACGCAACCCACCACGTGTCGAACACGGTGACGAGGGCGATGGTGACGAGCACGGCCGCAGCCGTCTCGGCGAGCACCCGGACGAAGTTGAGGGCGTTCACGTGCGCACCGACGTCGTCGGCCACGGCCTCGATCGCCCGACGGCGTCCGCTGGTGCGCGCGATCTCGTCGAGGTCGGCGCGGGAGAGCACGGTCAGCGCGGCGTCCGACGCCGCGAGCAGCCCGCCGACGACGACGAGCACGAACGCCGCCAGGAGCAGGACGACGACGAGCACCATCAGCTCACCGCCCGCGACGCTGGGCGGCGAAGGCGGAGAGGATCTCGCCCTGCAGCCCGAACATCTCGGCCTTCTCCTCCGGCTCGGCGTGGTCGAACCCGAGCAGGTGCAGGATGCCGTGGCACGTGAGCAGCAGCATCTCGTCGGTGCTCGTGTGGCCGGCGGTCCTGGCCTGCTCGGCGGCGACCTGGGGGCACACGACGATGTCGCCGAGGAGCCCGGCGGGGGTCGGCTCGTCCTCGGTGCCCGGACGGAGCTCGTCCATCGGGAAGCTCAGGACGTCGGTCGGGCCCGGCTCGTCCATCCACCGCACGTGGAGCTGCTCCATCGCGCCCTCGTCGACCAGGACGATCGCGAGCTCCGCGTCCGCGTGGACGTGCAGCGCGTCGAGCGCGAAGGCGGCGAGGCGCTGGATGGCCTGCTCGTCGACCTCGACACCGGACTCGTTGTTGAGCTCGATGCTCACCGGGTGCCTCCTCGGGCGTCGTCCTGCGGGTACGGGGACTGCTGGCGGTCCTGCGGCGGCCGACCGCGGCGCTCGGCGCGGTTCGCACCGGCCGGGTCACCGATCGGTGCCGTGCCGCGACCGCCGGGGCGGTGCCCGGCCTGCTCCGCGAGACGCTCCTCGTCGTAGACGGTGTAGGCGTCGACGATCCGGCCGACCAGGGTGTGCCGCACGACGTCCTCGCTGCCGAGCCGGGCGAAGTGGATGTCCTCGACGTCGCCGAGGATCCGCGTGACGAGCCGCAGACCGGACAGGTTGCCCGGCAGGTCCACCTGGGTGATGTCACCGGTGACGACCATCTTCGAGCCGAAGCCCAGGCGCGTCAGGAACATCTTCATCTGCTCGGGCGTGGTGTTCTGCGCCTCGTCGAGGATGACGAACGAGTCGTTGAGCGTCCGCCCACGCATGTACGCCAGCGGCGCGACCTCGACCGTGCCGGCCGCGAGCAGCTTCGGCACGAGCTCGGGGTCCATCATCTCGTTCAGCGCGTCGTAGAGCGGCCGCAGGTACGGGTCGATCTTGTCGGTGAGCGTGCCGGGCAGGAAGCCGAGCCGCTCGCCCGCCTCGACCGCCGGTCGCGTGAGGATGATGCGGGTGACCTCGCGCCGCTGCAGGGCCTGCACGGCCTTCGCCATCGCCAGGTAGGTCTTGCCGGTGCCCGCGGGGCCGATGCCGAACGTGATCGTGTGGTGGTCGATGGCGTCGACGTAGGCGCGCTGCCCGTCGGTCTTCGGCCGCACCGACTTGCCGCGGCTCGCCACGATCGGGGTGCCGAACGTGTCCGAGGGCTTGCGGTCCTCGTCGAGGATCCGCGCCGAGGTCGGGATGTCGGCCGGACCGATGTCCTGCCCGCGCTTCACCATGCCGACGAGCTCGTCGACGAGCGCGTGGGCACGGGCGACGTCGCGCTCGGGCCCGGTGAGCGAGACCTCGTTGCCGCGGACGAGCACCCGGACGCCCGGGTACTGCCGCTCGACCGTCCTGAGCAGACGGTCCTGCGGGCCGAGGAGCTGGACCATCGCGATGCCGTCGACGCGGATGTCGACGACGACGTCGGACGGGTCGGACACGGGTCGGGTCGTGGGTCGGTCCGGTGCGGGTGCGTCGGACGCGGGGTGGACGGAGTCGTCAACCGGCAAGGAGATTCCCTTCGTGCAGATCACCTGCGAGGACGTGCGCGTGCACGTGGAACACGGTCTGACCGGCGGCTTCGCCGGTGTTGAAGACGAGTCGGAACTGGCCGTCCGCCCGCTCGTCGGCGATGCGACGGGCGGTGGCGACCACGTGGGCGAGCAGGTCCGGGTCACCGGCGGCGAGCTCCGTCACGTCGCGGTACTGCTCGGTCTTGGGGATCACGAGCACGTGCACCGGGGCCTTCGGCGCGATGTCCTCGATCGCGATCACCCGGTCGTCCTCCGCGACGATCGTCGCGGGGATCGCACGGGCGATGATCTTCGAGAAGACGCTCGGCTCGCTGCTGCTCATGACTCCATCGTAGAACCCACGACCGACGTGGACCCTTCCCGGTCCGGCTACCAGCGGCCCAGCCGCGTCTGCAGGACGGCCAGCGCCGCCGGTCCGGCGGTCGAGGTGCGCAGCACGGTGTCACCGAGACGGACCCGCACGGCGCCCGCGGCCTCGAGCCGGTCGAACTCCGAGCCGTCGATCCCGCCCTCCGGGCCGACCACCAGGACGATCTCCTCGACGTCGGCCGGCGGTTCCCACGCGGAGAGCCGCACCGCACCCACCGGGTCCAGCACGACCAGCGCACGCCGCGCCTCCCGGCCGACCGCCGCGAGCTGCGCCGTCGTCACCGGCGCCGACACGGTGGGCACGCGCGACCGGACCGCCTGCTTGGCAGCCTCCTGCGCGATGGCCGCCCAGCGGGCGCGCCCCTTCTCGACCTTCGCGCCGTCCCACCGCGACACGCTGCGGGCGGCGGACCACGGGACGATCCGGTCGACGCCGATCTCGGTCCCCGCCTGCACCGCCATCTCGTCGCGGCCGCCCTTCGCGAGTGCCTGGACGAGCACGAGCGCCGGACGCGGCTGCGGCTCGACCGTCACGTCGTCGACGGTGAGCGTCAGCTCGTCGCGACCCGTCGCCGTGACCGCGCCGGAGACGACCGTGCCCTGCCCGTCGGCGATCCGCAGGACCTCGCCGACCCGGACGCGCGCGACCGAGACCGCGTGCCGCCCCTCGGCACCGTCGAGCCGGACCGGGTCGCCGACCCCGACGCCGTCGAGCGCGCCGGGACCGACCAGGTGGAGCGAGGCCATCAGAAGTTGAAGAACCGGTCGCGGAGCTTGCCGAACATGCCCTGCTGGAACCGGGCGAGCTGCGGCTTCGCGGCCTTGTGCGACTTCGCGAGCTGTTCGACGAGCTGGCGCTCCTTGTGCGAGAGCTTCGTCGGCGTCACGACCTGCACGCCGACCCGCAGGTCTCCGCGCCCGGCACCGCGCAGCTTCGTCACGCCGCGGTCCTTGATCACGAGGACGTCGGCGCTCTGCACGCCGGGCCGGACCTCGAGCTCGACCGGGCCGTCGAGGCCGTCGATCGTGGTGTTGGTGCCGAGGATCGCGTCGGTCATCTGGACCTCGAGCGTCGCGAGCAGGTCGTCGCCCTCGCGGCTGTAGACGTCGTGGTGCCGCACCTTCACCTCGAGGTACAGGTCACCCGACGGGCCGCCGGCGGGACCGACCTCGCCCTGGCCGGGCATCTGCAGGCGCAGACCGGTCTCGACGCCCGCGGGGACGTCGACCGGGACGGTCCGGCGCGCACGGACGCGGCCCTGCCCCTGGCACGTCGGGCACGGGCTGGGGATGACGGTGCCGTAGCCGCGGCAGGTGCCGCAGGGCGCGCTCGTCACGACGTTGCCGAGCAGCGAGCGGACCTGGCGCTGGATGTGGCCGGAGCCGCCGCAGATGTCGCACGTGCGCGGGCTCGTGCCGGGCGCACAGCACGAGCCGTGGCAGGTCTCGCACAGCACGGCCGTGTCGACCTCGACGTCCTTGTGGGTGCCGAAGACGACCTCGTCGAGGTCGACCTCGATCCGGAGCAGGGCGTCCTGTCCGCGCTCGGCGCGGCTCCGCGGACCGTTCCCCCGGCCGCCGCCACCGCCGCCGCCGAAGAAGGCGTCGAAGATGTCGCTGAAGCCGCCGGCCGCGCCGCCCCCGAAGGGGCTGTCGGCCTGCGGGCCGGCGTCGTAGCGCCGCCGCTGCTCGGGGTCGCTCAGCACGTCGTACGCGTGCGTCACGTCCTTGAAGCGCTCGGCGGCGTCCGGGCTCGGGTTGACGTCCGGGTGCAGCTCGCGCGCCAGCCGTCGGTAGGCCTTCTTGATGTCGGCATCGGAGGCGTCCGGCTGGACGCCGAGGACGTCGTAGTGGTCTGCCACGGTTCCCTCAGTCGGTTTCGGTTCGGTCGGTGGGTCGCGGCTCGCGCCGCGGTTCGGTCTGGAGGCGCGGAGCGGGTCCGCAGGGCACCGTGCGTCGGGCTCGGTGACCGGTCAATGTTCGCCCAGCAGCTTGGACAGGTACCGTGCGACCGCGCGGACCGCGGCCATGTTCGTGCCGTAGTCCATGCGGGTCGGGCCGAGGACGCCCAGACGGGCGACCGCTCCCCCGCCGGCGAGGTACCCGCCGGCGACGATGCTGGTGGCGTCGAGGCCGTACTCGGCGTTCTCGGCGCCGATGCTGGCGGCCACCGCGACGTCGTCGACCTGCATCTCGCCGAACAACCGGAGCAGGGTCACCTGTTCCTCGATCGCCTCGAGCACGGGGAACAGGCCGCCGGTGAAGTCCCGCTCGCTCTTGGCGAGGTTCGCGGCGCCCGCCATCACCAGGCGGTCCTGCCGGTTCGCGGCGACCTGCTCGATGAGCGTCGCGACGACCACCCCACCGAGGGTCTGCGCGTCGGCACGGAGCTGCCGCGGGACCTCGCGGAGGGCCCGGGGGACGTCCTGCAGGAGCAGGCCGACCGAGGCGCCGTTCACGACGGTGCGGAGCTCGGTGAGGGCGGTCTCGTCGAGCGCGACGTCGGTCTCCACGACCCGCTGCTCGACCCGGGCGGTGTCCGTGATGAGGACGACCATGAGCCGGGTGTCGCCCAGGCGCACGAGCTCGACGTGCTGCACGCGGGCCCGCACCATCGACGGGTACTGCACGAGGGCGACCTGGTTCGTGAGCTGGCTGAGGAGCCGGACCGTGCGGCCGAGGACCTCGTCGAGGTCGTTGGGGGTGCCGAGGAACGTCTCGATCGCGTGCCGCTGCGCGCTCGAGAGCGGGCGGGCGGCGGCCAGGTGGTCGACGAAGACCCGGTAGCCCTTGTCGGTCGGGACCCGCCCGGACGAGGTGTGCGGGGCGACGATGAGCTGCTCGTCCTCGAGCTGGGCCATGTCGTTGCGGATCGTGGCGGCGCTGACGCCGAAGGCGTGGCGGTCGACGATCGTCTTCGAACCGACCGGTTCGCGCGACGCGACGTAGTCCCGCACGATGGCCTTGAGGACCTCGAGGGAGCGTTCGCTGACCATCCGGACCCCTTCCGTTCGATGCTGGCACTCGGACGTGTCGACTGCTGATCCTACGCCCGACCGCCGACGCACCGGGACCGGGGCGGCCCCTCCCGGTACGCTCGCCGCATGAGCTACGGACAGCAGCCCGGTGGGCCCTACGGACAGCAGCAGCCGGGCGGACCCGGCAACCCGCAGGGGCCGCAGTACCCGGCGGGGTACACGCAGCCCCAGCCGATGTCGCCCGAGGACCAGCGCCTCTGGGCGACCCTGACGCACGTCGGCGGCATCTTCTCCAGCCTCGTCGTGCCGGTCATCGCCTACCTGGTGCTGCGCGACCGCGGCCAGTTCATCCGCGAGCACACCCGCCAGGCGCTGAACTTCCACATCACGATGGCGATCGCCGGAGTCGTCTGCAGCGTGCTGACGATCGTGCTCATCGGCTTCGTGCTGCTGCCGGTCCTCGGCGTGCTCGTGATCGTCTTCGCCGTCATCGCGGCGATCGCGGCCAACCGCGGGGACTTCTACCACTACCCGCTCACGATCGAGTTCATCAAGCAGTAGCAGCGGTCGCCAGCGCTCAGTCGAGCAGCTCGCGGACCACGGCGTCCGCGAGCAGGCGACCCTGCAGGGTCAGCTCGATGCGTCCCCGCACCGCGGCCGACCCGTCCACGAGACCGCGGGCGATGAGTCCAGCGACCCGGCCACGCGCCTCCCGGCCGAGTTCCGACGTCGCGAGCTCGCCCCGCACGCGCGCCGCGAGGAGCACCCGCTCGACGTACCGCGTCTCGTCGTCGAGGGTCTCGCGCCCCGCGGCGGGCGACGTCCCGCCGAGCACCCGGTTCGCGTACGCGGCCGGGTGCTTGACGTTCCACCAGCGCGTGCCGGCCACCGCCGAGTGCGCGCCGGGACCGACACCCCACCAGTCGTGGCCCTTCCAGTAGGACAGGTTGTGGCGGCTCTCGTGCTGCGCGGTGCCGCCCTGTGCGTCGAGACGCGCCCAGTTCGAGACCTCGTACCAGCCGTAGCCCGCGTCGGACAGGGTCCGGTCGGCGAGCTCGTACATGTCGGCGGCGAGGTCGTCGTCCGGTGCCGGCAGCTCGCCGCGGGCGACCATGCGGCCCATCGCCGTGCCCTCCTCGACGATCAGCGAGTAGGCCGACACGTGGTCCGGCGCGCACGCCAGGGCCGCGTCGAGCGAGCGACGCCAGTCGTCGAGCGACTCCCCCGGTGTCGAGTAGATGAGGTCGAGGCTGACGTCGAGGCCCTCCCGCTCCGCCAGGTCGACCACGAGCGGGACGCGCTCGGGGTCGTGCGTGCGGTCGAGGGTCGCGAGCACGTGCGGGACCGCCGACTGCATGCCGTAGCTCACCCGGGTGAACCCACCGCGGCGCAGGGTGGCGACGGACTCGGCGTCCACGGAGTCGGGGTTCGCCTCGGTCGTGACCTCGGCGCCGGGCAGGATGCCCCACGTGTCGTCGATCGCGCGGAGGATCATCACGAGGTCGTCCGCGGGCAGCATGGTGGGCGTCCCACCGCCGAAGAAGACCGTGGAGACCGGTCGCCGCGGGACCCCGGAGCGGTCGAGGACCTCGGCCGCCCAGCGGATCTCCTGCACGGCGTGGCCGGCGTAGTCGTCACGACGCACGCCGCGCAGCTCGGACGCCGTGTAGGTGTTGAAGTCGCAGTAGCCGCAGCGCACCCGGCAGAACGGGACGTGCACGTAGACGCCGAAGGGGACGTCGCCGGCGCCGGGACCGGGGGTGACCAGGCCGTCCGCGGGAGCGGGATCGGCGATCGGGAGAGCACTCGGCATGGACTCCATTGTCGGCCATGATGGAGCCATGGAGCACCACACCGTCCCCACCACGGTGCTGTGGGACATCGACGGCACCCTCGTGCTGAACGCCGCCTCGCCGGGGAACCTGTACCACCTGGCACTCGAACGCGCCGTCGGTCGCGACCTGGTGCTGCGCGTCGGACACCAGCACGGCCGCACCGACGCCGGGCTCATCGCCGAGCACGTGCGCGCGCACGACCTCGACGACGCCCTCATCCCCACCGTCAGCCGGCACCTGCGCGACCTGACCGACGAGCGGTTCCACCGGGGCGAACGACGCGCGCCCGCTCCGGGAGCCGTCGCGCTGGTCCGCCGCTTCGCCCGGCTCGGGTGGCGGAACGGCCTGCTCACCGGCAACTCGGCGCACCGGGCCCGGGTGAAGCTCGCCGGTGCCGGGTTCGACGTCGGCGCCTTCGACTGGGACCACTCGTACTTCGGGGACGAGGAGGTCGAGCGGACCGGGGTGACCACCCTCGCCGCAGCGGCCCTCGCCGGCACACGGGCCGTGATCGTCGGCGACACCCCGCGGGACGGGGAGGCGGCCGATGCCGTGGGGATCCCGTTCGTGGCGGTGGCGACCGGGGTCTACGACGTCGAGGCGCTCCGGGCGACGAGCGCGGTGGCCGTCGCACGGGACTGCGTGCAGGACGCGCAGCTGCTCGAGGACGCGATCGCCGCGGTGCCGCCGCTGGGCTGAGGGCTGATCGGCGGCTGCGGGGATGGTCGGCGCTGCGGGCCGTGCGGCGCTGCGGGGCTAGTCGCCGCGCAGGGCCGCCAGGTACTTCGCCGCCATCGTGCGCTGCTGCCGACGGAGGAACGGCGCGACGAGGGCCCACTTCCGGCTGGCCGGCTGCGAGAACTGCCGCACCTGCAACCACACCGAGCCGTCGCTCGTGCGCTCGACGACGAAGGACTCCTCGCCGGAGAGCGGGTGCCCCTCGAGCGTGCCGTAGGCGAACCCCTTGCGGTCCGTCTCGTCGATGATCGACACCACGCGCACGGGCGCGTGCACGGTCTGCCCGAAGGCGTGCATCTCGAGGGTCGCGGTCGTGCCGGCGGTGACGAGCGGGGTGCCGTCCGCGGCGAACCGCTCGACCCGGGGCCTGCCGATCGAGGCGGGTGCGACCGGCACGCCGTGCTCGTCGAAGGTCACCGGGTTGTACCGGACCTCGTCGTCGTCGGGCTGGTCGCCGACGACGACGCGGATGCCGCTGCGCTCCTGGATCTGCCAGGTCAGCGCCTGGGTCACCGCGGTCTCGAAGCGCTGGTCACCGTGGCCGATGCGCGCACGGGACTCCGCCGGGGTGAAGCCCTCCGGCGGGTAGGTCATGAGGTCCGCCGCCTGGGTGGCACCGACGGCACCGTAGGTCAGGGCGGTCCGGTACGTGCCGCGGGAACTCATGGAGCCATCGTACCGGCGCAGCCGTGGAGGCCGTCGCGCCGGTGCGGGACACGCACGAGGTCAGCGGGGCGTGACCGCGATGTTCCGCCACTGCGCCTCGAGCCCCTGCTCGCGGATGCCGACCGCACCGGTGGTCAGCGAGCAGCTGCCGAAGTCCGCCTTCCCCTGCACCGGTGTCCCGCCGGCCGAGGGCGAGGCGGTCGCCGTGATCGTGCAGCCCACGGCCTCGACGGTGAGGTGCCACCACTCCTCGGCCTGCACCGTGCGGCCGAACGACACGAAGGTCCCGGTGAACCCCGGGTTCTTGTGCTCACCGATGACCATGCCCGATGCGCTGAGGCCCACGTAGTAGGCGCGGAGGGAGTCCGGGCCGGTGGAC
This sequence comes from Curtobacterium citri, assembly GCF_030362955.1. NCBI lineage: Bacteria > Bacillati > Actinomycetota > Actinomycetes > Micrococcales > Microbacteriaceae > Curtobacterium > Curtobacterium citri. Next base: position 164,172 of record NZ_JAUCML010000004.1, read on the forward strand.
GGGTCGTTCACTCGGACGTTGAAGCCCGCGTCGGTCCCACCGGTCGGCTTCCGCATCAGCCGGACGTCGCCGGTCAGCGTCATGTCGCCCCAGACCCGGTTGAGGACCTGCTTGTCGCCGTCCTGGCCGGAGTACGTGACGCTGCGGATCCGCTCCTCGGGTTGGTCGATCGCCCAGGTGCCGCCGTAGACCCGCGCGGGTGCGCCGTCCTCGAAGCGGCCGGTCGTCAGGGTCGAGTTGTACGGGGCCGACGCCACGGAGGCCGACAGTGCGCCGGCGGTCACGGTGACGAACCGGAAGCCGGCCGCGCTCGCGTTGCCGCGCAGGCCGACCGCGCCCTTCGTCAGGCAGTCGGTCGACGACTCCGACGCGTTGACCTTCGTCCAGTCGTTCGCGCCGACGGTCGATGACCACGCGGTGATGCCGCACCCGGCCGCCTGGACGACGACGTGGTAGTACTGCCCGGCGCGGAGGGTGCCCGCGATGGTCGACCGCGCCAGCGGAGTGGTCGTGCCGTTGTTCGTCCGGCTGATCGCCAGCGTGTTGTCCGTCAGCGAGAGACCGACCGAGTAGCCGGTGAAGGCGTTCGTGCCCGTCGCGGGCTGCGTGACGCGGACCAGGAGCCCGGCGTCCGTTCCGGAGTTCACCTGCACGTCGGCCTGCATGGTGTAGTCGGTCCACCCGGGGTCGCCGGTCACGGCCTTCGGCCCGTCGGACGAGCCGGACGTCTCGGTGAAGGTGCCGTACCCGTTCACGGTCTGCGTCGTCCACGTGCCGTTGTACGTCCGCCACGCCCCCTGACCGCCGGCGAAGGAGTCGCGGAACGGCAGGTTCGTCCGGGAGTAGTCCGACGCCGTGCTCGCGGCGCTCCGGTTCGACAGCGCCGCGGTGTACGCGGCCTGCGTCGAGCCGGACGTCGTGGTGACGCCGGTCACCAGGGCCAGCACGGCGACGGCGAGCACGCCGAGCAGGGTCGCGGGCCGGAGGGTCACGGGCGGGAGGCTCACGAGGCCACCGCCGGCTCGACGTCCTCGTCCCGGGTCCCCGCCGGTCGCCCGCCACGGTACCGCGGCCGCGCGAGGAGGACGCCGACGACGAGCGGCACGCCGCAGAGCACCACGAGGGCCACCCACCCGGCGGGGGTCAGGTCGAGCCGCGCCGCGATCGCCACCGCCCCGTCGGTCCCGGGCGGCAGGGGCACCTGCCCGACCGCCCCGCTGACGAGCCGCTCGGACGCGCCGGCCGGTCCGACGGCGCGGACCGGCAGCAGCCCCGTGGACACGACGTCCGCGACCGGTCGGGCCCCCGCCTCGACCCCGGTGACCACGAGCGCGACGAAGGGGCGGAAGACCGCGACCACGACGGCCAGGACGACGCTCACGCCGACGAGCCGGGCGGCGGTGCGACCGGCGCGACCGGGGAGGAACCCGGTGAGGAGCCAGACGACGCCGACGCCGCCGACCGCCCAGGGCAGCATCCGGAGCACCCAGCCCGCTCCCGGCAGCACCGCGACGACCCGGCCGACGACGTCGCCGCGGGTGATGGTCCAGGCGTCCGCCGCGCCGTTCGCGTCGCCCTTGGTCGTGATCGCGCCGTCCGCGACCGCGGTGATGCGGTGCGTGTAGGGCAACCGCGCCGCCGTGCCCCCGCCCGCCGCGACCGGCGGCACGAAGGTGACGACGTCGCCGACGGCCAGACGGTGCTGTCCCGGCGGCACCGTCACGACGAGCGACCCCACGGGCGCCGTGCGGCCCATCGACGGCGTCCGGACGTCGAAGGTGCGGACGCCGGCGGCCATCGCGGCGCCGACGACGAGCAGCACGAGCAGGACCGCGGCGATCGTGACGACGACCCGGACCGGCACCGCCCGACCCGGGGCACGCCGGCGACGGGGCACCGCCGTGCCGCCGACACCGGCCACGAGTCCGCCGGTCATGCGGTGAACGTCCACACGAGGGACTGGTTCATGGTCTGCGCCTGCGAGTCGTTCGGCGCCGCGGGGTCGAGGGAGACCGTCACGGTCGCCGTCCCGCCCTGGCCGGCAGCCGGAGCGGGGCTGATGGCGAAGCTCTTGCCGCCGATCGCGCCCGCGTTCTGCTTGGAGATGACGGTCGTCGTCCCCGACGGCGTCGTCCACGTCACGGTGACGAGCAGCCAGTAGCAGATGCTGTTCGAGGTCGAGACGGTGCCGTTGCAGACCCCGGGAGCGAGGGAGAACGCCGACGCTGCGACCCCGCCGGTGTTCTTGATCACCGTCGAGGTGCCGCGCGTGGTGTCCCCCGGCCGGAGGTTCGTGCCGGCGTACAGGTCGGTCGAGCACGTCGTGGTGCCCGTGGCGGTGCTCCGGCACGCCACGGTCGACGCGTCCGGACCCTGCGTCATCTCGATCGAGACGGTGTTCGCCGTGTTCGTGGTGTTCGAGATCGATGCCGTGTACGCCGACATCGTGCCGGTCGTCGTCAGCGCGAGGGCGACCGAGGCGACGAGTCCCGCCGCCGCGATGAACCAGCCCGTGCGCACCGGGGTGCGGCGGACGACCGTCGAGTGCCTGCCCACGACGGCACCGTCAGGCGGAGAAGGTGGAGGTGAGGGCCTGGGAGAGGGTCACGCCGGACGTCGGCGCGGTGGCGTTCTGCGGCAGCGTGACCTGGACGGTGAGCGGGATGCGCTCGTTCGCCGCGGGCGGGTTCGGCAGCGTGATCGCGTTGGCCGCCAGGTACGCGGGCGTCGTGGAGGCGGGCAGCACGTCCGCACCACGCCACGTCATCTTCACGACGAGCTGGTTGCAGAGGTCCGAGCCGCTCGCGGGCGAGGTGGCGCAGGGGCCGCCCGTGAGTCGGAACCCGGTGGGCGTCGCCGTCCCGGTGTTCGCGAAGTAGATCGTCTGGGTGGTCGAGGAGTCCCCGGGACGCAGCGACTCCCCGCCGTAGAGGTTCGGGTCGGTGCAGCTCGCCGTGCCGTCGGAACCGGTCGTGCAGGCTCCGGGCGACCCGTCGGCGGTGGTCTCCGCGATCCGGATCGTGGAGGTGGACACCGTGTTGGTGCCGTGCAGGAAGGCCTGCGTGAAGACGGACAGCGTGCCGCTGAAGGTCAATGCGAGCACCACCGCGGCGGCGAGGCCGGCGGCGATGACGGCGAGGTTGAGACGCTGCCGCTGTGCGCGGCTGACAGGTGTTGCATGACGTGACATCGGGTTCGCACCTCCGTGTGCACCCGGGTCGGGAACGATCGCCGCGCAGGGTCGCGCGCGATCGCAGCGGCCGGGTCCGCTGAACTGAGTGGTGTTCACCACCACACGGTCACATGCGACTGTATAGACCTGCAGCCGTTCTGGGTCCCCCAAAGTACGGGCAGACAGAACGGTCCGCCCTGTTCGGGAGCGTGTCAGCGCGTCGGACGGCGCCTCGACCGGTGCGCCGTCCTGCGGGAAGCGGATGGCCGGGGCGGACCTGGGGAGGGTCCCGCCCCTACTTCTTCTTCTCTTCGACGTCCCCGGAGAGCGCCGCGATGAAGGCTTCCTGCGGCACCTCGACGCGACCCACCATCTTCATGCGCTTCTTGCCCTCCTTCTGCTTCTCGAGGAGCTTGCGCTTGCGGGTGATGTCACCGCCGTAGCACTTCGCGAGGACGTCCTTGCGCATCGCCCGGATGCTCTCGCGGGCGATGATCCGGGCGCCGATCGCAGCCTGGATCGGAACCTCGAACTGCTGCCGCGGGATGAGCTTGCGGAGCCGCTCGGTCATGAGCGTGCCGTACGCGTAGGCCTTGTCGCGGTGCACGATCGCGCTGAAGGCGTCGACCTGTTCGCCCTGCAGCAGGATGTCGACCTTGACGAGGTCGGCTGCCTGATCGCCGGTCGGCTCGTAGTCGAGCGAGGCGTAGCCCTGCGTCTTGCTCTTCAGCTGGTCGAAGAAGTCGAAGACGATCTCGCCGAGGGGCATCTCGTACCGGATCTCGACGCGGTCCTCGCCGAGGTACTCCATGCCGAGCAGGGAGCCGCGGCGCGACTGGCACAGTTCCATGATCGCGCCGACGTAGTCCTTCGGCGCGAGGATCGCGGCGCGGACCATGGGCTCGCGGACCTCGACGATGCGACCGCCCGGGAACTCGGACGGGTTCGTGACCTCGGTCACGGTCGTGTCCTCGTTCGTGACCTCGTAGATCACGCTCGGGGCCGTCGTGATGAGGTCGAGGCCGAACTCACGCGAGAGGCGCTCGGTGATGATCTCGAGGTGCAGGAGGCCGAGGAAACCGCAGCGGAAGCCGAAGCCGAGCGCCACGGAGGTCTCCGGCTCGTACACGAGCGCCGCGTCCGAGAGCTTGAGCTTGTCGAGGGCCTCGCGCAGGTCGGGGTAGTCGGAGCCGTCGATCGGGTACAGCCCCGAGAACACCATCGGCTTCGGGTCCGTGTAGCCCGGCAGGGCCTCGGTCGCGGGCTTCTGCGCCGTCGTGACCGTGTCGCCGACCTTCGACTGCCGGACGTCCTTCACGCCGGTGATGAGGTAGCCGACCTCGCCGACCGAGAGCCCCTTCGTGGGCTTCGGCTCGGGCGACGACACACCGATCTCGAGGATCTCGTGCGTCGACCTGGTCGACATCATCTGGACCTTCTCGCGCGGGTGGATCGTGCCGTCGATCATCCGGACGTAGGTCACCACACCGCGGTAGCTGTCGTAGACCGAGTCGAAGATCATCGCGCGGGGTGCCGCCTCGACGTCACCGACGGGGGCCGGCACGGTGCGGACCACGCGGTCGAGGAGCTCGGCGACACCGACACCGGTCTTGCCCGAGACGCGGAGGACGTCCTCCGGCTTGCCGCCGATGAGCTGCGCGAGCTCGGCGGCGTACTTGTCCGGGTCGGCGGCGGGCAGGTCGATCTTGTTGAGCACCGGGATGATCTCGAGGTCGTTCTCGAGCGCCAGGTAGAGGTTGGCCAGCGTCTGTGCCTCGATGCCCTGCGCGGCGTCGACGAGCAGGATCGCACCCTCGCACGCGGCGAGCGAGCGGGAGACCTCGTACGAGAAGTCGACGTGCCCCGGCGTGTCGATCATGTTCAGCGCGAAGGTCTCGCCGTCGAGCTCCCACGGCATGCGCACGGCCTGCGACTTGATCGTGATGCCGCGTTCGCGCTCGATGTCCATCCGGTCGAGGTACTGCGCACGCATCGCGCGGTCCTCGACGATGCCGGTGATCTGCAGCATGCGGTCGGCCAGCGTGGACTTGCCGTGGTCGATGTGCGCGATGATGCAGAAGTTGCGGATCGCCTCGGCCGGGGTCGCGGCGGGCTCGAGCGGCGCGGATGCTTGTGGGCTCACGGTTCCTCAGGGGTCGGTGCGGTCGGACGATTGTCCCACGGTTGTGCGCGCGCAGCGCGCATCAGGTGCTGCCCTGTGGGAACCGGGCGCGACGCCACGACTGTGCAGGACGGACGGGAGGCGCGCGGCGGGGCCGGCGCGGGCCTCCCGTCCGTCAGGCGGTCACCGTGGCGGGCGTCGGCAGTGCGCCCAGGCCGCGGCGCAGGTCCTCCGGGGTGGCCGCGAGGCACACGCGGACCCAGCCCTCGCCGGACCGGCCGAAGGCGCTGCCGGGCGCGACCGCGACGTGCTCGCGGTGCAGGAGCGCCAGCGCCCACTCGGCGACGTCGCCTCCGGAGGCGTGCGAGACGTCGATCCACAGGTAGAAGGCCCCGCGGGGGTCGAGGTAGCGGATGCCGCCGGCGTCGAGGACCTCCTTCGCCACCGCCAGGTTGGCGCGGTAGTGCTCGCGGGCGTCCTGCACGGCCTGGTGGTCGCCGACGATCGCCGCGAGCGCGGCCCACTGGTCGGGCTCGGCGACGCAGCTGATCATCGCCTCCTGCGTCGTGCGCATGGTCGGCCCGAGTCCCTTCGGCGTCACGAGGTACCCGACGCGGACGCCGGTCATGGCGTAGGTCTTGCTCAGCGAGAACGCCGTGAAGACCCGGTCGTCCTCGTCGAGCGCGGCGATGCTCACGTGGCGCGTGCCGTGGGTGAAGTACTCGTAGACCTCGTCGCTGATCACCCACAGGTCGTGCCGCTTCGCCAGGGCGAGCAGCGCGCGGAGGGTCTCCTCGCCGAACACCGAGCCGAGGGGGTTCGACGGGGAGTTCACCACGATCGCCCGGGTGTGCTCGGTGATGCTCGCCTCGAGCGCCTCGAGGTCGGGCTCGAAGTCGTGCTGCGGTTCGAGCCGGTACGGCACCGGGGTCGCGCCGATGATGTGCGCGTTCATCGTGAAGGTCGTGTAGCCCGGGTCCGGCACGAGGACCTCGTCACCCGGGCTCAGCACGAGCGTCATCGCCTGGAACAGCGCCTGCGTCGCGCCGATCGTCAACCAGACCTGCTCCGGGTCGACGTCGATGCGGTTCTCGCGGCGGAGCTTGTCGCGGATCGCCGCCCGGAGGGGTGCGATGCCGCCGTTCGGCGTGTAGTCGGTGCGGTCCTCGGACCACGCGCGACGGGCGGCCTCGCCGATGTGCGGTGCGACGGCGACGTCCGGCTCGCCGATGACGAGCATCGCGACGTCGGTGCCGTCGGCCTGCAGCAGGGCGGCCTGCTCGTAGACGCGGCGGATGCCGGATGCGGGCACGGTCTCGATCCTGGGGGCGAGGGAGGGCACGTCGACACGGTAGCCGCTCGCGTGTTGCGGCCGCGTTTCGTCAGCGACGCGCGCGCGTCCGGTCCTTTGGCGCCAGCCCGTCCTGCTGGTAGTGTTGGTGGCTGGCTTCCGCGTTCCCCGCCCACGGGTGGAACGCGATGCGACCAAGGGCCCCTCTACCCAGCGGTCGCGACCACCCGTAGAGACGATCAAGGAGCAACACGCATGGCGAACATCAAGTCGCAGATGAAGCGCATCAAGACCAACCTGAAGGCCCAGGAGCGCAACAAGGCCTACCGCTCGGAGCTCAAGACGGTCATCCGTCACACGAACGAGGCCGTCGCCTCGGGCGACAAGGACAAGGCCGCTGCGGCGCTGGTCCTCGCCTCGAAGAAGCTCGACAAGGCCGTGAGCAAGGGCGTCATCCACAAGAACCAGGCGGCGAACCGCAAGTCGGCCATCGCCAAGAAGGTCTCGGCGCTCTGAGTCGCTGATCCTCGGGACGGTCCCTGACCGTCCTGCCGAGAGCCCCGCACCGGTGGTGCGGGGCTCTCGTCGTTCGCGGGTGGTGCGGGAGTGGCGGCGCGGCGACGTCTCTCATGGTGTCGAACCACGGTTGCGACGTCGAACCAGCGCGCACGGCTGGTTCGACGTCGCTTCCGTGGTTCGGAGCGGCGGCCGGCACAACCGGGAGCGCGACGTGCGCAGCCGGCCGGGAGGCCCGGGTCGCCTCAGCGGTCCTCGCCGCGTCGGGCGATGGTGCGCACCATCACCTCGAGTGCGTAGTGCGCGTCACGCGACCCACCCTTCACCGCGGTGTCCGCCGCAGCGATGCTCGTGATCGCGTTCGCCAGCCCGGCCTCGCTCCACCCCGCCACGTCACGCTGTGCGCGCTGGACCTGCCACGGCGCCATGCCGAGCGCGGACGCCGCCTGGCCGCTCGGGCCGCGGAAGGCGCTGACCTTCGCCATCGTGCGGATCTTGCTCGCGAACGCCGCGACGATCGGCACCGGGGCCTCCCCCGTCGCCAGCGCGTGCCGGAGCTCGACGATCGCCGGAGCCGACCGGCCCGCGAGCGCGATGTCGGCGACCTTGAACGCGTTCGTCTCGACGCGGCCGCCGTAGTACTTGTCGACGACGCGGTCGGTGATCTCCTCGGCCTCGTCGGCGAGCAGCTGCCGGCACGCGGCGGCGAGCTCGGCCAGGTCGTCGGCGAAGGCCGCGACGAGCGTCCGCACCGCCGAGGGCGCGATCCGGCGTCGGGCCGCCCGGAACTCCGCGTTCACGAAGTCCGCCTTGTCGGTGTCGCGCTTGAGCTCGTCGCACTGCACCTCGACGCCGCCGCCGACACCGCTGCGGATGGTGTCGAGGAGCTTCTTCCCGCGCACACCGCCGCCGTGCCGCAGCACCAGGGTGACGTCGTCGGCCGGTGCCTGCAGGTAGCTGATCGTCTCGGTGATGAAGGCGTCGGTGCACTTCTCGACGTTGGTGACGCGCACGAGCCGGGGTTCGCCGAAGAGCGACGGGCTCGCCAGCGTCGCGAGGAGGCCGGGGGCGTACTGGTCCGCTTCGAGGTCGTGCACCTCGAGCGCCGGGTCCTCGCCCAGGAGCAGGTCACGGAGGACGCTGCTCGCACGCTCCGCCAGGAACTGCTCGGGTCCGGTGACGAGCACGACCGGTGCCGGGCGGACGCCCGACCACGGTACCTGGTCGATCTTCGCCGCGGCGCGCGCGGGCTTCTTGGCGGGCATGCGTTCCTTCCGTCGGCGCCGGGTCGAGCGGGTCCGGGCCTGCGTCGATCCTACGGGCCACCGGGGACGCTCCGCCGCCGGCCCCACGGCGGGCGGCGCTGCCGTGGGGTCCGCCGGTGGGCCGTCGTCCGCGGCACGCTCCGTCCAGACACGGAGCGCGCCTCCGCCGTCCCGTGACACGACGATCGTGCCCTGGCGGTCGGTCCGGAACGCGGTGGTCCCGGCCGCCCGGAGCGCGTCGAGTGCCGTCCGGGTCGGGTGTCCGTACGTGTTGTCCGCCCCGACGCCGATGAGCCCGACGGGTGCCGCGAGCTGCCGGTAGAGCGCGGGGTCCTGGTCGGACGACCCGTGGTGCGCGACCTTCACGACGTCCGGCCGGGTCTCGACGAGGGGCCGGAGCCGGCGCTGGGCGCGCTCCCCGAGGTCCCCGAGGAACACGTCGGAGACGCAGTGGTCGCACCCCGGTCCGGCGGCGGTCTCGAGGACCAGGCTCGCGTCGTTGCCCGACGCCGCCGCCCCCGCCGGTGGCCCCACCAGCCGCCAGCGGAGCCGTCCGAGGGTGCCCGCCGTGCCGTCGTCGCCGGTGCGCAGGTCGACCCCGGCGTCCTCGAGCACGCGGAGCACCTGGTCGTCCTCGGCCCTGCCCACCGGACCGACCAGCGCACGGTCGGTCCGGTCCGCGACGGCCCCGACCGCGCCGACGTGGTCGCGGTCGAAGTGCGTGAGCACGAGCAGGTCGATCCGCTCGACCCCGAGCAGGTCGAGGCACCGGCGGAGCGCGGGCTCGTCGTCGCCGGTGTCGACGAGCGCCACCGGCCCCTTCCCGTCGCGCACCAGCACGGCGTCGCCCTGCCCGACGTCGCAGGCGACGACCGACCAGTCCCCCGGCACGGTCCCCTGGACGACGAGCCGCGGCACGGCGACGACCCCGACACCGAGGACGACGACCGCTGCGGCGGCGACGAGCAGCCGTGCCCGCGTCCGCCCCCGTGCGAGCACGGCCGCGGCGACCGCCAGGCTGACCAGGCCGGCGGTGGCGATCCCCGTGACGCCGACGGGCCAGTCGAGCTCGGCCGCCGGCAGCCCGGCGGTCGTCGTGGCGACGACCCCGATGCAGGCCGCGGGCACCCACGCGACGTGTGCCGTCACCGCCGCTCCCCACGGCCAGACCGGCGCGAGCAGGCACGCGAGGAGCCCCGTCACCGTGACCACCGGCGCGAGCGGTTCGGTCAGCAGGTTCGCCGGCACCGCGAAGGTCGGCAGCGTCGGGGACAGGACGACGGTGACCGGCCAGCACGCGACCTGCGCGGCGACGGGCACCGACAGGGCCGCCGCGAACGGGGTCCAGAGCCGTCGGGACAGCAGCGCGGTGAGCGGCGGGGCGAGGACGACGATCCCCGCGGTCGCCAGGACGGAGAGGGCGAAGGCGACCGAGCGGGCGTACCAGGGGTCCACGACGAGCATGCCGAGCACCGCGAGGGCGAGGAGCGGGACACCGCGCACCGGTCGCCCGGACAGTCGGACACCGAGGACCACCACCGCCATCACCGCGGCCCGGACGATCGAGGGGTCGGGGCGGACGAGCACCACGAACGCGACGAGGAACCCGCCCGCGAGGGCGGCGCGGCACGGCCGCGGGAGTCCGACGCCACGCCCCACGGCGACGACGAGCGCGACGACGACCGCGCAGTTCGACCCGGAGACGGCGGTGAGGTGGGTGAGCGCCGCGGTCTCCATGGCGGACTCGGTGCCGGGGTCGAGCCCGCTCCGGTCGCCGATCGCCAGACCGCGGAGCAGCGCGCCGCCCGGTTCCGGCAGGCCGTCGGTGACCCGCACGAACGCCTGCCGCACCCGGTCGGTCGCGGCGAGCACACCCGTCGGCGGGTCGACCGCCGGCGCCCCGCGGAGGAACACCACCGCCGCCTCGGGCCCGCCGCCGTCGTCCGACTCCACCGAGGCGCGCCCCGTGAGCACCGCTCCGGCGGGCGCTCGGGTCGGCACGGCCGGCACGATCCGGACCGGCACGTCCAGGCCCCCGGTCCCGCCGAGGCGCCGGAGCGTGCCGGTCGTCGACCGATCGGCGTCGCCGAGGTCGCGCGTGAGCACGACCTCGACCTCCGTCGTCCGTCCTGCGGCCTCGGCGAGCACCGCGGGCGACCGTTCCGGGTACCCGACCCCGACCGCGACGCCCACGAGCGTGCAGCACGCCGCCGTGGTCGCGAGGAGGGCGAGCACCGGCGGCAGCACGCGGACGCCGCTCCCGGTCCGCAGCACGAGCAGCGTGAGGACGACCACGCCGACCGTCCCCGTCGTGCCCACCGTCCACCACGCCGCTCCGGGCCGGCCGACGAGCAGTGCCGCGGTCACCCACGCCAAGGCGACCGGGCCGCCGAGTCGCAGGTCGGCGGGGTGCGGTGCCGGGTCCACGTGCCCGACCCCTCAGACCCGGACCCGGTCGCGCAGGTCGTCGAGGCGCGCCTGACCGATGCCGCTGACGTCGAGCAGGTCGTCGACCGACGAGAACCCGCCGTGCTCCTCGCGCCACGCGATGATCCGCCCGGCGAGTGCCGGTCCGATGCCCGGGAGGGTCTCGAGCGTCGCCTGGTCCGCCGTGTTCAGGTCGACGACCGCGTCCGGCCCGCCGGCGGTGCCGCCCGCCCCGCTGCCAACCCCGCCGCCGGCCCCACCGACCGATGCGCCGCCGGCGGTCCCGCTGCCGCCCGTGACGTCCGGCCCGAGCGCCTCGGGGACCGACGTCTCGCCCACCCGCGGCACGTAGAGCCGTTCGCCGTCCACGACGGCCCGGGCGAGGTTCAGCCGCGCGAGGTCCGCGTCCTCCGCCGCTCCCCCGGCACGTTCCAGCTCGGCGTCCACGCGGGTCCCGACGGGGACCTCGACGACCCCCGCGTGCCGGACGGCACCGAGCACGTACACCGCGGCGACGGCCGCGGACGCGGACGGCGCGACGCTCCCGACCGCGGCGGGACCGCTCGGAACCGGACCCCCGCCGGACGGCGACGGGACCGTCGGAGCCGGCTGCGAGCCTCCCGTCACGGTCACCTCGCCCGACGACCGCCCGCGCAGGGTCCCGACCGCCACGACCACGAGGGCGACGACGACCACCACCGCGGCGAGCACCAGTGCCGCCCGCGGGCTCAGCGTGCACCGCTCCCACCACCGCGCTCCGGTCGACGCGGAGCCGGACGAGGGCGACGTGACGGGCGGGTCGTGGGACATGACCGGCACGCTAGGGCGCACCCGCACACGAGGACGGCCCGGCGACTCCGCACTGTGGAGGAGGCCGCCGGGCCGGTCGACTGGGGAGGAGTGGTGTCAGCCCTTGATGGCGATGTTCACGAGCTTCGGCGCCCGGACGATCACCTTCACGATCTCCCGGTCGCCGATGTACCGCTGGACGTTCGCCGACGACCGTGCGAGCTGCTCGAGCTCGTCGGCCTCGATCGACTTCGACACCTCGAACGAGTCGCGCACCTTGCCGTTGACCTGCACGACCGCGGTCAGCGTGTCCTGCACGAGCAGCGTCGGGTCGGCCTTCCGCCAGCCGTGGGTGGCGACGGTGGCCTCGTGTCCCAGCTTCTCCCACATCTCCTCGCCGGTGTACGGCGCGAAGACGCTCAGGGCGAGCGCGACGGTCTCGACGGCCTCGCGGACGGCGGGGTCGCCCGCGCCGGGGCCGCTGTCGATCGCCTTGCGGGTGACGTTGACCAGGTCCATGAGCCGCGCGATGACGACGTTGAACTTGAACGCCTCCATGAGCCCGGGGGCGTCGGCGAGGAACCGGTGCGTGACCTGCCGGAGCGCCCGGTCGCCGTCCGCCCAGACCGCGTCACGGGACGATGTGACGTCGAGCGCCAGGCGGTACGCGCGGGCCAGGAAGCGCGCGGACGCCGACGGCGACACGTCCTCCCAGTTGATGTCGTCCTCCGGCGGTCCGGCGAAGCCCATCACGAGACGGATCGCGTCGACGCCGTTCGCGTCGAGCTCGTCGCCGAGCGAGACGCCACCCTTCGACTTCGACATCTTCGAGCCGCCCGACAGCACCATGCCCTGGTTGAGCAGCGCCGAGAACGGCTCGGTGAAGTCGAGGTACCCGAGGTCGAACAGGACCTTCGTCACGAAGCGCGCGTACAGCAGGTGCAGGATCGCGTGCTCGATGCCGCCGATGTACTGGTCGACCGGCGCCCACTTCCGCGCGGCCGACGGGTCGAACGCCTGCGTGTCGTCCTGCGCGGACAGGAAGCGCAGGAAGTACCACGACGAGTCGACGAAGGTGTCCATCGTGTCGGTGTCCCGCAGCGCAGGCGTCCCGTCGACCGGGTTCGGCACGTTCACCCAGTCGGTCGCCCCGCCGAGCGGCGAGGTGCCCTTCGGCTTGAGGTCGAGGCCCTCGGTCGACGGCAGGCGCACCGGCAGCTGGTCCATCGGGACCGGGTGCTCGGTGCCGTCGGCGCCGTGGATGATCGGGATCGGGGTCCCCCAGAAGCGCTGGCGCGAGATGAGCCAGTCACGCAGGCGGTACGTCTTGGCGGCACGGCCGGTACCGCGCTCCTCGAGCAGCGAGATCGCGGCGGTGATCGCGTGCTGCTTCGACATCCCGTCGAGCGGGCCGGAGTTGATCATCCGCCCCTGGCCGGTCAGGGCCTCGCCGGTCGACGCCGGGTCGAGCGCGGGCAGGTCCTCGAGCGCCGCGCCCTCGGGGATGACCGGGATCGCACCGGTGACGGGCTGGTTCGTGTCGACGACGACCTTGACGGGCAGGTCGAAGGCCCGTGCGAAGTCGAGGTCGCGCTGGTCGTGCGCGGGCACGGCCATGACCGCGCCGTGGCCGTAGTCGGCGAGCACGTAGTCGGCTGCCCAGATCGGCAGGCGCTCACCCGTGAGCGGGTGGATCGCCGAGCGGCCGAGCGGCACACCGGTCTTCGGGCGGTCGGCGTTCTGCCGGTCGATCTCGGAGGTCTTCTGGGTCGCCGTCAGGTACGCGTCGAAGCCGGCCCGCACGTCGTCAGGAGCAGAGGAGACCAGCTCCGCCGCCAGGTCGGAGTCCGGCGCCACCACGAGGAACGTCACCCCGTGGATGGTGTCCGGCCGCGTGGTGAACACCGTGACGGGCTCGTCGCGCCCCTCGATGACGAAGTCGACGTCCGCACCGACCGAGCGACCGATCCAGTTGCGCTGCTGCGCGATGACCTTCGCCGGCCACCGCCCCTCGAGCTGGTTGAGGTCGTCGAGCAGCCGGTCGGCGTACTTCGTGATCGCGAAGTACCACTGCGTCAGCTTCTTCTTGACGACGACGGCACCCGAGCGGTCGGACGTGCCGTCCGGCAGGACCTGCTCGTTCGCGAGCACGGTCTGGTCCACCGGGTCCCAGTTGACCCAGCTGTCCTTCCGGTACGCCAGGCCCTTCTCGTACATCTTCAGGAACAGCCACTGGTTCCACTTGTAGTACTCGGGGTCCGAGGTGTGGATCTCGGTCGTCCAGTCGAACGAGGGCGCGTACCGCTTGAACGAGGCCTTCTGCTGCTCGATGTTCGCGTAGGTCCACTCCTTCGGGTCGACCCCCCGCTTGATCGCCGCGTTCTCGGCCGGCAGACCGAAGGAGTCCCAGCCGATGGGGTGCAGCACGTTGAACCCCTGCTGCCGCCAGTACCGCGCCACGAAGTCACCGAGCGCCCAGTTCTCGGCGTGCCCCATGTGCAGGTCGCCGGACGGGTACGGGAACATCTCGAGGATGTACTTCCGGGGGCGGGTGTCGTCGAGGTCCGTCGTGAAGAGCCCGAGTTCCTCCCAGCGGGGCTGCCACTTCTCCTGGATGCGGCGGAAGTCGTACGCGTCGGGGTCGACGGCTGCGTGCTCGGTGGAGTGTGCAGTGGGGTGCTCGGTGGTCACGATCACCTAGGGTACAAGGCCTGGAGGCCCGGCCGTCGCCCGCCCCGGACGGCCCGTCCCACGGGCGGTCACCCCGCGACGAGCCGCCCGTCCCGCATCCGTAGGGTGCGGTCCACCAGGTCCGTCGGCACGGGCACGTGCGACACCACGACGACCGTGCGACCGGCCTGGCGCGCGGCACCGACCAGGTCGCGGAGCACGGCGTCGCCGAGGTCGGGATCGACGTCCGCGGTCGGCTCGTCGAGCACGAGCACGGGGAACGCGTGCAGCAGCGCCCGGGCGAGCGCGAGCCGGTGCGCCTGCCCGCCCGACACGAGCACCCCGCGCTCCCCCACGCGGGCGTCCAGACCGCCGCGTCGCGCCACCCAGTCGCCGAGTCCGACCCGGTCGAGCACGCCGGTCAGGTCGGCGTCGGTGGCGGTGTCCCGCGCGAACAGCAGGTTCTGCCGCACGGTCTGGTCGAACACGAACGGGTCCTGTTCGACGAGCCCGACGCGCGCCCGGACGGCGTCCGGGTGCATGGTCCGCGCCTCGACGCCGTCGAGCGTGTAGGACCCCTCGTGGTCGACGAACCGCACCAGGGCGTCGACCAGGGTGGACTTGCCCGCGCCGCTCGGGCCCTCGAGCACGATGACCTCGCCCGGCAGCAGGTCGAGCGACACCCGGTCGACGGCCGGGTCTGCGGCTCCGGGCCACCGCACGGTCAGATCGCGGAGCACCACCGTCACCGGACCGTCGACGACGAGGTCCCGCGGGTCGGCGGGGTCGACCGGCTCGGGCACGATGCCGGCCGGCACGACGGCCGGGACGACCCGCTCCACCCGCTCCGCCGCGGCCCGGACCCGGCGCAGGGTGAGCACGGCCAGCGGCACACCGCCGACGACCTCGAAGAGCGCGAGCGGCACGAAGACGGCGAGCGCCCAGAGCGGCCCGTCGAGCGCACCCGACACCACCGCCGGCGCCCCGACCGCGAGGGTCCCGACCACGGCCCCGCCACCGACCAGCGCGACGAGCGCACCGACGAGGGACTCGACCCGCGCGCGGCGGCGCACGGCCCGGGTCACCCGGGCGTCGAGCGCGGCGATCCGGGCGAGGCGGTCGGGCAGGGTGCCGTAGGCCGCGAAGACGTCGAGCGTCCGGACCGTGTCGAGCACGAGGTCGGCGACGCGGCCCCGGTCGGCCGCGGTCTCCCGGTCCGAGCGCCGTGCGACGGACAGCGTCGTGACGGTGCCGAGCAGCGCGGCGACGGCGAGGGCGGCGACCAGCACGAGGGCGGCCGGCCACCACACCAGGGCGACCGCGACGACGGACAGCACGGCCACGACGCCCGCCGAGACCAGCGGTCCGACGACGCGGATCGGCAGGTCCTGCAGCCGGTCGGTGTCGGTGACGAGCCGGGTGAGCAGGTCGCCGCGACCCGTGGAGCCCAGCCCGGCCGGCGCCACCGACGCCAGTCGCCGGTACATCTCGGTCCGGACGACCGCGAGCTGCCGGAAGGACGCGTCGTGCCCGGCGAGGCGGTCGACGTACCGCAGCGCCGCGCGGCCGAGCGCGAACGCGCGGACCCCGACCATCACGAGCGTCAGGTAGAGGATCGGCGGCTGCTCGGCGGCGCGCGTGATGAGGTAGCCGCTCGCCGCGAGCAGCGCCACGGCGCACACCGCACTCAGCGTGCCGGCGGCGACCGCCTTCGCCCAGCCGGCCCCGTGCGGCAGGGCGAGCCGGAGGACGCTCGTGCCGCGCGCCTCCCGGCTCATGCCCGGACCCCCTGCCGGGTGGTGACCGTCACCGCGCCGCCCGGGAGCACGTCCACGCGGACGTCGGCCGCGGCGAGCACCGCGGGCCGGTGGCTCGCCACCACGACGACGGACCCGTCGTCGGCGAGGGCCCGCACGGCGCGGACGACGGTCCGCTCGGCCTCGGCGTCGAGCGCCGACGTCGGCTCGTCGAGCAGGACGAGCGGCGTCCGGACGCGGCGCGCTCGGTACAGCGCACGGGCGACGGCGACCCGCTGGGCCTGACCACCCGACAGACCGGCTCCGTCCGACCCGACCGGGAGGCCCGGCTCGACCCCCAGCCCCGCCTCGCGCAGCGCGCGGCGCACGTCCGCGTCGTCGGGTCCCGCGTGCATCGCGACGTTCTCGGCGACCGTGCCGCGGACGAGCCGCGGTCGCTGGTCGGCCCACGTGGTGCGCTCGGCGCGGGACGCGTCCGCCGGACCGGGCACCACGACGGTGCCGTCGTGCTCGAGGACACCGCGGATCGCGGCGATGAGGCTCGACTTGCCCGACCCGCTCGGGCCGGCGAGCGCGACGACGGTGCCCGGGGCCGCCCGGAGGTCGAGCGGCCCGATGACGAGGTCGGGGCGACGGACGGTCAGTCCGTCGAGCACCAGCTCCGCGGCGGCGGGGGCCGGTACCGCGTCGGGGCGGGCCGCCGCGACGGCGGTGCGGTCGTCGAGGACGTCGAGGACCGCGCCCGAGGCCTCGACCCCGTCCTGCGCGGCGTGGAAGTCGGCGCCGACCTGCCGGATCGGTGCGAAGGCCTCCGGAGCGAGGACGAGGACGAACATCGCCGCGCCGAGTCCCATGGAGCCGTCGACGAGCCGCACACCGATCGAGACGGCGACGAGGGCGACGGACAGGCTCGCCGCGAGCTCGAGGGCGAAGCCGCTGACGAACGACAGCCGGAGGACCCCGATCGTCCCCCGGCGGTACTCGTCGGTGACGCTGCCGATGCGGCCGACCTGCCGACGCGCGCGACCGAAGACCTTCAGCGTCGCCAGGCCCTCGACCGCCTCGGTGAAGGCGCCGCCGAGCCGGGCGAGCGCGTCCGCCTGCTTCCGCTGGAGTGCCTGCGTGGCGAGTCCGATCAGCACCATGAACACCGGGATGACGGGCATGGCGAGCACGATGACCAGCGCGCTCGTCAGGTCGGCGGAACCGATCGCGACGAGGAGGACCGGCGTCGCCACGGCCGTGAGGGCCAGCTGCGGGACGTAGCGGCCGAAGTAGGCGTCGAGCGCGTCCAGCCCGGGACCGAGCGTCGTGGCGAAGCCGGCGCTGGACCGGGCGGCGAGCCAGGACGGGCCGCGTTCCGCCGCGCGCGCCAGCACCGTCGCCCGGAGCTCGCTCTTCACCGTCGCCCCGGCGCGGGCCGCCAGGTCGTCCGTCGCCCAGGCGGCGACCGCGCGGACGACGAACGCGGCGGCGAGGAGCGCGAGCGTCGGGGACATCGCCGCGGGGAGGCGGCCGTCGCGCACCGCGTCGACCCCGAGGGTGACGGCGGTGGCGATCCCCCACGCGATGCCGATCGTCGCGAGCGTCCGCACCAGGCCGGTCGCCGCCGAGGCGACGACCGACCCGCGGGCGGTGCGCGAGAGCCGGAGCAGGCGCGGATCGAGGGGCTTCACGACCGGGCCCTAGTGCGCGGCCCGGGCGATGTACGCCCGCGACACACGCTTGCGGAACACCCAGTAGGTCCACGCCTGGTAGGCGAACACGAGCGGGAGGAACACCAGGGCCACCCAGCTCATCACCGTCAGCGTGTAGTCGCTGCTCGAGGCGTTGGCGACGGTCAGGCTGTTCGCCGGGTCGTTCGACGCGGGCATGACGTCCGGGAAGATCGCCGTGAACATCGCCACGACCACCGCGGCGATCGTGACGGCCATCAGGGTGAAGGCGCGGCCCTCCCGGCCCCAGGCGTTGCAGAGCACGGCGAGGACGAGCGCGAGCGCGGCGACGACCGAGAGCACGAGGCTGGACGGGGTCGCGCGGACGGACGCCATCGACACGAGGAAGGCGGCAGCGACGACGATCGTCAGCACGCCCGCCCGGGTCGCGAGCCGCTTGGCGCGCTCGCGGATCTCGCCCTCGGTCTTGAGCGCCACGAAGACCACGCCGTGCGTGAAGAACACGAGCAGGGTCGTCAGCCCGGTCAGCAGGGCGAAGGGGTTGAGCAGGTCGAACACCGTCCCGGTGAAGTCGTGCCCGGCGTCCATCGGGATGCCCCGGACGACGTTGCCGAACGCGACGCCCCAGAGGAAGGACGGCACCGCGCTGCCGACGACGATCATCAGGTCGAAGCGGCGCTTCCACTCCGGGTGCTTCCGCTGGTGGCGGTACTCGAACGACACCCCGCGGGCGATGAGCGCCGCGAGGATGAGCAGCAGGGCCAGGTAGAAGCCGGAGAACATCGTGGCGTACCACTCCGGGAACGCCGCGAAGAGGAGCGCGCCGGCGACGATGACCCAGGTCTCGTTGAGGTCCCAGACCGGGCCGATGGTGTTGATGAGGACCCGGCGGTCGGTGTCGTCCCTGCCGAGGAACGGCAGGGACATGCCGACGCCGAAGTCGAACCCGTCGAGGACGAAGTACCCGACGAAGAAGAGTCCGACGATCGCGAACCAGACAACGGGGAGATCCACTAGTACACCGTCACTTCGTGCTCGACCTCGCCGGTGACCTCGTCGACCTCCGCAGGAGCGGCGGGGCCCTCCTGCGCGACCTTCTTGATGAGCCCGAACTCCACGACCGCCAGCGCGCCGTAGATGAGCGTGAACACGACCAGCGAGATGAGGACCTCGACCCCGGTGACGTTCGGCGAGACGCCGTCCGCGGTGCGGAGCAGGCCGAAGACCAGCCACGGCTGGCGACCCATCTCGGTGAAGACCCAGCCCATGATCATCGCGGCCATCGGCAGCGGGACGGACCAGGTGGCCACACGCCACACCCAGCGCTGCGTCGGGAAGCGGCCCTTCCGGGTGAGCCAGAGCCCGGCCAGCGAGACGAGGACCGCACCGACGCCCAGCGCGATCATCCAGCGGAACGACCAGTAGGTCACCCAGATGATCGGCTTGTAGTCACCCGGGCCGTACACCTGCGTGTACTGCGCCTGCAGGTCGTTGATGCCCTCGACCGTGCCGGTGAAGGTGTGGGTCGAGAGGAACGAGAGCAGGTACGGGATGCGGATGGAGAACAGCTCGTGCACACCGTCCGGGGTCCCGAGCGTGAAGACCGAGAACGAGGCGTCCTTGCCCGTCGACGTGTTGTAGAGCGCCTCGGCCGCGGCCATCTTCATCGGCTGGGTGTCGACCATCGTCAGGCCGAGCTGGTCGCCGGAGAGCACGGTCAGTGCCCCGGAGGCGAGCATCGTCCACATGCCGAACTTCAGCGCCGGCATCATCGTCTCGAGGTTCTGGTTGCGGGCCAGGTGCCACGCGGCGACCGCGACGATGACCGAGGCAGCCACCATGAACGCGCCGAACAGGGTGTGCGGGAACGCGGCGAGGGCGACCTTGTTCGTCAGGACGGCCCAGATGTCGGTGAGCTCGGCACGGCCCTTGGCCTCGTTGATCGCGAAGCCGACGGGGTGCTGCATGAAGGCGTTGGCCGCCAGGATGAAGTACGCCGACATCATGGTGCCGACGCTCACGCACCAGATGCTCGCGAGGTGCAGGGCCCGCGGCAGCCGGTCCCACCCGAAGATCCAGATGCCGATGAACGCGGCCTCGAAGAAGAACGCGAGGATGCCCTCGAGCGCGAGCGGAGCACCGAAGACGTCACCGACGAAGCGCGCGTAGTTCGACCAGTTCATGCCGAACTGGAACTCCTGCACGATCCCGGTGACGACGCCCATCGCGAAGTTGATGAGGAAGATCCGGCCGAAGAAGCGCGTCAGCTGCAGGTAGTGCGCCCGACCGGTCCGCACCCACGCCGACTGGAAGACCGCCACGACGAGGGCCATGCCGATCGTCAGCGGGACGAAGAGGAAGTGGTAGATCGTCGTGAGCCCGAACTGCCACCGCGACAGGACGAGCGGATCGAGGAGGTCGTTCATGCGGCGTGTCCGAGCCGGGTCGCCGCGCGCTGTTCGTGCACGTTGGTTGCTTCCTACGGGAGGTGGGACTTCAGGTTCGTCACGCCGTCGGGACACCTCCACGCTACCGGCCGGACACCTGGCTCGACAAGTTGTAGAGGCCGTCTCTGCACGAACGTGCAGCGGCTGTGATCGGCACAACCGTGCGGAACATCGGTGCTGCGGACCCACCCCGCAGAACGACGACAGGTGCCGGGCCGAAGCCCGACACCTGTCGTCTGTTGTCTGTCGTCTGGCGTTCAGCGCGCGGGGCGCCGGGTCAGAGCAGACCCTCCTCGGTGAGGAAGTCCTTCGCGATCTCCGACGCCTTCTCCTTGTCGGTGACGCTCTTCTGGTTGAGCTCGATGAGCTTCTCCGTGGTCAGCTTCTCGTTCACCCCGTCGATGGCGTCCGCGGCCTTCTCGTCGACCTTGTCGGACACGACCGGGATGACGTTCTGCGGGAGGATGAGGTTCTCCGGGTCCTTCAGCGAGACGAAGTCGTTCGCCTTGATGCTCGGGTCCGCGCTGTAGATGTCGGCGAGCTGGACGGTGCCGTCCTTGAGCGCCTTGACGGTCAGCGCGCCGCCGGAGTCCTCGACCGCCTTGAAGTCGACGTCGACGCCGTAGACCGACTTCAGACCGTCCGGGCCGTACGGGCGGGTCTGGAACTCGGAGTTCGCACCGACGGTGAGCTTCTCCTTGACGTTCTTCAGGTCGGCCAGGCTCGTGACGTCGTTCTCCTCGGAGAACTGCTTCGTCACGGTGTAGCTGTCCTGGTCCGTGGCGTCGGCCTCGTCGAGGACGCGCAGGCCCTTCGGCAGCGCCTTCTCGAGGCCCTCGTCGATCTGGTCGGCGGTCTTGGCCGTCGACGACTTGTCGAAGTACTGCAGCAGGTTGCCGCTGTACTCCGGCATGACGTCGATCGCGCCCTTCTCGAGCTGCGGGATGTAGACCTCGCGCTGCCCGATGTTGAAGTTGCGCTGGACGGTGAAGCCGTCCTTCTCGAGGACCTGCGCGTAGAGCTCGGCGATGATCTCGTTCGAGTAGTACTGCTGCGAGCCGATGACGATGGTCTTCGAGTCCGAGGAGGCGCTCGAGCCGCTGCTGAGCGGGTCGCTCGAGGCGCAGCCGGTGAGGGCTGCTGCGACGCCGAGTGCCGTTGCGGCGGCGAGGGCGACGCGGATCCGTGCTGTGATCACGATGGGTTTCCTTCCGGGATGGGATTGCGGGCTCGCTCGCGCGATCCCTGGCGCTGCCGCGCGGACGGGTCGGCGGTGCCCTTCGGCACCGCCGCCCGCTGCAGCGCGGCGAACACGATCTCGAACGCGATCGCGAGTGCGATCACGAGGATGGAGGCGCCGAGCATCTCGGCGTAGTCCTGGGTCTTGAGGCCGAGGAAGAAGTAGCCGCCGAGGCCACCGGCGCCGACGTACGCGGCGAGCGTGGCGGTCGCGACGACCTGCAGGACGGCGGCGCGCACGCCACCGATGAGCAGCGGGAGCCCGAGCGGGATCTCCACCTTCCAGAGCACCTGCCAGCCGGTCATCCCCTGCGCCTTCGCGGCGTCGACCGTGACGGGGTCGACCGACTCGATGCCCGCGTAGGCACCGGCGAGCACGGACGGGACGGCGAGGATCACGAGGGCGAGCAACGGCGCCTGGAGGCCGATGCCGAGCATGAGCCCGAAGAGCGACAGCACGCCGAGGGTCGGCAGGGCGCGGATGCCGCCGGACAGCGCGATCGCGAGGCCGCGGGCCCGACCGGTGTGCCCGATCGCGTACCCGATCGGGATCGCGATGACCGAGGCGATGACCACCGCGAGGAGCGTGATCCACACGTGCTCCCAGAGCCGGGCCGGGATCGCGTTGAAGCCGGTGTAGTTCGCCGGGTCGAACACCCAGCCGAAGGCCTGACCGATGATCACGAGACCACCTCCGCACGCTGGAGCACGCGACGTGCGGCCCGTCGGCTCCGTGGCGCGCGTCGCGTCCACGGCATGACGACCCGACCGAGCAGGACGAGCAGACCGTCGAGGGCGAAGGCGAGCACGAGCACCATGACGATGCCGGAGATGATCTCCTCGAAGATGCCGCGGGCGAGACCGTCCGTGAACAGCGACCCGAGGCTCTGGATCCCGAGCACCGCGCCGACGGTCGTCAGCGAGATGGTGGAGACCGCGACCACGCGGAGCCCCGCGAGGAGGACCGGGCCGGCCAGCGGGAGCTCGACGCGGAAGAACCGCTGCACGCCCGAGTAGCCCATCGCCGTCGACGCGGCCTTGGTGCCGGCGTCCACCGAGGTCAGCCCGTCCACCGTCGACCGGACCATGAGCGCCAGGCCGTAGATCGTCAGGCTGATGATGACGTTGACCGGGCTCTGCAGGCTCGTGCCGATGATGCTCGGCAGCGCGACGAACAGGGCGAGCGACGGGATCGCGTAGAGCAGTCCCGCGAACGTCACGATGCCGCTGCCGAGGCCGGCCGCGAAGCGGGAGCCGCCGGGCCGCTGCAGCCGGACGACGAGCCACCCGATCGGGATCGACAGCA
This sequence comes from Curtobacterium citri, assembly GCF_030362955.1. NCBI lineage: Bacteria > Bacillati > Actinomycetota > Actinomycetes > Micrococcales > Microbacteriaceae > Curtobacterium > Curtobacterium citri. The sequence continues at coordinate 186,849 of NZ_JAUCML010000004.1, forward strand.
GGAAGGCGATGATGATCGGCGGGATCGCGATCGCGAGGTGCGAGGTCGTGTCCTCCCCGATCGTGTCGAGGTTGGACAGCACCCACTTCACCGCGGACTCCCACCCTGCGCCGCAGCACCCGGGGCGCCGGTGGGCGCCTCGGCCTCGGAGCGGACAGCGGCAGCGGCGTCGACGACACCGACGGGGCCGGTGAGCACACCGGCGGCTCGGCCGTCCCCGTCGACGACGATCGGCCCGGTCGGGGTCTGCTCGACCCGCAGGGCACGACGGCCGCGACCGGCGCCGATGAAGTTCGCCACGAAGTCGTCCGCCGGCGCGGCCAGGATCTCGGCGGGCGTGCCGAGCTGGGCGATCTCGCCGCCCTTCTTGAGGATGACGACCTGGTCGCCGAGCTTGAACGCCTCGTCGATGTCGTGCGTGACGAACACCACGGTCTTGCCGAGTTCGCGCTGCAGCCGGATGAGCTCGTCCTGCAGGTCGGTGCGCACGAGCGGGTCGACCGCACCGAAGGGCTCGTCCATGAGGAGCACGTTCGGGTCGACCGCGAGGCCGCGGGCGACGCCGACACGCTGCTGCTGGCCGCCGGAGAGCTGCGACGGGTACCGGTCCGCGAAGGCCCGGTCCAGCCCGACGGTGTCCATGAGCTCGAGGGCCCGGGCGCGGGCCTCGCCCTTCGACACCCCCGTGAGCAGCGGCACCGTGGCGATGTTGTCCACGACCCTGCGGTGCGGGAGCAGACCGGCGTTCTGCATCACGTAGCCGATCCGGCGACGGAGCTGGACGGGGTCGACACCGGCGACGTCCTCTCCGTCGATCGACACCGTCCCGGCCGACGGGTCGACCATCCGGTTGATCATGCGGAGGAGGGTCGTCTTGCCGCAGCCGCTCGACCCGACGAAGACCGTGGTGGTCCGCGAGGGGATGACGAGGCTGAAGTCGTCGACCGCGTTGGTGCCGTCCGGGTACGTCTTGCGCACCGAGCGGAACTCGATCATGTGGGTGCCCTTCTGTTCGGAGGTAGCCCGACTCCGGATGAGCGTACCCGTGTGGTCCGCCGACGGTTCCGTTGCGACCCACCATGACGGAACGCGGACAACGGACAAGCCGAGAACGCGCCCAGCGAGCGCTCCGAGGGACGCCGCACAGCGCACGACGCCCGCGCTCCGGGAGCGGAGCGCGGGCGTCGTGGTGTCCCGGCGACGGTTCGGTCCGTCCCCGCGGGCGTCAGGAGGCGGCGACCACCGCTTCGAGGTGTGCGCGGCTCATCGTGCGGTACTCCTCGATGAGCGCGGTGTCGGGTGCGGACCGGTCGCGCATCGCACGGGCGATGACGGCGTGCGCGGACTCGGCGAGCACGACCCAGGTGCGCGCCACCCGCTCCCCGCCCGGGAACCCGAACCGGTCGTGCAGGACCTGTGACACGGCCGCCCCCAACGCGGCCATGCGGTCCTCGGCGTCACGGGAACCGGTGTCGGCAGCGTCCCCGAAGCGGATGGCCCGGAAGCCGGGCTCGGTCCGGTACATCTCGACGGTCGCGTCGATGAGCGCGTCGCAGGCCTCCTGCCAGGAGCCCGCCTCGCTCTCGTCGAGTGCCGACAGGAAGCGCTCGGCGAGCCGCTGGGTGCTCCTGATGGCGAGCGCCTCGACGACGGCGATGCGGTCCGGGAAGTACCGGTAGACCGTGCCGATCGACGCCCCCGCGCGCTCGGCCACCATGGCCGTGGTCAGTCGCTCGAACCCGATCTCGTCGATCACCGCGGCGGCGGCGTCCAGGAGTCCCGCGAGGCGCGCCGAACTGCGGGCTTGGACCGGCTCGTTCCTGAGCAGTGATGATCCCCCCGGCAGTGCGTTCGATACCTCGGTGACGAGCACGTGTTCTCCTCTTGCACTCCGTCCGGAGCGCGGTCATGTGGGAAGTGACGGAGGCAACTCTCGCAGAGACCGGCTGGGTCGTGGCTGCGACTCACAGGCCGAGCGCACCGGGATCCGCCCTCCCGAGCCGCCTCGTGGAAGGATGGGGCCATGCCCGCCCCGACGCCCCACGAGCCGTCGCTGGCCGCACCGATCCTCCACCGAGCCGCCCGCATCGAGGACGCCGTGCAGGAGTTCCGGGAGCACCGCGCACGTCGGCACGGGCTCGTCCCGACGGTCGTGCCGTACACCGGGTACGGCGCTCCGGGCTGGATCCGCGTGCTCTGCCGCGTCCTGCTCACCCGCCGAGGCCTGGCGTCGGACGTCTCCTTCGCCGGCGTCCGCGGCTGGCGGAGCTTCACGAGCGTCGCGGTCGACGACGCCGAGGTGACCGTGACCGCCGGCGGCACGACCCACGTGGTGCAGTCCGACCGCGGCGGTGTGGTCGACGTGAAGATCCCGATCGACCTCGAACCGGGGTGGCAGACCGTGCGCCTTTCGGCCGGTGGGATGCGGGACGTGGAGGCCGACGTGTTCATCGTGGACCCGTCGACACGCTTCGGACTGCTGTCCGACATCGACGACACCGTCATGGTGACCTCGCTCCCCCGTCCGATGCTGGCCGCCTGGAACTCCTTCGTCCTCACCGAGCACGCACGGCGTCCGGTGCCGGGGATGTCGGTGCTCTACGAGCGCGTCCTCGCGCAGCACCCCGGTGCGCCGACCGTGTACCTGTCGACCGGCGCCTGGAACGTGGCGCCGACCCTGCAGCGGTTCCTGACCCGCAACATGTACCCGTCCGGCACCCTGCTGCTCACCGACTGGGGTCCCACCCACGACCGCTTCTTCCGGAGCGGGCAGCTCCACAAGCAGGAGAACCTGCGGCGCCTCGCCGAGGACTTCCCGGACGTCCAGTGGCTGCTCGTCGGCGACGACGGACAGCACGACGAGGCCCTCTACGGTGCGTTCGCGCAGGAGCACCCCGAGAACGTCGCCGGCGTCGCGATCCGCCAGCTGTCCACGAGCGAGGCGGTCCTCGCCGGTGGTCGCTCGCGCGCACAGGAACGGACCCGCGACACGTCGGCCCCCTGGGTCTACGCCCCGGACGGTGCAGGCCTGTGGTCGGAGCTCGCCCGGGTCGGTCTCGCCGACGCCGACCCCGCGACCCCGCTCTGATCGGGGCCGACTCCTCCTCCGCCGTGCCGGGCGACCGCTCGGGGGCGACCCCCGACGACCGCTGAGCAGACCTTCAGCGCCGACCGTCGCCCGGCGACCCGGTGGTTGGATCGGCGCATGAGCACCGGAACCCCGCCGAACCGCATCGAGGACCACGCCCTCATCGGCGACACCGACACCGCCGCCCTGGTCGGACGGGACGGCACGATCGACTGGGCGTGCCTGCCCCGGTTCGACAGCCCGTCCACGTTCGCCTCGCTGCTCGGCACCGAGGACCACGGACACTGGTCGCTCCGTCCCACCGACCCGGCCGCCACGAGCACCCGACGCCACCACCCGGACACCCTCGTGCTCGCCACCGTGTGGACGACGCCGACCGGCACCGTCGAGGTCACCGACCTCATGCCCGTCGGTGCACACCGTGCCGCGATCATCCGGCGCGTCCGGGGTCTGCAGGGCACGGTCGAGATCGAGCAGACGCTGCGCATCCGCTTCGACTACGCCCGCGCGCTCCCCTGGGTCCGCCAGATCGGCGGCGACGACGACCCGGCCCTGCTGGCGACCGCAGGACCGGGCTCCGTGATCGTGCGCGGGGTCCGCTTCCACGCCGACGACCACCGCCACACGAGCACCGTGACCGTGCACGACGGCGACGTCGTCGACACGGTGCTCACCTGGTACCCGTCGCACCGGGAGCCGCCGGAGCCGCTCGACGTCGACGCGGCGCTCGAGCACACCGAGCGGTGGTGGCGCGACTGGATGGCGACCGCGCACACCGAGGGCCCGTACGCGGAGGCGAGCCGACGCTCCCTGCTGATCCTGCGTGCGATGACCCACGGCGAGACCGGCGGCGTCGTGGCGGCCGCGACCACGAGCCTCCCGGAGGACCCCGGCGGGGAGCGCAACTGGGACTACCGCTACGTCTGGCTCCGCGACGCCTCCCTCGCCCTGGCCTCCCTGATCGCGCACGGCTACCGCGACGAGGCGACCCACTGGCGCGGCTGGCTGCTCCGCGCGATCGCCGGCGATCCCGCCGACGTGCAGATCATGTACGGCATCGCCGGCGAACGGGAGCTCCCGGAACGCTCGATCGACGAGCTGCCCGGGTACCTCGGGTCGCGGCCCGTGCGCGTCGGCAACGGTGCGTCGACCCAGTACCAGGGGGACGTGTTCGGCGAGGTCCTGGCCGCGCTGCACGACGCCCGCGAGCTCGGCGTCGAGGAGAACGCGGACTCGTGGGCGCTGCAGCGTGCGCTGCTCGGCTACGTCGAGGAGCACTGGCAGCAGCCCGACAACGGGATCTGGGAGATGCGCGGCCCGCGACGGCACTTCACGCACTCACGGGCTATGATCTGGGCGGCGCTGGACCGCGGCGTCGCAGCCGTCGAGGAGTTCGGCCTCGAGGGGCCGGTGGACCGCTGGCGGACCCTCCGCGACCAGGTGCGTGCCGAGATCGAGGAGCACGGCTGGAACGCCGAACGGGGCAGCTACCGCCAGCACTACGACACCGACGAGGTGGACGCGAGCCTGCTCGTGCTGCCGCAGATCGGCTTCGTGCGCGCCGACGACCCGCGCATGACCGGCACCGTCGCCGCCATCGAGCAGGACCTGCGCGTCGGGGAGCACGGCCTCGTGCTGCGCTACCGGACGACGTCGGGCTTCGACGGGCTGTCCGGCAGCGAGCACCCGTTCCTGGCGTGCTCGTTCTGGTTGGTCGAGCAGTACGCGGCGTCGGGACGCGTCGACGACGCCGAGCGGCTGATGGACGTGCTCGTCGGCTACGCCAACGACGTCGGCATGCTGTCCGAGGAGATCGACGTCGCCACCGGGCACCACATCGGCAACACGCCGCAGGTGCTGTCGCACCTGACCCTCGTGTCCGCGGCGGACGCCATCGCCCGGGCTCGCGGTACGGCGTCCGGGCACCGGACGCGACTGGCCGTGCACGACGGCGGGACCCGGTCCTCGACCGGCAGGGGGACGCGCGCCGGCTCCGCGTCCTGACGGGGCCCGCAGACGGACGGGAGGCGCGGGGCCAGCCGGCACCGCGCCTCCCCGTCCGTCAGGTGGGGACGTCCGTCAGGACGACGACTCCCAGTCCGCCGGGCCGCGCGAGCCCGCGCGGTACTCCTCGAGCGGGACCTCGCCCGACTTCCAGGCGTTCACGACCGGCTCGACGATCTCCCAGCAGCGCTCAGCGACGTCGCCGCGGATCGACAGCAGCGGGTCGTCGTGGAAGATGCCGTTCAGGACCTCGCCGTACGGGGTGAGCTCACCGTCGTCGAACGTCGACGACAGGGTGACCTGGCCCATCTCGAAGGGGTTGCCGCCGCCGTTCGCGGAGACCGACAGCTCGATCTCGTCCGGGTTGAGGACGATCCGGAGGGTGTCCGCCTTCGGGCGACCGGACAGGCCGGAGGGCAAGCGCGTCACGGGCTTGAAGGTGATGAGCACCTCCTTGCGGCTGGCGCCGAGCGCCTTGCCGGAGCGGAGCGTGAAGGGGACGCCCTTCCAGCGCGCGGTGTCGACCTCGACGGAGATCTCGGCGAGCGTCTCGGTCTCGCGCGACTTGTCGACGCCGTCCTCGTCCTGGTACGACGGCAGTTCCTTGCCGTCGATGGTGCCCGCCGTGTAGACCGCACGGCGCGAGGCGATCTTCGGGTCGCCGCCCTTGAGCTCGGTGGACCGGAGCACCCGGGCGAGCGAGGAGCGGAACTCGACCGCGTCGATGTCCGCCGGGGCGTCCATCGTGACGATGCCGAGGATCTGCAGCAGGTGCGACTGGATCATGTCGACCATCGCGCCGGCCTCGTCGTAGTACTGCGCGCGGTTCTCGAGACCGAGGGTCTCGTCGTAGAAGATGTCGACCTTCTCGATGTTGTCGGCGTTCCAGATCGGCTCGAACAGGCGGTTCGCGAAGCGCAGGCCGATGATGTTGAGGACCGTGGTGCGACCGAGGAAGTGGTCGGTGCGGTGGACGCGCTCCTCGGGGACGAGCTCGAGGACGGTCTTGTTGAGGGCCTGGGCGCTCGCGACGTCGGTGCCGAACGGCTTCTCGAACGCCAGGGTCGTGCCCTCGGGCAGCTCGACGTCCTGCAGTGCCTCGCAGATGTCGGAGGCGATCTGCGGCGGGAGCGCGAAGTAGAGGATCGGCTCGGCCTCGGCGGCGTCGAGCAGGGCCTTCAGGTGCGCGGGGTCGGTCGGGTCGCCCTGGATGAACTGCGTCGACTCGATGGTCGCGTCGACCTCCGGGCCCTTGACGTCCTGCGACGCGAAGGACTTCGTCACGACGTCCTTCCACTGCTCCTCGCTGCGGGCGCTGCGGCCCGTACCGATCAGCTGGACGGGGACCGCTCGACCGCTCTGCAGGAACGTGCCGAGGCCCGGGAGCAGGAGGCGGGAGGCGAGGTCGCCCGTCGCGCCGAAGATGATGAGGGTGCGCTTGTCGGTCACCGGAGGTGAGTCCTTTCGCTGTCGTTACGAGGTCCGCACGGGTCAAGCCGCGGGCGGGCCGGTTGATTCCCTGCGAGGTCCGGCGTACCCGCTCGGCGCCGAGAGCTCGGTCCGTGGTGGGGTACGGGTCCCGGACACACGTCGGGCGGCACCGGATGTGGTGCCGCCCGAGGTGTCAGGTGGGGATCGGGATCAGTGCCCGAAGTTGCCGCGGTAGTACTCGTAGACCCAGCCCACGAGCGTCACGGTCACGAGCGCCAGCCCGATCGGGACGATCCAGAGACCGGCCGCGAGACCGAGGAAGCACACGGCCGTCGAGCCCGCGAGCAGGATCGGCCACCACGACCACGGGCTGAAGTGCCCGAGCTCGGCGTCGCCGTCCTCGATGTTCGCGTCCGGACGGTCCTCGGGCAGCACGCCGCCCTGCGAGGACATGACCTTGCCGAGGTAGAAGGCGATGAACGCCGACATGATCCCGGTGAGGCCGATCGCCACGGTGCCGACCCACTCGGGCCGCCCGTAGTAGATGAGCGCCCAGATGGTGTACGCAGCGTCCGCGAGGACGAAGAAGACGAACAGGATCCAGAACAGGTTGGTGTTGGCGCGCATGGCGTTACTTCACCTCGCCCTTCGCGGCGTCGTAGGTCGGGGCGTCCGGGGCGTCCTTCGCCGGACCCACACCGATCGGCACACCGGCCTCGGGGTGGTTCAGGTCGAACGCCGGGGACTCGGAACGGATCCGCGGGATCGACGTGAAGTTGTGGCGCGGCGGCGGGCAGCTGGTCGCCCACTCGAGCGAGCGGCCGTAGCCCCACGGGTCGTTCACGGCGACCTTCGGCGCGTTCCGTGCGGTCACGTAGACGTTGAAGATGAACGGCAGGAACGAGATCGCGAGGATCATCGAGCCGATCGTCGACAGCTGGTTCATCCACGTGAAGCCGTCGTTCGGCAGGTACGTCGCGTAGCGACGCGGCATGCCGATGACGCCCAGCCAGTGCTGGATGAGGAACGTCGTGTGGAAGCCGATGAACAGGAGCCAGAAGTGGATCTTGCCGAGGCGCTCGTTGAGCATGCGGCCCGTCCACTTCGGCCACCAGAAGTAGAAGCCGGAGAACATCGCGAACACGACGGTGCCGAAGACCACGTAGTGGAAGTGCGCGACCACGAAGTACGAGTCGGACACGTGGAAGTCGAGCGGCGGCGACGCCAGGATCACGCCGGTGAGACCACCGAAGGTGAACGTGATGAGGAAGCCGACGGCCCAGAGCAGCGGGGTCTCGAACGTGACCGAGCCACGCCACATCGTGCCGACCCAGTTGAAGATCTTCACGCCGGTCGGGACCGCGATGAGCATCGTCATGAGCGAGAACCACGGGAGCAGGACGCCACCGGTGACGTACATGTGGTGTGCCCACACCGTGACCGACAGGGCCGCGATGGAGATGGTCGCGTAGACGAGCGTCTTGTAGCCGAAGATCGGCTTGCGGCTGAACACCGGGAAGACCTCGGACACGATGCCGAAGAACGGCAGCGCGATGATGTACACCTCGGGGTGGCCGAAGAACCAGAACAGGTGCTGCCAGAGCAGGGCACCGCCGTTGGCCGGGTTGTAGATCTGGGCGTCGAACACGCGGTCGAGGCCGAGGCCGAACAGCGCGGCGGCGAGGACCGGGAAGGCCATCAGGACGAGCAGCGACGTCACGAGGGTGTTCCACGTGAAGATCGACATGCGGAACATGGTCATGCCCGGGGCACGCATCGTGATGATCGTCGTGATGAAGTTCACGGCGCCGAGGATCGTCGAGAAGCCGGTCATGCCGAGGCCGAACACCCAGAGCGTCCCACCGAGACCCGGCGTGAACGTCGTGTCACTCAGTGGCGCGTAGGCGAACCAACCGAACGACGCCGCACCCTGCGGGGTGAGGAAGCCGCCGACGGCGATGAGCGACCCGAACAGGTAGAGCCAGAAGGCGAACCCGTTCAGACGCGGGAAGGCGACGTCCGGCGCACCGATCTGGAGCGGCATGATCGCGTTCGCGAAGCCCGAGAAGAGCGGCGTCGCGAACATCAGCAGCATGATCGTGCCGTGCATCGTGAAGAGCTGGTTGTACTGCTCCTTCGTCGCGACCACCTGCAGGCCGGGCTCGAAGAGCTGGGCACGGATGACCAGCGCCATGATGCCGGCGAGCAGGAAGAAGACGAACGAGGCGATCAGGTACATGTACCCGATGGTCTTGTGGTCGGTGGAGGTGATCCACCGGACGATGATGTTGCCCTTCCGCCCGACCTTCGACGCCTGGAAGTCCGGCGTCGAGGGCCTGGTCGGCTGGCCGACGAGTGACGTTGTCATCTGACGAGCCCCTACTTGTTCTCGCTCGACGCCTCGACCGGCGCCTGGTTGTTCGGTTCGTTCGTGTTGGTGTCGTACTCGTTGCCGAGCAGACCGACCTTGCCCTGCTCGCGCAGGGTGTCGAGGTACTGCTGGTACTCGGAGTCGGACACGACCTTGACCTGGAAGAGCATCAGGGAGTGGTACTCACCGCAGAGCTCGGCACACTTGCCCTGGTACGTGCCCTCCTTCTGCGGGATGAAGTACTCGTAGTTGGTCTTGCCCGGGAGCATGTCCTTCTTGTAGAGGAAGTCGATGACCCAGAAGGAGTGGTCGACGTCGCGCGAGGAGAGCTCGATCTCGACCTTCTTGCCGACCGGCAGGTAGAGCGTCGGCAGCTGCGACTCGTCGATCGCGCCGGACCCGTTCTCCTCTTCCTGGGCCTGGATGCCCTGGTAGTAGACGCTGTCCTGCGGGTTGTCCTTGTCGATGTAGTTGAAGTCCCACGCCCAGCGCTTGCCGTACACGTGGATCGTCGCGTCGGGGTCGTCGAACGGCTTCTCGATCGCCGACTGGTCCTTCGCGGTGAAGGCGAAGAAGCCGAGCACCAGGATGAGCGGCACGATCGTGTAGAAGATCTCGAGCGGCATGTTGTAGCGCATCTGCACCGGCAGGCCGGTCTGGCCCTTGCGACGGCGGTAGACGATCGCAGCCCAGATGATCAGGCCCCACACGATGAGGCCGACGGCGAGGAGCACGATCCAGCTCGTCGTCCACAGGCCGACGACGCGGCTCGTGTGGTTCGTGACGTCCTTGGTCTCCTCGGTGCCCGGGAGCCACCCGTTCATCTGCTGCTGCGTGCAGCCGGCCAGTGCGATGACCAGACCGACGGCCACCGGGACGGCCGCCCAACGTATACGGCGATTCGAACGCACTGTTACCTCTCGGAGTACATGGCACGGGAGCCGGTGGTGGAGGTGCTGTCAGCACGGAGGCCACGCATTGCTCGCTCCCAGCTTGGTTGGAACACTCCTAGCTTACTCGCAGCCGGCGACAGCTCGCGCACGCCCGACACGCTCCGAGCCCCGGAACGACAGCTCCCCGGGCGGTTTTCCCCCGGTCCTGGCGCACGTGCACGCCTCCGCGGACGACGAGCGGGGAGCGACCAGATCGGTCGCTCCCCGCTCGCGTGTCGGTTCGGTCGGCGGACAGTGGTCCGCCGGAGCCTCAGTGGAAGCTGTCGCCGCAGGCGCAGCTGCCCTGCGCGTTGGGGTTGTCGATGGTGAAGCCCTGCTTCTGGATCGTGTCCTCGAAGTCGACCGTCGCACCGTCGAGGTACGGGACGCTCATCTTGTCGACCACGACCTCGACCCCGCTGCCGAACTCGACCGTGGCGTCACCGTCGAGCAGGCGCTCGTCGAAGTAGAGCTGGTAGATCAGGCCCGAGCAGCCACCGGGCTGGACGGCCAGGCGCAGACGGAGGTCGTCGCGGCCCTCCTGCTCGAGCAGGCTCGCCACCTTCGCCGCCGCCGCGTCGCTGAGCCCGACGCCGTGTGCGCGTGCGTCCGTCGCCGGTGCGTTGTCGATGATGGTGTCGCTCATCCGCGCGTCTCCCTCCGGGCGGTGTCGGTCACCGCGCCTGGGGTCGATTGTAAGCACGGGAGCCGACAGGGCGGCGCATCCGTCCACAGGTCGTCCCGGGAGACGGACTGGAGGCCCGTGGCGGCGTCGCCACGGGCCTCCAGTCCGTCTCGTCTCCCCCGGATGGGACCCGGAGGTCGCGCCTCAGGCGCGCGTCGCGAGCCGCGCCAGCAGGATCGTCTCGGACGTGATGGCCCGGTGCAGCACGCCGAGGTGCTGCGACTCGTTCGGGCTGTGCGCGCGGGTGTCGGGGTCCTCGACGCCGGTCACCAGGATCTGCGCCTCCGGGAACTCCGCCGCCAGGTCGGACACGAACGGGATCGACCCGCCGATGCCCTGCTCGACCGCGGCGTTGCCCCAGCCCTCGTGCATGGCGGTGCGGGCCTCCTGCACGGCCCAGCCCGCGGTGTCGACGAGGAAGCCGTCACCGGTGTCGACCTCGGTGATCTCGAGCCGCGCGCCGAAGGGGACGTGGGCGCGCAGGTGCCGCTCGACCGCGGCGTACGCGTCCGTCGCCGCCTGGCCGGGCGCGATCCGGACGGACACGCGGGCGGAGACCGTCGGCAGCAGCGTGTTCGAGGCGTTCGCCACGCTCGGGACGTCCATGCCGGTGACGGTGATCGACGGCTGGAACCACATGCGCGACAGGACCGGGCCGGTCCCGACGGGGCGGACCCCCTCGACGAGGGCGGCGTCGGCGACGAGCTCGGCGTCGCTGCGCTCCGGGACGTCCGCCTCGTACGACGTGAGCCCCTCGACCGCGACCGAGCCGTCGTCGTCGTGGAGCGAGGCGAGCAGGCGCGCCATCGGGATCATCGCGTCGGGGGCCGCGCCGCCGAACATGCCGCTGTGGCTCGCGTGCTCGAGCGTGGTGAGGGTCAGCCGGAAGGTGACGTTGCCACGGAGCGACACCGTGATCGAGGGCACGTCGACCGACCAGTTGTCGCTGTCCGCCACGACGATGACGTCGGCGGACAGGTGCTCCTTCTGCTCGCGGAGGAAGGTGCGGAACGAGCGCGACCCGAACTCCTCCTCGCCCTCCACGAAGAGCACGACACCGAGGTCGAGGTCGTCGCCGAACTGCGCGTGCAGCGCGCGGAGCGACGCGACGTGCGTCATGACGCCGGCCTTGTCGTCCGAGGCACCCCGGCCGTACAGGCGGTCGCCGCGCAGGGTCGGTTCGAACGGCGGCGTCTCCCAGAGGGCGTCGTCGCCCTGCGGCTGCACGTCGTGGTGCGCGTAGAGCATCACCGTGGGCCGACCGTTGCGGGCCGGCCGGACCGCGAGCACGGCGGGCTGGCCGAGCTCGACCCCGGCGTGCTCGTCGGCCGTCCCGTCGGCTCCGGTCGGCGTCTCCCCCTCGACCGCGGAGCGGACGATCCGGACCGCGTCGTCGGCGAAGACCCCGGTGGAGCGGGCGAGGTCCGCGACGGCCTCGGCGCTCGCCCGGACGTTGGCCGGGTCGAACGCCGACCACGACACCGACGGCAGCCGGACCAGCGCGGAGAGGTCCGCGACGGTGGTCGGCAGGGCCCCGTGCACGTGTTCGCGCAGGGCGTCGAGGAGTGCGGGGTCGGTCGCGGAGCTGTGCTGGTCGGTGTCGGTCATGTCCCGTAATCTAGAGGAGATCCAGCACGCAACCGCAGTCAGGAACGCACCGTGGCGAAGGCAGCCCCCAAGACCAACACGACCGTCAACCCGCCGGAGGAAGAACTCCTCGGGTCCGGCAAGGGTCGCCCGACGCCGTCCCGTCGCGAGCGCGAGGCCGCCAACCGTCGTCCCCTCGTCGGCAACAGCCCGGAGGACAAGAAGGCGGCGCGGGCGCGACTCAACTCCGAGCGCGAGAAGGCCCGCGTCGGCATGGCGAACGGCGAGGAGCGCTACCTCCCCGCGAAGGACCGCGGCGAGCAGCGGAGGTTCGTGCGCGACTGGATCGACGCCCGCTGGAACGTCGGCGAGGTCATGATGCCCGTCCTCGTGCTGTTCCTCGTCGTCGGGTTCGCCGCCGCGCGGACCGCGCTGGCGTCGTACTCGCTCCTGCTCGTGTGGGCGTTCGTGGCGCTGTTCGTGCTCGACTGCATCGTCCTCTGGCTGTCGCTCCGCAAGAAGCTCACCGCACGCTTCGGAGAGATGCAGCGCGGGACGTTCCTCTACATCCTGACGCGGGCGTGGCAGCTGCGCTTCCTGCGCCTGCCGAAGCCGCAGGTGCGTCGCGGGCAGTACCCGACCCTCTAGCGCGGTCCCGTCGAGCGCCGTCCGGCTGAGCCGGGCGGCGCTCCGTCGTTCCCGTGCGAGGTCGCGGTGCGCGCCGTCGTTCTCGGAGCGTGGACCCGGCGCAATGCGGTCTTGTCCGCTCGACCCGCCGTCCGCACGGCAACGAGGTTCCACGACTCGCCGCTCGCCGCACGCCGGGGTCCCGAGGATCTCCCTGTCTGCCTTCGAGAGCACGGCATTCTGGAACCTCGCCGGCCCGAGGTCGGGAGCGCCGCAGCGCCGCAGTGCCGCAGTGCCGCAGCACGTCAGCGCCCTGCGCGCTCCTCGCGCCGCAGACGCCGGCGCCGCAGCCGGTTGATGCGCGTCGCCCACGTCGGACCCTCGTAGAGGAACGCCGTGTAGCCCTGCACGAGGGTCGCCCCCGCGTCGATGCGGTCCTGCACGTCCTGCTCGCTCGTCACACCACCGACCGCGATCACGCAGAAGTCGGACGGCACCGCGGCGCGCACCCGGCGCAGGACCTCGAGCGACCGGGCGGCGACCGGTGCCCCGGAGAGGCCACCCGCCCCCATCGCCTCGACCTCGGCGGCCGGCGTGACGAGGCCCGTCCGGGCGATCGTCGTGTTGTTCGCGATGACGCCCGCGAGACCGAGGTCGACCGCGAGTCCGGCGATGGCGTCGATCTGCTCGTCGGTCAGGTCCGGCGCGATCTTGACGAGCACCGGCGTGTTCCCGGCGGCGTCGCGGACGGCGGAGAGCAGCGGTCGGAGCTGGTCGAGCTCCTGCAGACCGCGCAGCCCCGGGGTGTTCGGCGAGCTGACGTTGACGGCGAGGTAGTCGGCGAACGGGGCGAGCAGCCGCGTCGACTCGAGGTAGTCGTCGACGGCGTCCTCGACCGCCACCACGCGGCTCTTGCCGATGTTGACCCCGATGACCGGACGTCCGGGGTTGCGGCGCGCCCGCTCGAGCCGTCGAGCCGCGCGCGCGGCACCGTGGTTGTTGAAGCCCATCCGGTTCACGAGTGCCCGGTCGGCGATGAGCCGGAAGAGCCGCGGCTTCTCGTTGCCCGGCTGCGGCTTCGCGGTGATCGTGCCGACCTCGACGTGCCCGAACCCGAGCAGCCCGAGCCCGGCGATCCCCCGCGCGTCCTTGTCGAACCCGGCCGCCAGCCCGAAGCGCGAGGGGAAGTGGATCCCCATCGTCGTGACGCCGTCGGCGGCGGAGGGCCGCGAGTACCGCTCGACGACCCCGCTCAGGAACGGCACCGCCGGCAGCGCCCGGATCACTGCGAACGCGATGTGGTGCGCCCGCTCCGGGTCCATGTTCGCGAACACCGACCGGAAGACCACGGCGTAGCCGTTGCGCACGGCCTGCTCGGCGAGACCGCTCATGCGCTGTTGCCCGCTCCGCTGCCGGTCTGCGTCGCCGCGTGGTGGTCGAGCCGGAGCTGCCCGATCGCCTCCTCGAAGTCCTCGAGCGTGTCGAACGCCTGGTACACGCTCGCGAAGCGGAGGAACGCGACCTCGTCGAGTTCGCGGAGCGGTGCGAGGATCGCGAGACCGATGTCGTTCGCGTCGATCTGGCTCGACCCCGACGCCCGGACGGTCTCCTCGACGCGCTGCGCGAGGACGGCCAGGTCCCCGTCGGTCACCGGGCGGCCCTGGCACGCCTTGCGGACTCCGGAGACGATCTTGTCGCGGCTGAACGGCTCGGTCACGCCGTTCCGCTTCACGACGTTGAGCGAGGCGGTCTCGGTGGTCGAGAACCGGCGTCCGCAGTTCGGGCACTGGCGGCGTCGACGGATCGAGGTGCCGTCGTCGCTCGTGCGGGAGTCGACGACGCGGGAGTCCGGGTGGCGGCAGAAGGGGCAGAACATGTCGCTGCCCAGGCTATCGGCTCGGCGGCCGCACCAGGGGCGCGACGACGGACCGGTGGACGATCAGGCCCTGCCGGTCCGCTCCGTGACGGCCGCACCGTGGCCGGGCAGCTGCTCCTCGGACGACAGCGCGACGATGTGCGGAGCGACCTCGGCCAGCGCCGCTGCCGTGTAGCGGATGACCTGCTGCGGCCGCAGGAACGTCGACGCGGACAGGCCCGCGCCGAACCGCGCCTGGCCGCCGGTCGGCAGCACGTGGTTCGACCCGGCGAGGTAGTCCCCCAGGCTCACGGGCGTGCTCGGCCCGACGAACACGGCACCCGCCGCGTCGATGTCGGCCAGCACGGCGTCGTCGTCGGCGGTCTGGATCTCCAGGTGCTCCGGTCCGTAGGCGTTGCTCACCGTCGCAGCATCGGCGAGCGAGTCCACCAGCACCACGGCCGACTGCGGACCGTCGAGTGCGGTCTGGAGGCGCGCTGCCGTCCCGAGCGCCGCCACCCGTTCCGGGATCGCCGCCTCCACCGCGTCGGCGAACGTCGCCGACGTCGTCACCAGCACGCTGCCGGCCTGCTCGTCGTGCTCCGCCTGGCTGACGAGGTCGGCGGCGACGTAGCCGGGGTCCGCGGAGTCGTCGGCGATCACGAGGATCTCCGTCGCCCCGGCCTCGGAGTCGATGCCGACCACGCCGCGCACCAGGCGCTTCGCGGCCGCGACGAAGTTGTTGCCCGGCCCGGTCACGAGGTCGACGGGTTCGAGGCCGATCTCGGCGACGCCGTACGCCAGGGCACCGACCGCGCCGGCACCGCCCATCGCGTACACCTCGTCGATGCCGAGGAGCCCCGCCGCGGCGAGGATCGTCGGGTGCACCCGCCCGCCGTGCGCACGCTGCGGCGGCGACACGAGGGCGATCGAGCCGACCCCGGCGACCTGCGCGGGCACGACGTTCATGACGACGCTCGACGGGTAGACGGCCTTGCCGCCGGGCACGTACAGGCCGACGCGGCGCATGGGCTGCCAGCGCTGGTGCACCTCGGCGCCGTCCGCGAGCGTGGTGACGGAGCCGGCGGGCACCTGTGCAGCACTCGCCGCACGGACGCGGCGGATGGCCTCGTCGAGGGCCTCGCGGAGTGCCGGGGCGAGCCCGGCCACGGCGGCGGCGATCTCGGCGGCGGGCACGCGGACGTGCTCGGGCGCTCCCCCGTCGAACCGCTCGGCCTGCTCGCGCAGCGCCGACGCCCCGTGGTGTCGGACCGCGTCCACGAGCTCGCGCGCTGCGTCGACGGCGTGGGAGACGTCGCCGACGGCGCGCGGCATGAGGCGGAGGAGGTCGGCACGGGCGGGCAGTCCGCCGCGGAGGTCGATTCGCTGCATCATCAGACCGCCAAGCCTACCGACGCGGGACGGGAGACCACGGTGCCCGACCCTCGGGGTGCCGCGGCCGGCCCGCAGACGGACGAGACGCCGACAGGAGGACCGGACCCGTGCCTCCCGGCCGTCAGGTGAGTGCGTCGACGACGGGTCGGTGTCGCCGGATCGCAGCGTCGTCCCACGCGCCGAGCAGGTGGAGCGTCGCGATGCGGAACGCGAGGGCGCGCACGAGCAGTTGCCGCCATTCGGCGGTCCCGACACCGAGTGTGTCGACCCCGTCGACCGGCAGGCCGTGCCAGCAGACGGCGTCCGTCACCGCGATGGCGGCGGCGTAGCCGGGGGCTCGCCAGTAGGGCGCCCAGTCGATGACGACGGGGGCAGCGCCCGGACCGCTGAACAGGACGTTGCCGAGCAGGTCGCCGTGCACCAGCTGCTCCGGTGCGCTCACCGGGCGGAACGCGGCGGCGAGTCGGGCGAGCGTGCGCCCCGGTGGCAACGCCGCCTCGCCCCAGGCCGCTCGGTCGGCGCGGCTCCACGCGTCGTCCTTGCGGTCGAGGAAACCGGGCCGATCGAGGTGGGCAACCGCCCGGTGGAACGCCGCTCCCGCGCGGAGGACGTCCTCGACACGGCGCTCGTCCGCGTGGCCGGGTACCCACTCCCAGGCCTCCCAGTCGCCGGACCGCCACCCTCCGTCCGCGGTCGCGACCGGACGCGGGGTGCGGAAGTCGTCGTGGTGGTGCAGCGCTGCGAGGACGTCGCCGCGCCAGTCCGTCTCGGCGGCGCCGTCGTGCGGACGGAGCACCACGTGGCCCGCCCGGTACGTGCGGCCGCGACCACCGGCGAGCCGTCCCACCGGTTCCACGGCTCCGAACGCCCGCACGACCGCGGGGTCCGGAGCACGCGTGTCCGGCGTCACACCAGGCAGCGCGGGCCGAGCAGGCTCTTCAGCTCGCCGAACAGGTCCGGCGTCAGGTTCACCGGGAACGGCAGCTCGAAGGTGCGCGCGACGGAGTCCTTCAGCAGCCGGAGCCGCACCTCGGTCTCCCCCGTGTGCCGGCCGAGCACCGCCGCGAGCTCGGTGACGATCTCGGTCGTCGCCTGCCGCTCGGGCACGGACAGCGTGAGCGGGCCGGAGCCCATCGCGTCGCCGACGTTCGGCTGGAACATGCTCACGGCGTGCAGGGCCTTGCCGTCGTCGCGCACGTTGACGCGACCGCGGAGCACCACGATCGAGTCGGCGACGAGCGACGGACCGAACTCCTGGTACGTCTTGCCGAGGAACATGACGCCGATCTCGCCGCCGAAGTCCTCGATCTGGACGATCCCGTACGGGTTGCCGCTCGACTTCGCGACACGGTGCTGCACGCTCGTCAGCAGCCCGGCGACCGTGACCGTCTCGCCCTCGATGCCGTCGTCGGCCGCGATGACGTCCGCGATGGTGATCGACTGGTGCTTCGCGAGCTCGATCTCGAGCCCCGCCAACGGGTGGTCGGACACGTAGAGGCCGAGCATGTCGCGCTCGAACGCGAGCTTGTCGCGCTTGGCCCACTCGGGACGCTCCGGCACCTGCGACACCGGGGCCGCCGCGGGCTGCTCCTCGGCGACCTCGGCGAACAGCGAGTCGAAGTCGAAGCCGACGTTGCCGTGGGCCTCGTCACGCTTCACCTTGACCGCGCTCTCGACCGCCCCCTCGTGGATCTCCACGAGTGCGCGACGCGAATCGCCGAACTCGTCGAAGGCGCCCGCCTTGATGAGCGACTCGACGGTACGCTTGTTCGCGGACGAGATCGGGATCTTCCGGAGGAAGTCGTGGAACGACTCGAACGCGCCCTTCTCGGTCCGCGCCTGCACGATGTCGTCGACGACGTTGAAGCCGACGTTGCGGATCGCACCCATGCCGAAGCGGATGTCGTCGCCGACGGCGGCGAAGAAGCCGATCGACTCGTTGACGTCCGGCGGCATGACCCGGATCCCCATGCGGCGGCACTCGTTGAGGTACAGCGCGAGCTTGTCGCGCGCGTCGCCGACGCTCGTGAGCAGTGCCGCCATGTACTCGGCCGGGTAGTGCGCCTTGAGGTACGCCGTCCAGAACGACACCACGCCGTACGCCGCCGAGTGCGCCTTGTTGAACGCGTAGTCGGAGAACGGCAGCAGGATGTCCCACAGCGTCTTGATGGCAGCGGCCGAGTAGCCGTTGTCCTGCATGCCCTTCTCGAAGCCGGCGTACTGCTTGTCCAGCTCGGACTTCTTCTTCTTGCCCATCGCGCGACGGAGGATGTCCGCCTGGCCGAGGGAGAACCCGGCGACCTTCTGCGCGATGGCCATGACCTGCTCCTGGTAGATGATCAGGCCGTAGGTCGTGCCGATGATGTCCTGGAGCGGTTCCTCGAGCTCCGGGTGGATCGGGGTGATCGGCTGCTCGCCGTTCTTGCGGAGCGCGTAGTTCGTGTGCGAGTTCGCACCCATCGGGCCCGGACGGTACAGGGCGATGAGCGCGGAGATGTCCTCGAAGTTGTCCGGCTTCATGAGCCGGAGCAGCCCGCGCATCGGACCGCCGTCGAGCTGGAACACCCCGAGGGTGTCACCGCGCTGCAGCAGCTGGTAGGCCGCCTCGTCCTCGAGCCCCATGGTCTCGAGGTCGAGGTCGATCCCCCGGTTCGTCTTGATGTTGTCGAGGGCGTCACTGATGATCGTGAGGTTCCGGAGCCCCAGGAAGTCCATCTTGATCAGGCCGAGCGACTCCGCAGCCGGGTAGTCGAACTGCGTGACGATCTGGCCGTCCTGCTCACGCTTCATCACCGGGATGATGTCGATGAGCGGCTCGCTCGACATGATGACGCCGGCGGCGTGCACGCCCCACTGACGCTTCAGGCCCTCGAGTCCGAGGGCGGTGTCGAAGACGGTCTTCGCCTCGGGGTCGGTCTCGACGACCGTCCGGACGTCGACCGCCTCCTTGTACCGGGGGTGGTCCTTGTCGAAGATCCCGGTCAGCGGGATGTCCTTGCCCATCACGGGCGGCGGCATCGCCTTCGTGAGCTTCTCGCCCATGCCGAACGGGAAGCCGAGCACGCGGGACGAGTCCTTCAGCGCCTGCTTGGCCTTGATGGTCCCGTACGTGACGATCTGCGCGACGCGCTCCGACCCGTACTTCTCGGTGACGTACTTGATCGCCTCACCGCGGCGCCGGTCGTCGAAGTCGACGTCGAAGTCGGGCATCGAGACGCGGTCCGGGTTGAGGAACCGCTCGAAGATGAGGCCGTGCCGGATCGGGTCGAGGTCGGTGATGCGCATCGCGTACGCCACCATCGAGCCGGCGCCGGAACCACGGCCCGGACCGACCCGGATGCCGTTGTTCTTCGACCAGTTGATGAAGTCCGCGACCACCAGGAAGTAGCCCGGGAAGCCCATCTGGTTGATGATCCCGACCTCGTAGTCGGCGCGGTCCTGGACCTCCTTCGAGATGCCGCCCGGGTACCGGTACTCGAGCCCCTTCGCCACCTCCTTCTCGAACCAGGAGTGCTCGGTCTCGCCCGCGGGGACGGGGAACTTCGGCATGTAGTTGGCGGCGGTGTCGAACTCGACGTCGCACCGCTCCGCGATGAGCAACGTGTTGTCGCACGCCTCGGGGTGGTCGCGGAAGACGTGCCGCATCTGCTGCGGGGTCTTGAGGTAGAACTCGTCGGCGTCGAACTTGAACCGGTTCGGGTCGTTCAGCGTCGAGCCGGACTGCACGCAGAGCAGTGCCGCGTGCGACTTCGCGTCGTGCGAGTGCGTGTAGTGCAGGTCGTTCGTGCCCACGAGCGGGATGCCGAGGTCCTTCGAGATGCGCACGACGTCCTCGATGACGCGTCGTTCGATCTCGAGGCCGTGGTCCATGATCTCGGCGAAGTAGTTGTCCTTGCCGAAGATGTCGCGGTAGTCGGCGGCGGCCTTGAGCGCCTCGTCGTACTGCCCGAGGCGCAGGCGCGTCTGGATCTCGCCGGACGGGCAGCCCGTCGTCGCGATGATGCCCTCGTGGTACTGGTCGAGGAGCTCGATGTCCATGCGGGGCTTGAAGTAGTACCCCTCGATCGACGCGCGGCTCGACAGCCGGAACAGGTTGTGCATGCCCGTCGTGTTCTCGGCGAACATCGTCATGTGCGTGTACGCGCCGGACCCCGAGACGTCGTCGCCGCCGCCGTCGCCCCAGCGCACGCGCGTCTTGTCCGAGCGGTGCGTGCGGGGCGTGATGTACGCCTCGGTGCCGATGATCGGCTTCACGCCGCCGGCCTTCGCGGCCTTCCAGAACTCGAACGCCCCGAACATGTTGCCGTGGTCGGTGACCGCGACGGCGGGCATGCCCTGCGCGGCGGTCTCGGCGACGAGGTCGCTCAACCGCGCCGCACCGTCGAGCATCGAGTACTCGCTGTGCACGTGCAGGTGGACGAAGGAGTCGGATTCCGACACGGGACCTCCGGTTTCGACGGGGACTGCTGCGGGGCGGGACAACTCTAACCGCCGGCACCGACCTCCCCGGCGTGTCCGCCGGGTCGGCCGGCCGGCCGCGCCCGCGAGCGGGCAGGACACGCCGCAGGCGTCCCGTCCAAGCGGGCAGGACACGTCGGCTGGTGCCGCCGAGCGCGACAGATGCTGCCCGCTCGGCGGACGGCGACGGACGCGACCCGGTGACGGACGGGAGGCGCGTGGCGGCGCCGCGACGCGCCTCCCGTCCGTCCCCGGTGCACCCGCGGTAGGCCACCTGGGCAGGACACGCGACGCTCCGGCCGCGGCGGTCCCACGACTCGCCGCGTGCGAGCTGTCCAGGTTCGGCAGGTTGCTCGGATGCGCGCCGACATGCCGGAATTGCGGAACCTCGGCGACCGGCACGCGGCGCGACGCGACGCGACGAGCCGCGACGCCTACGCCGACGCGGCGCGGATGCGCTCGAGCGCCTGCTGCAGGTCGTCCGGGTAGTCCGCCTGGAACTCCACCCACTCGCCCGATCGCGGGTGCTCGAACCCGAGCCGGACCGCGTCGAGCCACTGCCGCGTGAGCCCGAGCTCGGCGGCGAGCACCGGGTCCGCCCCGTAGGTGGTGTCACCGACGAGGGGGTGCCGCGTCGCCGCCATGTGCACGCGGATCTGGTGCGTGCGCCCCGTCTCCAGGTGCACCTCGAGCAGGGTGGCCGCCCGGAAGGCCTCGAGCGTGGCGTAGTGCGTCACGCTCGGCTTGCCGTCGGCCGTCACCGCGAACTTCCAGTCGCTCGACGGGTGCCGGCCGATCGGCGCGTCGATCGTGCCCGAGGTCGGGTCCGGGTGCCCCTGCGCGAGCGCGTGGTACACCTTCTCGACGGTGCGCTCCTTGAACGCCCGCTTCAGGTGCGTGTAGGCGAGCTCGGTCTTGGCGACGACCATCAGACCGGAGGTCCCGACGTCGAGCCGGTGCACGATGCCCGCGCGTTCGGCGGCGCCGGAGGTGGCGATGGTGAAGCCCGCGGCGGCCAGGCCGCCCGGCACCGTCGGCCCGTCCCACCCGGGCGACGGGTGCGCGGCGACGCCGACGGGCTTGTCGACCACGACGATGTCGTCGTCGTCGTGCACGATCGTCATGCCCGGCACCGCAGCCGGCACGATGCGGGGCGGTTCCTTCGGAGCCCACTCGACCTCGAGCCACGAGTCGGCGTGCAGGCGGTCGGACTTGCCGACCTCGATGCCGTCGACCCGGACCCCGCCGGCCGCGACGACGTCGGCTGCGAAGGACCGCGAGAACCCGAGGAGCTTGGCGATGGCGGCGTCGACGCGCTCGCCCGCGAGCCCGTCCGGCACCGGGAGGGAACGGTGCTCGCTCACGTCGCGTCGTGCCCGAGGACGTCGTGGCCGTCGCGCGGCGCACGCGGGTCCGGTTCCGGACGGGCGGCACGGCTCGCGCCGGCGACATCGGCGCGCGTCGACGGGGTGGTCGTGTCCTCGTCGGCGCGTGCCGCCGCGGCGTCGGCCGCGCGCTGCTGCTTCGCCGAGAGCGCCCGGGTGCCGTCGAGGTTGACCCCGAGGACCACGAGGAGCACGAAGACCACCATGCTGACGCAGATGAACGAGTCCGCGATGTTGTAGATCGCCGGCATCATCCACGGTGTCGAGATGAAGTCGACCACGTGGCCCCGGCCGAACCCGGGCTCGCGGAAGAGCCGGTCGAGCAGGTTGCCGAGCGCGCCGCCGAGCAGCATGCCGAGCACGATCGCCCACCACATCGAGCGGATGCGCCGGGCGTAGACGACGATGGCGACGACGACCGCCGTCGAGACGATCGAGAAGACCCAGGTCATGTTCACCGCGAACGAGAACGCGGCCCCCGGGTTGCGGACGTACAGGAGCTGGAGTGCGTCACCGAGGACGGGCACCACCTGGCCGTAGGGCAGGTTCGCGACCACGAGCGCCTTGACGCCCTGGTCGAGTGCCACCACGACGACAGCGGCGAAGGCCAGTGCCGCGATCGCGCGGACACTGACCTTCGCTCGTGGTGCTGGTCGGGACAACGTCAGTTGCCGAAGCCCTGCGCCGACGCCGGCGCGGGGGTGAGACCGGACTGCTCGGAGCCCGAACCGCCCAGCTCGTCGAGCTGCCCCTGGATGTAGCTCTTGAGCTGCGCACGGTAGTCGCGCTCGAACGTACGGAGCTCGTCGATCTTGCCCTCGAGCTGGCGCTGCTCCTGCTCGAGCACCGCGACACGCTGACGGTTCGTGTTCTCGGTGTCGGCGATGATCTGGCGCTGCTTGGCCTCGGCCTCGTTCACGAGGCGGGCGGCCTGCGCGGTGCCCTCGGCGATGAGCGCGTCGCGCTTCTCGATGCCCTCGCGGACGTGCTCCTCGTGGAGACGACGGGCGAGCGTGAGGAGGTTCGTGGTGCCCTCGGTGTCCTCGTCGGCGGGGACCGTCGACGGGGCGGGAGCGGCGGCGGCGACCGGCGCGGGCTCCGGAGCGGCGGCGACGGGGGCCGGCTCGGGCTCGGGCGTCGGAGCGGGCTGCTCGTCGTGCTCCGCGGTGGTCTGCGCGTCGGCGGGCTGCTCGACCGCGGCCGGCTTCGGCGCCGACTCGGCGGCCTGCAGGCGCTGCCGGAGCTCGTCGTTCTCGGCCGTCAGGCGACGGAGCTCGACGACGACCTCGTCCAGGAAGTCATCGACCTCGTCCTGGTCGTAGCCTTCCCGGAACTTCGTCGGCTGGAACCGCTTGTTGACTACGTCTTCCGGCGTCAAAGCCATTGCCGTCACCTCGATAGAACTGCTGAACGTGTGGAACCACTTGCGTCGCGACCGAACCTACCAGTCACGTCGAGCGGTGCGGACGTCCGCCGAGGCGGACATCGATCCCGACCACCGTACACCGGAGCCGGATCGGAACCGTGACCTTCGCCTGGGCGTGGCGCGTGTCGCGGCGGAACGCGGTCAGAAACCGCGCGCGAGGCCCCCGACGATCACCCGGAGGATGATCACCACGAGCATGACGATGGTCCACCCGAAGTCGAGCGCCACCGGCCCGAGCCGCAGCGGCGGGAGGAGCCGCCGGACGAACCGGATCGGCGGGTCGGTCAGGGTGTAGACCACGTCGGCGACGACCAGCAGGGCGCCACGGGGACGCCACGACCGGCTGTAGGCCTGCACGATGTCGAACGCGAACCGACCCCACATCACGAAGAAGTAGAGGAGGAGGGCGAAGGAGAGGATCCCGAAGACCAGTGACACGATGGGGCTCGCTCGGCTCGGGTGCGTCCGTCGTCAGGACGGCCGCACGGGGCGGGCTGAACCGCGGGGACGGCTCAGGACTGGGCGAAGAAGGACGCCTCGATGTCGGACTCTACCTCAGCCGGCTCACCGCTCACCGCGACGTGGGCGGGCGAGAGCAGGAAGACCTTGTTCGTGACGCGCTCGATCTTGCCGAACAGCCCGAGCGACAGGCCCGATGCGAAGTCGATCATGCGACGCGCGTCCGACTCGGTCATCTGCGAGAGGTTGATGATGACGGGGATGCCGTCGCGGAAGCTCTCGGCGATGGACTGGGCGTCCTTGTACTCGCGCGGGTGGACGGTGAGGATCTCGTTCATTTCCTGGACCGGGGTCGCCTTCTGTGCGGTCGTGTGCGAGCGGCGGAGCGGGGTGACCTGGGCGCCGCGCTGGTGGGTGTGCGTCTTGGGCTCGGCGGGTGCCGCGGCGGGTGCGGCGGCGGCCGGTGCCTCCGGTGCCGGGGTCGCGGCCGCCGTGGCGACGGGAGCCGGGGCGGCGGCGGGCTGGCGCGTCTGCGCCGGAGCCGCCTGCTGCTGCGGCTCGTCCTCGTACAGTTCCTCGTCGGCGAGGCCGAGGTAGACCATCGTCTTCTTGAGCGGGTTGGCCATGGTTCCTCCGGAGTTCGTGCTCGTGGATGCCCTGGGACGAGGCTAGGGCGCGACGGGCCGGTTTCCCGTGATTGCCGTGCCGATGCGGAGGTGTGTCGCGCCCTCGGCGATCGCCTCCGCGAAGTCGCCGCTCATGCCGGCCGAGACGTCGGTGGCGCCGGGCGCGAGGGACACGACACGCTCGGAAATCGCGCGGAGCCGAGCGAAGGCACGTCGGGGCTCCTCGTCGAGCGGTGCGACGGCCATCACCCCGCGCAGGCGGACCGTACCGGTCGCCAGGACCCGTTCGGCCATCGCCTCGACGTCCTCCGGCTGGACACCGCCGCGGCCGGGGTCGTCGGTGAGGTTGACCTGGACGAAGCCGTCGATCACGCGCGGGTCCGGCTCGGCGTCCGTCGGCGCGAAGGCGTCGACGACCGAGTCGCGGTCGAGCGACTGGACGACGTCGGCGTACCGCCGCGCCTGGCGTGCCTTCTTCGACTGCAGCTGTCCGACGAAGTGCCAGGTGAGGTCGAGGTCGGCCAGCTCCGCGGCCTTCGCCTGGGCCTCCTGGTGCCGGTTCTCCCCCACGTCGGTGACGCCGAGCGCGGCGAGCTCGCGGACGAGGGAGGCCGGGTGGTACTTGGTGACGACGACGAGCGTCAGCTCGTCGGCCGAGCGCCCCGCTGCGCGGGCCGCGTCGGTGATCGCGGACCGGACGGACGCGAGACGCGCCTCCAGTCCGTCACGGTCGACGGTCTGGAGGCGCGTCTCGGCAGCCACAGGAGGCTTACTTCAGGAAGTCGGGGACGTCGAGCTCGTCGTCGTCGTCGAACGCCGGGTCGGCGGCACGACGCACGGGAGCCTCGTGCTCCTGCGACGACCAGGACGGTGCGCTCGTCGCGGTGTCCTCGATCGCGCCGGTGCCGGCCGCGCCGGACGACGCACCCGCGCCGCCCTCGGGGTCGACCCAGCTCGACCGGTGCTGCTTCTGCTGCTGCGAGCTCGGCTCGCCGCCGTCGAAGCCCGCGGCGATGACGGTCACGCGGACCTCGTCGCCGAGGGTGTCGTCGATCACGGCACCGAAGATGATGTTGGCCTCGGGGTGGACGGCCTCCTGCACCAGGCGCGCGGCGTCGTTGATCTCGAAGATGCCGAGGTTCGAGCCGCCCTGGATCGACAGGAGCACGCCGTGGGCACCGTCGATCGAGGCCTCGAGCAGCGGGGACGCCACGGCGAGCTCGGCGGCCTTGATGGCACGGTCGGCGCCCCGCGAGGAGCCGATGCCCATGAGCGCCGAACCGGCGCCCTGCATGACCGACTTGACGTCGGCGAAGTCGAGGTTGATGAGACCGGGCGTGGTGATGAGGTCGGTGATGCCCTGGACACCGGCGAGCAGGACCTGGTCGGCGGTCGCGAAGGCCTCGACCATGGAGATGCCGCGGTCGCTGATCTCGAGCAGGCGGTCGTTCGGCACGACGATGAGCGTGTCGACCTCGTCCTTGAGCGACGCGACGCCGTTCTCGGCCTGCGACTGACGACGCTTGCCCTCGAAGCTGAAGGGCTTCGTGACGACACCGATCGTGAGCGCGCCGATCGACTTCGCGATGCGCGCGACCACGGGCGCACCACCCGTCCCGGTGCCGCCGCCCTCGCCGGCCGTGACGAAGACCATGTCGGCACCCGCGAGGGCCTCCTCGATCTCCTCGGCGTGGTCCTCGGCGGCACGACGGCCGACCTCGGGGTCCGCGCCGGCGCCGAGACCGCGGGTGATCTCGCGGCCGACGTCGAGCTTGACGTCGGCGTCGCTGAGCAGCAGTGCCTGTGCGTCGGTGTTGATCGCGATGAACTCGACGCCGCGGAGGCCGAGCTCGATCATGCGGTTCACGGCGTTCACGCCGCCGCCGCCGACACCGACGACCTTGATGACGGCGAGGTAGTTGTGGTTCGTGGTCACGTCAGTCGGGCCTCCGGTTGAACCCTCAACCTCTACTTGAAGTTCAGGGGCAATGCTGGTAGATATGGTGCTCCCCCGACGCTACGGGTGTGCTCCGCAGGCTGTCGCCCCGCCACGCCGCGTGTCGCCGATCGCGGTCGTCGATTCCTGCTCACGCGGCGTCCGCCCCGCAGCGGCGGTGCGTCAGTCCTTCGCGCGGACGATGCCGTTGTCCGGCGCCGACACGTCGAACTCGACCTTCGTGTCGGGGTTCCGCGCGGCGTGGTCCTTGACGAGTGCCGCGAGCAGCGCCGCCTTCGCGTCCGACGAGTCGGGGCTCCCCCAAACCACGGTCGACCCGTCGCCGAGGGTCAGCGTGACGTCGTCCGCCGTGCTCGCGCGGACGTCCGTCACCTGGTTGCGGACGGTCGACGGCAGCGACAGGACGACCTCGGTCATCGTGCGGAAGACCGGGGACCCGAGCTCGGCGCGGGCGACGTCGGCGACCGGCACGCCCTCCGGGCGCTTCGGCGACGACTGCACGACGATGCCGGCCGGGTCGACGAGGTCGAAGGACTTCCCCGACGGCACGGCGACGACCGGCGTGCGCTCGGTGACGGTCACCACCAGGGTGTGCGGCGGGACCTCCTCGGTCACGTAGCTCTCGATGAGGGGGAAGCCGGCGATGTCCCGCTTGACCTCGTCGAAGTCGAGCCGGGCGAGCGGCGTGCCGACCTGGTCGGAGAGCGCCTGCCGGAGGGCGGTCGCGTCGACACGGTCGGTACCGCGGACCTCGATCGTCCGCAGGGCCATGAGCGGCGAGGTGACGGCGACGAGGATCGAGGCGCCGAACACCACGACGACCGCCGCGACCGTGATCCACGCGGCACGACGGTGCCGGGCCCTGCGGGTGAACCGCCGGACCTCGGCGCGCTCGAGCAGCCGACGGCGGCGCTTCGCCACGCGGGCCTCGCGGGCGGTCTCGGCGGCGCGGACGCCCGCACCGATCGGGGTCGCGTGCGCGCCCGTGGCCGCAGCACCGGAGTCGTCGGCAGCGTGGTCGGCGACCGACGGCACGGCCGCGTCGATGACGTCGGTGACGGTGGCGAGGCGTCCGGGCCCGCCGTCGTCGGTGCCGTCGTGGGTGCCGTGCTCGGCAGCCGGGTGCGCCCCCGGGCGGGCGGTGTCGTGGTCGTCGTCGGCCTGGTACTCCCGCAGCCGTTCGGCGACCGAGGAGAAGCCGGCGCCGAGCCGACGGCCGGCAGCGCTGGCGATCGCGCCGGCGCGGTCCCGGTGACCGGGCGCGCCGGACGCAGCCGTGGCGGTGGGGTCGACCCGCTCGTCGACCCGCTCGTCGACGGGAGCCGACGTACCGGGGTCCCGGTGGGCCTCCCGGCCGTCGGTCGCGGGCGGACGTGACGGGCGCCGTGGGACCAGCGGGCCACGACGCTGCCGTGGCGTCGACGCGCGCTCGGCTGGGCCGGCCGGTTCCTCCGGACGTCCGTCGAAGCCCTCGGGACGCTTCACTGCGTGCGCGTCCCGTCGTGCAGGGCACCGAGGACCTGCGGGATGATGCGGTACACGTCGCCGCAGCTGAGCGTCATGACGATGTCGCCCTCGCGCGCGATGTCGGCCGCGCGTGCGGACGCCTCGTCCCAGTCGGGCAGGAAGTCCACCCGGGACTGGTCCACGAACCGCTCCTGCACGAGGGCACCGGTCACGCCGGGCTCCGGGTCCTCCCGGGCGCCGTAGACGTCGAGGACCACGGTGTGGTCGGCGAGCTCCTCGTAGACCTTCGCGAAGTCCCCCGCCATCAGGCGGGTCCGCGAGTACAGGTGCGGCTGGTGGATCGCGATGATGCGGCCGTCGCCGACGACGTTCCGGGCGGCGCGGAGTGCGGCCGCGACCTCGGTCGGGTGGTGCGCGTAGTCGTCGTACACGGAGACACCGCGCTCGACGCCGTGCAGCTCGAAGCGCCGCTCGGTGCCGCCGAACGCCTCGATGCCGCGGATCGCGTCGGCCGCGGTGACCCCGAGTCCGGTGAGAACCGCGAAGGCGCCGACGGCGTTCACGGCGTTGTGCCGTCCGGGCACGCGCAGGGTCATGTGGTGCGACTCGCCCCCGGCGCGCAGGTCGACCTCGACGCTCGCCGCCTCGACGATGCGCTCGATGCGGACGTCCGCGTCGGCGGCCTCGCCGAACGTGACGATCTCGGGTGCGCCCTCGCGTGCCCGGACGCCCGCCGTCACGCGCTTCGCGCCGGCGTCGTCGCTCGAGACGACGATGCGCTCGCGTGCCCGGCCGGCGAACTCGACGAACGCGTCGATGAAGGCGTCCTCGCTGCCGTAGTGGTCGAGGTGGTCTGCGTCGACGTTCGTGACGAGGGCCACGGCGACGTCGTAGAGAAGGAAGGAGCCGTCGGACTCGTCGGCCTCGACGACGAACAGGTCGCTCGTGCCCGGGGCCGAGCTCGTGCCGAGCGACTGGATGACGCCGCCGTTGACGAAGCTCGGGTCGAGTCCGAGCTCGACCATGGCGGTGACGATCATGCCGGTGGACGTGGTCTTGCCGTGCGCGCCGGCGACCGCGACGAGGCGGTGGTCGGCGATGAGGGCGGCGAGGGCCTGGGACCGGTGCAGGACCGGCAGGCCGCGGCGCTGCGCCTCGAGGAGCTCGGGGTTGTCCGGCCAGAGGGCGCTGGTGACGACGACGGTGTCCGCGTCGCCGAGGTTCGCCGCGTCGTGCCCGACGTGCACCTCGGCGCCGAGGTCGCGCATCGTGCCGGTCGTCGCGGTCTCGCGGGAGTCGCTGCCGGTGACGCGGTGCCCGGCGGCGAGGAACATCCGGGCGATGCCGCTCATGCCGGAGCCGCCGATGCCGATGAAGTGGACCGTGCCGAGGTCGTCGGGGATCGGCTGGGTCAGGTCCGGCTTGATGGTCATCGTTCCTCCGTGGTGCTGGTGCCGGCGCTCGGGCTGGGGCTCGGGCTCGTGCTCGGGCTCGGGCTCGGGCTCGGGCTCGTCGCGTCCGTGGCGGTGCGCGTCTCCCCGCTGCCGCGTCGGGCCCGTGGGGTGGCCCCGACCGCCGCGTCCTGGACGAGCGCCGTCATCCGGTCGGCCCCGTCGCGGTGGCCCACGCTCCCCGCACGCACCGCCATGTCCGCGATGCGGGCCCGGTCGCGCAGGATGCCGAGCAGCTGGAACGAGACCCAGTCCTCGGTGAACGCGGCGTCGTCCACCAGCACCGCTCCCCCGGCGCCGACGACGTCCGCCGCGTTGTGCCGCTGCTCGCCGTTGCCGACCGGGTAGGGCACGAGCACGCTCGGCAGACCGACGGCGGTCAGCTCGCAGACCATGCCGGCACCGGAGCGCGAGACCACGAAGTCCGACGCGGCGTAGGCCAGGTCCATCCGGTCGCAGTACGGCAGCACGTGGTACCCGTCGAGGTCGCTGGGGCCGATGTCCGACTTGCCGCCGACGACGTGCAGCACCTGCCACCCGGCGTCGACGATCGCCGTCGCGGACCGGTTCACGGTCGCGTTGATGCTCCGCGCACCGGAGGAGCCGCCGGTGACGAGCAGGACGGGTCGGTCCGGGTCGAGGCCGAACTCGGCCAGCCCCTCGGCGCGCGCGGCACGGCGGTCGAGCGTCTCGATCTCCCGGCGCAGTGGCATGCCGACCACGCGGCCGTGGCGCAGGCGAGTGTTCGAGAACGTCAGCCCGACGTGCCGGGTGAGGAACGCGGCGAGCCGGTTCGCCAGCCCGGGCTTGGCGTTCTGCTCGTGCACGACGATCGGCGTGCCCGTGCGCTTCGCCGCGATGTAGGCCGGCGCGGCCGCGTAGCCGCCGACCCCGAGGACCACCTCGACGTCGTGCTCGCGGATGAACCGCTCGGTGCGCCGGACCGCCGCCGCGAACCGTCCGGGGAAGCGCAGCGCGTGGGCGTCGAGCCGACGCGGGAACGGCAGGCGCGGGATCGTCAGCAGCTCGTAGCCGCGCATGGGCACGAGCCGCGACTCGAGCCCCTCGGCCGTGCCGAGCACGAGCACCCGGGCTTCCGGGTCGCGCTCGGTCAGCCGGTCGGCGACGGCGAGCAGCGGGTTGACGTGTCCGGCGGTGCCGCCGCCGGCGAAGAGGTACGTGCTCAACGGAACCTTCCGTTCTGGGGTGCGAGGTCGTGCCGCGGCCCGCCGACCGCGTTCCGTCCGGGCAGGTCGCGGGCGAAGGACAGCACGACACCGATGGCCACGAGGGTCATGATGAGCGCCGAACCTCCGGCGGAGATGAGCGGGAGCGGGACGCCGAGGACGGGCAGGAGCCCGAGCACCACCGCGATGTTGACGAGCGCCTGCCCGATGATCCAGGCGAGGATCGCGCCGGTCACGGTGCGGACGAAGGGGTCGTTCGACTGGCGGATCACCTTGATCATGCTGACCGCCAGGACCACGAAGAGCGCGAGGACGACGACGGCCCCGATGAGCCCGAGCTCCTCGCCGATGATGGCGAAGATGTAGTCGTTGTCGGCCTCGGGCAGCCACGACCACTTGGCCTTGGAGTTGCCGAGCCCGACGCCGAAGACCCCGCCGGACGCCAGCGCCCACATGCCGTGGACCGGCTGCCAGCAGAGGTCCTGGTACTGGTTGGAGTCGGTGCACCCGGACAGCCACGCGCTGATGCGGACCTGCCGGGAGGACGAGGCCATCGTCACGAAGGGCAGGACCACCCCGACCGCGACGACGATCGCGAGCAGGTGGCGTGCGCGGGCGCCGCCGATGTAGAGCGCGCCGAGCACCAGGATGAGCATGATCATCGCGGTGCCCTGGTCGCCACCGAGGAGCACCATGCCGAGCGGCAGCACCGTGGCGATGCCGACCGGGACGAAGATCTCCTTCCAGTCCCGGAGCTTGTCGCGCTTGGCGTACATGATCGCGCCGATGCCGAGCGCGAGCGCGAGCTTGATCGCCTCGGACGGCTGCGCGGTGAACGACCCGAAGCCGACCCAGTTCCGGTTGCCCTGCACCTCGATGCCGAGCGGTGTGTAGACGAGCAGCTGCAGGAAGAGCGCGGCGCCGAGGATCCGCATCGCCCACTTCCGCCACACCCGCGCGGGCACGCGACTGGCGACGAGCATGAGCGGGACGCCGAGCACGGCGTACAGCCCCTGTCGCGACGCCGCCCCGAAGAAGTCGTGCGTCGCCGCGTACTGCTCGACGCTCGACGAGGACAGCACCATCACGACGCCGAAGACGACGAGGAACAGCGTCACGCCGAGGATCGTGTAGAACGTGCTCGACTCGGCGACGAAGACGTTCTTGACCGCGACGACGGCGCCGTGCGTCCGGCGTGGTCCGTCGGCACGGGGGGAACCGGCCGCCGTGCGGGTGCCGCTACGGCCGCTCGGGAGATCCGTGGTCGCCATCGGCTGTGCCTCCCAGGTGCTCGTGGACCGCCGCCGCGAATCGACGCCCCCGGTCGGCGTAGGAACCGAACTGGTCGAACGACGCAGCAGCCGGGGCGAGGAGGACCGTGTCGCCAGGTCGCGCGACCGAAGCGGCATGCCGGACCGCCTCGGGCATGACGTGTTCAGTGTCCGTCGCCTCGACCTGCAGGACCGGCACCCCGGGCGCGTGTCGCGCGAATGCCTCGAGCACGGGCGCGCGGTCGGTCCCGATCACGATCGCCGCCCGGGCGTCCGGACCGAAGCGCTCGACGAGCCCGTCGATGTCGACGCCCTTGAACTGGCCACCGACGATCCAGACGACGGTCTCGAACGACGCCAGCGACGCCGTCGCCGCGTGCGGGTTCGTGGCCTTCGAGTCGTCGACCCAGGTGATGCCGTCCGCCGTCGCGACGTGCTCGGTGCGGTGGTGGTCGGCGCGGAACCTCTGCACGGCGCTGCGGATGTGCGCCGGTGCGACGGACGCGGCACGCGCGAGGGCGGCGGCGGCCAGGACGTTCATGGTCATGTGCGGGCTCGCGAGGCCGGCCTGCTCGAGGTCGGCCAGGGTGGCGAGCTCGAGCGCGCTGTTGCGGCGGTCCTCGGTGAAGGCGCGGTCGCAGAGCACGTCGTCGACGATGCCCACGTCACCCGGCGCGGGGACCCCGGGGGTGAAGCCGACGGCCCGGCAGCCCTCAACGACGTCGGCCTGCTCGACCATGCGGCGGGTGGCGTCGTCGGCGGTGTTGTAGACGCACGCCATGACGGAGCGCTCGTAGACCTTCGCCTTCGCGGCCCGGTAGGCCTCGGCGGAACCGTGCCACTCGAGGTGGTCGTCGGCGATGTTCAGGCAGGCGCTCGCGAGCGGCACGACGGCGCCGTCGCCCGTGGTGGGCATGTAGTGCAGCTGGTGGCTGGAGAGCTCGACGACCAGGACGTCGAAGCCCTCCGGGTCGCGGACGACGTCGAGCACCGGCACGCCGATGTTCCCGCACGCGACCGCACGGAGTCCGGACGCGGCGAACATCGCGGTGGTCAGCTGCGTGGTCGTGGTCTTGCCGTTCGTCCCGGTGATCGTCACCCAGGGCGCCGCGATCGGGCCGCGCACGACCTTGTCGCGGACGCGCCACGCGAGCTCGATGTCGCCCCAGACCACGCTGTTCGCCGTGGCCCACTGCACGCTCGCGTTGTTCGGCGGCAAGCCGGGCGAGACGACCACGAGGTCCGGCGCCTGCGCGACGAGCGACTCGGGCACGGTGTCGAGCGACGTGCGCTCGAACCGGGCACCGATGACGTCGAGCAGCTCGACGGTGTCGTCGGGTCCGTCCGGGGCGTGGACGGTGACCTCGCTGCCGAGCTCGACCAGGGTGTCCGCCACCGAGAAGCCGGTGGCGCCCAGCCCGAGCACAGCGACCCGGAGCCCCTTCCACCCCTCGGCGTACCAGCTGTCGAGGCCGTCGAGGCGGGGGTCAGCCGACACGGGCGATCCATTCCAGGTAGAAGAGTCCGACACCGGCGGCGACGCAGAGTCCCGCGATGATCCAGAACCGGACGACGACGGTCACCTCGGCCCACCCCTTCAGCTCGAAGTGGTGGTGCAGCGGGCTCATCCGGAAGATGCGCTTGCCGTGGGTGATCTTGAAGTAGGCCCGCTGCAGGATGACCGAGCCGGTGACGATGAAGAACAGTCCACCGATGAGGATCAGCAGCAGCTCGGTGCGGCTCAGGATCGCGAGACCGGCCAGGGCGCCGCCGAGGCCGAGCGACCCCGTGTCGCCGAGGAAGATCTGCGCGGGCGAGGTGTTGTACCAGAGGAAGCCGATGAGGCCACCGCAGACCGCGGCCGCGACGACGGCCAGGTCGAGCGGGTCGGTCGTGCTGTAGCAGGCGTGCGCGGTGCTCTCGTCGAGCCGCACGCCGCCGCAGATCTGGTTGGACTGCCAGAACCCGATGATCACGTACGAGCCGATCGCGAGGATGCTCGACCCGGTCGCGAGACCGTCGAGGCCGTCCGCCACGTTCACGCCGTTCGACGTCGACACCGTGAGCAGCACGATCCACGCCAGGTACAGGACCGTGCCGATGACGGTCCCGAGCACCATGAAGTCGAGCCACGGGACGTCGCGGATCGCGGAGATCATCGTGGACGCCGGGGGCTTGCCGTTCCCGGTCGGCACGACGAGCGCGATCGTGGCGAAGATGACGCCGACGATGACCTGGCCGAGGACCTTGGCCCACCCGCCGAGCCCGAGGCTCCGCTGGCGTCGCACCTTCAGGAAGTCGTCGATGAAGCCGACGAACCCGAGTCCGACCATGAGGAACAGCACGAGCAGCCCGGACAGGGTGACGGAGTCACGCCCGACCAGGTGTCCGACGAAGTAGCCCAGCACCGCGCCGATGATGAGGACGATGCCGCCCATCGTGGCCGTGCCGCGCTTCGTGTGGTGCGACTGCGGGCCGTCGTCACGGATGAACTGTCCCCACCCGAGACGGTGGAACAGCTTGATGAACAGCGGCGTGAGCAGCAGTGTGAACACCAGCGACACGGCGCCGGCGACGAGGAGCGCGATCATTCGGTGACACCTCCGAGGCGATCGCCGAGGAATCGCAGTTCGGCTGACTTCGAGGACTTGACCAGGACGACGTCGCCGGGGCGGACCATCTCCTGCAGGGCACGGACGGCGTCGTCGACGTCCTCGACGTACACGGACTCCCCGTCCCACGACCCCTCGAGCGTGGCGGCCTGGTGGATGGCGGCGGCGCCGGGTCCGACGACCACGAGCTGTCCGATGCCGAGCCGGACGACGAGCCGACCGATGGTGTCGTGCTCCTCGGTCGCGTACTCGCCGAGCTCGGCCATCTCGCCGAGCACGGCGACGGAGCGCTCGCCCGGGCGCACGACCTGCGCCAGGGTGCGGAGCGCGGCCGCCATCGAGTCCGGCGAGGCGTTGTAGGCGTCGTTGATGACGGTGACGCCCTCGGGTCCGCCCTGGAGGAGCTCCATGCGCCAGCGCTCGGCCCGCGTCATCGACGCGAGCGCCTCGGCGCCGGCGGCGAGCGGGACCCCCCACAGGTGCGCGACGGTGAGCGCGGCGGACGCGTTCATCGCGTGGTGCTCACCGAGGATGGCGAGCCGGACGTCGACGGTCTCGGGGAAACGCGTGGTGCCTCCCGGCTGGTCCGTCGCGTCGGCGAGACCGTCGCCTCCGGGGCGGACGGGAGGCGCGGTGAGCGTGAAGCGGGTGCCGCTGCGGTCCGTCTCGATGCCGCCGATGCGGTAGTCGGCACCCGCGGACGTGCCGAACCCGACGACGGTCGCGTCGGTCAGCGCCCGCATGGACGCGACACGGTCGTCGTCGACGTTGAGCAGCGCGGTCGCGGTCGCCGGCAGGTCGGTGACCATCTCCGACTTCGCGCGCTGCGTGGCCTCGATGCCGCCGAACTCCCCCGCGTGCGCGAGTCCGACCTTGAGGACGACGCCGACGTCCGGCTCGGCGATCGAGACGAGCTTCGCGATGTGACCGATGCCGCTGGCACCCATCTCGACCACGAGGAACCGCGTGTCGTGGGTGATGCGGAGCATCGAGACCGGGGCGCCGACGTGGTTGTTGAAGGACCCCTGCGGCGCGACGGTGTCGCCGTGCTGCTCGAGGATGGTCCGGAGCATGTTCTTCGTGCTCGTCTTGCCGTTCGAGCCGGTGATGCCCACCACGCGCAGGGGGGCGGGGCGGCCCTGCTCGTCGACGCGGTCGGCGCTCGAGGCGCGGACGCGCGCGACGACCTCGTGCGCGAGCGCGGCGAGGGCGGCGTACCCGTCGGGCACGACGACCTGCGCGGTGTCGCTGCCCTCGGGCAGCTCGACCGCGCGTTCGGTGACGACGAGCGCGGCACCGGCCTCGGCCGCGGCCGGCACGAAGCGGTGGCCGTCGGTCTCCTCACCGAGCAGGGCGAAGAACACGCTGCCGGCGCCGACCAGGCGCGAGTCGGTCTCGACGCTGCCGTCGACGACCCGTCCGCGGGCACCGCTGACGAGCTCGCCGCCGATCGCGGTGGCGATCTCGGCGAGGGTCAGCGCGATCATCGGATCTCCTCCGCCGGACCGGAGTTCGGCTCCCAGCCGGCCTCGCGGAGGGCCTGGCGGGCCTCGTCGCGGGCCGAGTACGGCGTGCGGACGCCCGCGATGTCGCGGTAGTCCTGGTGCCCGGGACCGGCCCAGAGGATCGAGTCCCCCTCCCCGAGCAGGCTGACCGCCTTGCGGATCGCGGCCTCGGGCGGGCTCACCTCGTACGTCTCGTGGTCCGGGTAGGCCTCGCGCGCGGCGTCGACCAGGGTCTTCCGGATCGACGCGGCGTCCTCGAAGCGGGGGTGGTGGTCGGTGACGACGAGCACGTCGCTGCCGGCCGCCGCCACGCGGGCCATGTCGCCGCGCTTGGTCGTGTCGCGGTCGCCGTCGGCGCCGAAGAGCATGAGGACCCGGCCGGTCGTGAACTGCCGGACGGCGGCCAGGGTGTTCTCGAAGGCGTCGGCGCTGTGGCCGAAGTCCACGTAGACGCTCGGGCCGCGGTCGCCGGAGACGCGCTCGGTGCGACCGGGCAGGTAGCACTCGATCGCGCTGACGGGGTGCTCGTCGGTCTCGTCCGCGTAGCGGCGGTGGTTCGACCCGAGCGCGTGCGCGATGGCGCCGAGCTCGAAGCCGCCCTCGACGAGCATGACGATCGCCAGCGCCGCGTTCGCCGCCATGTGCCAGCCGATCAGGGGCACCCGGGTGGTGAGCTCGCGGCCCTCGGGGCCGGTCAGACGGAACTCGGTGTAGGCCGCGTGCGCCTCGACGATCTCGACGTGCCACTCGGCCTCGACGTCAGGGTGCACCGTGATGGTCGTGACCGGGATGCGGGAGTCCTGCACCACGCGGTGGCCCCAGTCGGTGTCCAGCGAGACGACGCCGCGACGGCTGTGCTCGGGCTGGAACAGCGGGAGCTTCGCCTGGTAGTACTCCTCCATGTCGGCGTAGTCGTCGAGGTGGTCGTGCGACAGGTTCGTGAACCCGGCGACGTCGAACACGATCCCGTCGACGCGGTGCCGGCTGAGGGCCTGGGCACTCACCTCGACGGCGACCGCGCGCACCTCGGACTCGCGCATCCTGGCGAGGAGCGCGTGCATCTCGCTCGCCTCGGGCGTGGTCAGGCGGCTGGTGACGCTGAGCGTGCCGATGTGGCGCTCCGCGGTCGAGCTCAGGCCGGTGACGAGACCGAGCTGCTTGAGGATCCCCTCGAGGATGTACGAGGTGCTGGTCTTGCCGTTCGTGCCGGTGGTGGCGAACAGCTGCGGCAGGTCGGTCGCCTCGTCCGGGTGGGTGCGGTAGACCCAGGCGGACACGTCGCCGAGCGCGGCCCGCGGGTCCTCGACCACCAGGACCGGCAGTCCGGACGGCTCGGCGAGGGCCACGCCGTCCGCGTCGGTGAGCACGGCGACCGCGCCGCGCTCGGCGGCCTCGGCGGCGAACTGCGCTCCGTGGCGGTTCGCGCCGTGCACGCCGACGAACAGGTCACCGGGCTGCACCTCGGCAGCGCTCAGTGTGACGCCCGTCGTCTCGACGGTGTCGACCGCGCCGACGACGCGCATGCCGAACGCGTTCGCGAGTTCGGCCACGCTCCTCGGGGTCGGGTGTTCGGGTCGGAGGACCGGGGGGATCCGTGCGGACAAGTGTTCCTTCTTCCTCACCACGTGGACGGGTACAGCTGCGCCTCGGCCGTGGAGGGGGCTACTCGGTACTTCTCGAGCACCTGGGACATCAGCGTGCGGAACGCCGGAGCCGCTCCGCTGGACCACTTGTTGGTCTGCGGCTTCGTGAACGTCACCGTGACAACATACTGGGGGTCCTCGGCGGGTGCCATTCCGGCCACCGAGGTGATGCGCTGTCCGCCGTAGCCCTTCGACCCCTCGGCCACCTCGGCGGTACCGGTCTTCGCGGCGATGTTGTAGCCGGAGATCGGCTTCATGCCGACGAGCGTGCCGCCCGTGACGACGCTCTGCAGCATCTTGACGGTCTGGTCGGCCGCCGCGGTGGAGACGACGCGCGTCCCCTGCACGTCGGGCGCGTCGATGGTCTTGCCGTCGGCGGTCTGGCAGCCCTTCACCATGTGCAGCGGGATCCGGACGCCGTCGTTCGCCAGCGTCTGGAACACGCTCGCCACCTGGACCGCGGTGGTCGAGATGCCCTGACCGAACATCGAGTTGATGTTCGTCTGGCTGCTCCAGTCGGGCGAGGCGCCGTACTGCATGGCCGGCTGACCCGGGTAGTCGATCGCCGTCTCCGGCTCGAACAGGCCGAACTTCTTCATGTAGTCGAAGCGCTGCTGCTGCGTGAGCCGTTCGCCGAGCTCGGTGATGCCGACGTTCGACGAGTTCTGCAGGATGCCGGTCAGGGTCAGGTTCTCGGTCGGGTGGAACTCGGAGTCCTGGATCTTGCCGCCCCACGGGAACGAGCGCGAGTACGGCACGACCGCACGGTCGGTCGGGCCCGACTTCCCCTGGTCGATCAGTGCCGCTGCGATCGCCGCCTTGATCGTCGATCCGGGCTCGTACGTCGCGGTCAGGGCGCGGGAGCCGAAGGCGCCCTTGTCGGTCGTCGCGTCGACGTCGTTCGGGTCGACCGTCGGGTAGTCGGCGACGGCGAGGAGCTCACCCGTCTTGACGTCCACCACGGTCGCGGTCGCGGACTCGGCCTGCAGGGACTTCGCCGCCGACGCGATCGTCTGCTGCGCCATGTACTGCAGGTCGCTGTCGATGGTGGTCTCGAGCGTGCCGCCGTCCTTCGCCTGCTTGGTCGTCCGGGTGCTGCCGGGCAGCTGCACGCCGTCCTCGCCGCGCTCGTACGTCTCCGAGCCGTTCGTGCCCGCGAGGCACGCGTCGTACGAGTACTCCAGGCCGGCCTGCGCGCCGTCGGTGCCCATGAAGCCCGTCAGCGCCCCGGCTGTCGCGCCGCTCGGGTAGACGCGCGCCGCCTGCTGCTCGGGGTACGTCCACGGGATGGACAGGGCGCGGACGGCCTCGTAGTGCTTCACGTCGAGGCCCTTGACCAGGTACGCGAAGTCCGACCGGGGGTCCGCGGCGATGTTCCGCTGCATGGTCGCCACGTCCGCGCCGGACGCCTCCGCGACGGCACGGAGGGCCTCGTCGACCGAGACCCGCTTCACGCGGTCGCCGCCGAGCTTGCCGTCGAAGGGCTTCACGAGGCGCGGCGAGGTGGTGATGTTGTACCGGTTGACGCTGTCGGCCAGCTCGACGCCGTTGCGGTCGACGATGGCGCCGCGGGTCCCGTAGATCGTCACCGGGATGCTCCGCTTGGCCTTCGACGCATCGTTCAGCGCGGCGGCCTGCACCACCTGGATGTCGACCAGGCGGATCACGAACACGGCCACGAGGGCGATCACGGCGATGATCACCACGCTGTAGCGCAGTCGTGGGTTGCGGATCGTCTTGGTCACGCGGTGCGGTCCTTCCCGGGTGGTGCGGCAGGGTGTCCCGGCCCGCAGGTCACCGGGTGGTGGGGGCCTGGAGCGGGTTCGCGTCGGACTCTACGTCGGCCTTCGGCGCGGCCCCGTCCGACGCGCTGGCCCCGGCGCTGTTCCCAGCGTCGGTGCTCGCGGCGGCCGGCGCGGACGCGGCTGCGGACGGCGCGGTCGGTGCGGCGGGAGCGCTCGGCGCCGCCTCGGCCGGCTGCTTCGTCGCGAGCGGGACCGGGTCGAGCAGGGCGTTGGGCACCTGGTTGTCGCTGCTCGCGGTCGCCTCGTCGGGAGCCGCCGGCGTCGGCGTGCCGTACACCCGCCCGGTCTCCGGGTCGAGGTAGACCGGCGTCGAGTTCGCGATCATCCCGAGCGACTGCGCGTTGCGGGCGAGGTTCTGCGGCGAGTCGAGCACGCGGAGCTCCTCGGACAGCGACTGCTGCGTCCGCGAGAGCTTCGTCTGCTCGGCGCCGAGGGAGTCGAGCGTGTAGGCGCCCTGGCTCAGCACCATGCTGATGCCGAGCTGCGCGAGCAGCAGGATGCCGAGCGCGACGACCGCGACGATGGCGTACGCCACCCTCGGACGGGCACGGCGCTGCGCACGCGTCGGTGCGACCTCGACCAGCTCGGGGCGGTCGTGGCGCGGGCGCGGGGCACGCGACGGGGCGACGACGGGGTCGACGAGTGCGAGGTTCGTGCTCATGTCAGTTCCGGATCCGCTCGGCCGCGCGCAGGCGCACGGGGATTGCTCGGGGGTTGGCGGCGCGTTCGGCGTCGTCGGCCAGTTCCGCGCCCTTGACGACCAGGGACCAGGTCGGGGCGTGCTCGGGGAGCTCGACCGGCAGGTCCGCCGGGGCGCTCGAGGTCGTGCGCTCGACGAGCGCCCGCTTGACCAGACGGTCCTCGAGGGACTGGTACGACTCGACCACGATGCGGCCGCCGACGCCGATGACGTCGAGCGCGGCGGGGACCGCCCGCTCGAGGACGGCCAGCTCGGCGTTCACCTCGATGCGGAGCGCCTGGAACACGCGCTTCGCCGGGTGTCCCTGCCGCTGGATCGCGACGGGGGTCGCGTCGTGGAGGACCTGCACCAGGTCGCCCGACATCGTGAACGGACGCTCCGCGCGCCGCTCGACGATCGCGCGGGCGTACCGGCCGGCCAGCTTCTCCTCGCCGTACCGCTGGAAGATGCGCCGGAGTTCGCCCTCGTCGTAGGTGGCGAGCACGTCCGCCGCGGTCCGGCCCTCGGTCCGGTCCATCCGCATGTCGAGCGGGGCGTCCTGGCTGTAGGCGAAGCCGCGCTCGGCGCGGTCCAGCTGGAGCGAGCTGACGCCGAGGTCGAACAGGACGCCGTCGACCTTCCGGAACCCCTCGCCCTCGACCGCCTCGACGATGTCGTCGTACACGGTGTGCACGAGCCGGACGCGGTCGCCGAAGCGGGCCAGGCGCTCCCCCGCGATGCCGAGCGCGTCGGTGTCGCGGTCGAGTCCGATCAGGGTGAGCTCCGGGAAGCGCTCGAGCAGCGCCGCGGAGTGACCGCCCATCCCGAGGGTGGCGTCGACGACGACCTTGCCCGGCCCCTCGAGCGCGGGGACGAACAGGTCGACGATGCGCTGGAGCATCACCGGGGTGTGCGGGAACGTCGGCTGGTCTTCGGCCATGTGCAGCCCCTCGACCTCCTGGGCCACGCATCCGGATCCCCATCCATGCGACCTGACACCGGGGAAGGTGTGTCAGGGCACCACGGCTGGGAGTCCCGATCCGCGGATCAGAAGATCCCCGGGATCACCTCCTCGTCGTTGTCGGCGAAGCCCTCTTCGACCTCGGCGTAGTAGGCCTCCCACGCGGTGGTCGACCAGATCTCGGCACGGTCACCGCTGCCGATGACCGTGAGGTCCCGCTCGAGCCCCGCGTACTCGCGGAGGTTCTGCGGGATCGTCACGCGGTTCTGCTTGTCGGGCGTCTCCGCGCTCGCTCCGGAGAGGAACAGGCGCATGTAGTCCCGAGTGCGCTTCGACGTCATCGGTGCGGTGCGGATGCGCTCGTGCAGCTGCTCGAACGTGTCCGCGCTGAAGACGACGACGCAGCGCTCCTGCCCACGGGTCATGACGAGCCCGCCGGACAGTTCGTCCCGGAACTTGGCGGGGAGGATCACGCGACCCTTCTCGTCCAGCTTCGGGGCATGGGTACCGAGCAGCACGTCGGGGCCTCCCCTCCGCTCCACCGGTCCGTCGTGGTCCCCACTTTACTCCACTTCCCTCCCCACAGGGCGGTTCCCGCTCCCCGATCTGCCCGCGACCCCCGGATTGGGGCAGCTCCCCGAGGTCCAGCGGGCACGGAAGAGCCCGCCGATCCGCGGATCGACGGGCTGGTGGAGGCGAGTGGAGGA
This sequence comes from Curtobacterium citri, assembly GCF_030362955.1. Lineage (NCBI taxonomy): Bacteria > Bacillati > Actinomycetota > Actinomycetes > Micrococcales > Microbacteriaceae > Curtobacterium > Curtobacterium citri. Next base: position 228,423 of record NZ_JAUCML010000004.1, read on the forward strand.
GGTGGAGCAGAGTGGAGGACTCTCACAGCCCCGGATCGGGTGGAGGGCGGGTCGGACGGGAGGCGCGTGGGGACGCCGCCCCGCGCCTCCCCTCCGACACCCGCCCGGCCTGCTCGACGCACCGGGACGATCAGCGACAGCAGCCCCCGCACACGACGAACGGGGCCGGTCCGACTGGACCGGCCCCGTTCGTGGAGGCGTGTGGAGGGCTGCTACTGCTGCCCGGGGTCGTTGCGCTTGTCCCAGCGCTCGTTCATGCGGTCCATGAACGAACCACCGGACGACGACGGCCGCGCGGGACGGCGGGAACCGGCACCACCGGCACGCGGCGCCTTCGCCCCGGCCTTCGGCATCCGCATGCCCGGGCGCAGCGCGTACAGCACGCCGGCGAGCATCACGACGAAGCCCGGCAGACCGAGCAGCGGCTGCTTGAACACCAGCGCGAGGACGACGATCGCGATGCCGACCAGTGCACCGAGCACCCCGATCGTGATCGTGGTGTAGCTGGCGCGACCCTGGCGGCGCGTGACCCGCGCCACGAAGTCGGAGTCGTTCTGGTAGAGGCTCCGCTCCATCTCTTCGAGGAGTCGCTGCTCTTGCTCCGAGAGTGGCATCTCGTTTCCCTCTTGTTCTCGGGGATGCTGTCCTGAGGATGCTGTCCTGGGTGACGGCTGGTGGACCGCGCTGCCGCCGGGTTGTGGCAAGCGCTGAGTGGACCGATTCTATGACTCGACCGCTCCACTAGGGTAGGTACCGTGGCTGAGAGTACGCGATTAGTGGACCTCGTATCGGCGCGTCTCGACCGGGCACTCGACGAGCAGCGCGAGCGCCTCGTCGGCATCAGCCCCGACCTCGCTCCGTTCGACCGGTACGCCCGTGACCTGCTGTCCGGCGGCAAGCGCTTCCGGGCACTGTTCTGCTACTGGGGCTGGCAGTCCGTCGCCGGTCGGTCGGGCTCGTTCGACCCCCTCGCGGAGGGCTCGCGCCAGACCACCGCCGAGGCGGTCGTCACGGTCGCCGCGGCGCTCGAGGTCTTCCACGCCGCCGCCCTCGTGCACGACGACATCATGGACCGCTCGGACACCCGCCGCGGTCGTCCCGCCGCGCACCGCCGCTTCGAGTCCCTGCACGAGGAGTCCGGCTGGGTCGGCGACCGCGCGCTGTACGGCACGAACTCGGCGCTGCTGCTGGGCGACCTGCTGCTCTCGCTGAGCGACGCCGTCTTCGACGAGGGCCTCGCCCTGCTCGACCCGGCCCGCGCGCGCATCGTCCGCCAGGAGTTCCACACCATGCGGCTCGACGTCACGGCGGGGCAGTACCTCGACGTGCACGAGGAGACCGCCTGGCCGTCCATCGACGAGGCCGAGCACCTCGTCCGGGCCCAGCGCGTCATCGTCTTCAAGTCGGCGAAGTACTCGATCGAGGCGCCGCTCGTGATCGGCGCGCTCGTCGCCGGCGCCTCCCCGGCGCAGCTCGAGGGTCTGCGGTCGTTCGGACTCCCCCTCGGCGTGGCGTACCAGCTGCGCGACGACCTGCTCGGCGTGTTCGGCGACCCCGAGGTGACCGGCAAGCCGGCCGGGGACGACCTGCGCGAGGGCAAGCGCACCGTCCTCATCGCCTCGGCCCGGAAGTCGCTGGCGCCCGGTCCGCGGCAGCTGCTCGACGAGCTGCTCGGCGACCCCGACCTCGACGAGGGTCAGGTCCAGATGCTCCGCGCGACGTTGACCGAGTCCGGGGCGGTCGCCGCCGTCGAGCGATCGATCGACCGGCACGTGCAGCGCGCCAAGGCCGCCCTCGAGGCCACCCCGCTCACGCCGTCGGCGCGGGAGCAGCTGATGGCGCTGGCCGACACCGTGAGCCGCCGCGTCGCGTAGACGCGACCGACCGACGGACGGACGGGAGGCCCGTGGCGACGTCGCCACGGGCCTCCCGTCCGTCAGGTGGGTGACGATCAGAGCAGGGACTGCGCGACGCGCCGCACCTCGGACTTGCGGCCGGCGCGCAGCGCCGCGATCGGCGAGGTGCCGAGCGCGGGCTCGTCCGAGAGCATCCAGCGGACGGCCTCGTCGTCCGAGAACCCGTTGTCGCCGAGCACGATGAGCGTGCCGCGGAGCTCGGGCAGCGGCTCGTCACCGTCGAGGAACTCGCCGGGCACCCGCAGCACGCCGCCGACGCGGGCGGCCAGCAGGGTCTTCTGCTCGAAGAGGCGGTGGATGCGGCCCGGGCTCACCCCGAGCAGCTCCACCAGGTCGGGCACCGTCAGCCAGCGCTCGGAGAGGGTCGTGTCGTCGGTCGGTACAGCGCTCACGGCTCCATGTTGCCAGAGCGGTCGCCGTCCGCGGTCCCCCACGATTGGTCACACGAGTCACACCCGCAACATCCGGCTCTCTGGTTGACTTGGGAATCACGCCATGTCAGCGTGGAGCCACCTGTGAGTGCTCGCACCCGCGCAAGGCTCACCCAGGACAGGAGAAACCCCGTGGACAACGCTGCAGACGACGCCGCCCGGCGCGCCCGATCCGCCCGGTTCGCCACCATGCCCATCGTCCTCGCGGGCACGATCGCGGTGACCGCGGGCCTGACCGGGCCGGTGGCGCACGCCGAGCCGCGGCACGACGACGACGACGCGGGGAAGCGTCACGTCGACGAGGACCGGAACGTCGGCCACCGCGCCGTGTTCGACACCGCGGTCGCGCGACCCTCGACGACCGTGGTCACGCCGGTGGTGGCGGTCTCGAAGGCCCCCACGACCTACACGGTCCGCCAGGGCGACACGGTGTCCAGCATCGCCGCCCGGTTCGGCCTCTCCGCGCAGGAGGTCCTCGTGCGCAACGGCCTCGGCTGGAACACGATCATCCACCCCGGCCAGACGCTGCACCTGTCCTCGAAGCCCGCGGCACCGACGGCCGCGCCCGCCTCGACCGGCAGCACGGGCAGCTACCACGTCAAGCAGGGCGACACCGTGTCCGGCATCGCCGCCCGCGCGGGTGTGTCGACCTCGTCGATCCTGTCGGCGAACGGGCTGACCCAGCGCTCGGTGATCTACCCGGGGCAGACGCTGCAGGTCCCCCGCGCCGGGTCGGCCGCGAAGCCCGCGCCCGTCGCGAGCAGCGCCCCCGCCGCTCCAGCCGCGCCGGCCCGCGCGTCGAGCGTCAAGATCGCGGCCGGCGACACCATCGGCGGCATCGCGGCGAAGCACGGCGTGTCCGTCAAGGCGCTCCTCGCCGCGAACGGCCTCAGCTACACGAGCACGATCTACGCCGGGAAGACCCTCGTGCTCCCCGCGGCGACCTCGAAGCCCACCACGACCCCGACCGGCGGCGCCGTGACCACCGCGGTCGGCAGCGTCAACGGCGTCGAGCTCACCGGCGAGCAGCGTCGGAACGCCGCGACCATCGTCGCCGTCGGTCGCACCCTCGGTGTGCCGGACCGCGGCATCGTGATCGCCCTGGCCGCGGCCCTGCAGGAGTCGAGCCTCCGCAACCTGTCGCACGGCGACCGCGACTCGGTCGGCCTCTTCCAGCAGCGTCCGAGCCAGGGCTGGGGCACGAAGGCCGCCCTGCAGGACCCGGCGACCGCCGCCGAGCGCTTCTACGTCGGCAACCCGGGCAAGACCCGCGGGCTGCTCGGCGTCCGGGGCTGGTCCTCGATGAGCCTGACCGCCGCCGCGCAGGCCGTGCAGGTCTCGGCCTACCCGAACGAGTACGCCAAGTGGGAGCAGACGGCGCGCGCGCTCCTCGCCTCGCTCTGACGACGGCCCGCTCGCGCGTCCGGGGCTCGGCCGACCGGCGGCGCCCTGGTCGCCCGACGGAACGAGTCATCCTCGAGATCGAGATCGGGTAACGACCGGAGCGTCAGTACCGGCCCCACCAGCCCGCCTTCGTAGAATGCCGCCGATGACCACGAACGCCGCCACGGACCCGATGATCGGTCGCATGATCGACCAGCGGTACCGCGTGCGCTCGCGCATCGCCCGCGGCGGCATGGCCACGGTGTACCTGGCGACCGACGTCCGACTCGAACGCCGCGTCGCGATCAAGATCATGCACGGGCACCTGGCCGACGACCAGGCCTTCCGGGAGCGCTTCATCCAGGAGGCACGGTCGGCCGCGCGCCTGTCGCACCCGAACCTGGTCGGGGTCTACGACCAGGGCGCGGAGGACGACACCGCGTACATCGTCATGGAGTACATCCCGGGGATCACGCTCCGCGACCTGCTCCAGGAGCACCGGGCGCTGACCCCCGAGCAGGCGACCGACATCCTGCGCGCCGTCCTCGCCGGGCTGGCCTCGGCGCACCGCGCCGGCATCGTGCACCGCGACCTGAAGCCCGAGAACGTCCTGCTCGCCGACGACGGCCGGATCAAGCTCGGCGACTTCGGTCTCGCGCGTGCCACGACCGCGAACACCGCCACCGGCGCGGCCCTGCTCGGCACCATCGCGTACCTGTCCCCGGAGCTCGTCACGCGCGGGGCTGCCGACTCGCGCAGCGACATCTACGCCGTCGGCATCATGCTCTACGAGATGCTCACCGGCGAGCAGCCCTACAAGGGCGACCAGCCGATGCAGATCGCGTACCAGCACGCCAACGACACCGTGCCCGTGCCGAGCGCCGCGGAGCCCGGTGTCCCGCCGGAGCTCGACGACCTGGTCGCCTGGGCCACCGCCCGCAACCCGGACGACCGGCCGATGGACGCCCGCGAGATGCTCGACCACGTGTCCGGCGACCGGCAGCGCGCGACCGGGCAGTACCGGACCGCCGTCCTCCGCCCGGAGAACGCCACCGCGATCCTGCCGGCCGGTGACGGCCGGGCGGCCGGCGACGGCCGGGCGGCCAGCGACGGTCGGGCGGACAGCGGCGACGCGACCGACGCCACCCGCGTGATCGCGGGGTCGCCGGGCGGCGCCGCGGCCGCACCGGTCCGCCGCGGAGCGCCCGGACCGCGTCGGACGGGCTCGCAGCCCGGCGCGCTCTCCCCCGCCGGACAGCGGCTGGCCGACAAGTCCGCCAAGCGCCGGAAGCGCGGCTGGATCGCGCTCGCGGTCATCCTCGTGCTCGTGATCGCCGCCGGCGTCGTCGGGTGGGCACTCGGCCCCGGGCCCTGGGGCAACGTCCGGATCCCGGAGGTCGCCGGCAAGTCCGTCACGCAGGCACGCCAGCTGCTCCAGGCGCAGGGGCTCCAGCCCGCGGCACGGACCGGCACGCGGTTCGACGCCGTCGTGGCGAAGGGGCAGGTCTCGACGACCAAGCCCGCGGCCGCACGCGAGGTCCGCAAGGGCACCGCGGTGCAGATCGTGGTGTCGGGCGGACCACGGATGATCGCGCTGCCGGCCATCGTCGGACAGCCGCTGTCCACCGTGACCGCGGCGCTCGACGACGACTTCCAGCTGCAGGACGACCGGTACGAGTTCTCGGCCGACGCCCCGGCGGACACCGTGATCGCCGCGACCGGGGTGCTCCCCGGCGGCGACACGGTCGACCTGTCCACCGTCGACGAGTACGGCGAGCGCGGCCCGGTGACCCTGACGGTCTCCCTCGGCGCCGTACCGGACGTCACCGGCAGGACCGTGGCCGACGCCACGACGACGCTCCAGGGCGTCGGCCTGACGGTCGGCGCGCAGCAGGAGCGCTACGACGACGACGTGCCGAAGGGGCAGGTGATCTCCTCGCAGGTCGAGGGCTCCCCCGCCGTCCGTGGCTCGACGGTGGACCTCGTGGTCTCCCGTGGTCCGACGCCGATCACCCTGCCCGACGTCGCGGGCAAGACGATCGCCGACGCCACCTCGACCCTCGAGAACCTCGGGCTGCAGGTCACCGTGCCGGACTGCACGAACGTGCTGTGCCGGCTGACGGACTGGAAGGCCCTGCTCCGCGTGGACGCGACCGACCCGGTGCAGGGGTCGACGGTGTACCGCGGCGACGAGATCACGCTGTCCTACCGGCAGTAGCCTGCTCGACGACGCGCCGGTCGGCAGATCGACGGGCGCCCACGACGACGGACGGGAGGCGCGGTGCCGGCTGGCACCGCGCCTCCCGTCCGTCGGTGGGGACCTGCGCGCTACGGGCGTGCGGTCGGGTGCGCCGCCAGTTCCTCCGCCACCAGGAAGGCCAGCTCGAGGGACTGCATGTGGTTGAGGCGCGGGTCGCACAGCGACTCGTACCGGGTCGCCAGCGTCGCCTCGTCGATCTGCTCGGAGCCGCCGAGGCACTCCGTGACGTCGTCACCGGTGAGCTCGACGTGCATGCCGCCCGGGTAGGTGCCGACCTCGCGGTGGGCCTCGAAGAAGCCGAGGACCTCGTCCACCACGTCGTCGAACCGACGGGTCTTGTACCCGGTCGGCGTCGTCAGGCCGTTGCCGTGCATCGGGTCCGTGACCCAGAGCGGCTTCGCGTCCATGCCCTGCACCGCCTCGAGCAGCTTCGGCAGCTCGTCACGGATCTTGCCCGCGCCCATGCGCGTGATGAAGGTCAGGCGACCGGGCTCGCGCTCGGGGTCGAGCTTCTCGATGAGCGCCCGCATGTCGTCGACGCTCGTCGTCGGGCCGAGCTTGACGCCGATCGGGTTCCGCACGCGCGACAGGAAGTCGACGTGGGCACCGTCGATGTCGCGGGTCCGCTCACCGATCCAGATGAAGTGGCCCGAGGTGTCGTAGGGCAGACCGGAGCGCGAGTCGATCCGGGTCATCGGCCGCTCGTAGTCCATCAGCAGCCCCTCGTGCGAGGCGTAGAACTCGACGTGCTTGAGCGCCTCGAAGTCGGCACCGCAGGCGCCCATGAAGCGGATCGCGCGGTCGATCTCGGCCGCGAGGTGCTCGTAGCGGGCGTTCGCCGGGTTCGACGCGAAGCCCTTGTTCCACGAGTGCACCTGGCGCAGGTCGGCGAACCCGCCCTGGGTGAAGGCGCGGACGAGGTTCAGCGTCGACGCGGCCGTGTGGTACCCCTGCACCAGGCGGCGCGGGTCGGCCTGCCGGCTCTCCGGCGTGAAGTCGTAGCCGTTGACGATGTCACCGCGGTACGCCGGCAGGGTGACGTCGCCCCGGGTCTCGAGGTCGCTCGACCGCGGCTTGGCGAACTGCCCCGCCATGCGGCCCATCTTGATGACGGGCATCGAGGCGCCGTACGTCAGCACGACGGCCATCTGCAGGATCGTCTTCACGCGGTCGCGGATCGAGTCCGCGGTGGCGCCGGCGAAGGTCTCCGCGCAGTCACCGCCCTGGAGCAGGAAGGCGCCGCCCGAGGCCGCGACCGCGAGCCGGGCCCGCAGGTCGTCGACCTCGCCCGCGAAGACCAGCGGCGGGAGCGTCGCGATCTCGGCGGAGGCGGCCTCGGCGGCAGCCACGTCCGGCCAGGTCGGCTGCTGCTTGATCGGCAGGGTGCGCCAGTGGTCGAGGCCCGCGATGACGTCCGGATCCTGCAGGGCGACGGGGTCGATCGACTCGATCAAGGAGGTACCTCGGTGTTCTGGGTCGGTGGCCGGGGCGGCACCCGCGGGCGGGGACCCCGGCTCGGGCTCGGAGTCCTCAGATCCTACCGTCCGCCGCGCGGCGTCCGCGTGCGTGTGACGGGTCGGCTACCGGTCCGCGGCGGTCGCCTCGGTTGCAGCGGCGGCCGGGGTGCGCCGGTCCTTCATGACCTGCTCCCGCGCGCTGGTCGCCCGCTCCTTGACGCTCGTGGCGTAGACGTCGACGTACTCCTGACGGCTCAGGCCGGCGAGCTCGTGCATGACCTCGTCGGTCACGCTGCGCAGGATGAACCGGTCGGTCTCGAAGCCCGCGAAGCGCGAGAAGTCGAGCGGCTTGCCGAAGACGACGCCGACGCGCTTGGCCTTCGGGATCTTCTGCCCGATCTGCTGCACCTCACGCGTGCCGATCATGGCGACCGGCACGACGGTGACGCGGCCCTCGAGGATCATCCGGGCGATGCCGGTGCGACCGCGGTAGAGCTTGCCGTCCGGGCTGCGGGTCCCCTCCGGGTAGATGCCGAGCTGCTCCCCGCGCGCCAGCACCTGCAGTCCGGTGCGGAGCGACGCCTCGGACGCCTTGCCGCCGGAGCGGTCGATCGGCAGCTGTCCGATGGCGTTGAAGAACGTCTTCGTCGCCCAGCCCTTCAACCCACGACCCGTGAAGTAGTCGCTCTTCGCCAGGAACGAGATGCGACGGTCGAGGACCGCCGGCAGGATGACCGAGTCGATGAACGAGATGTGGTTCGAGGCGAAGATCACCGGCCCCTTCGCGGGGACGTGCTCACGCCCGATGACCCACGGTCGGAAGAGGGTGAGGATGAGCGGGCCGAGCAGGAAGTTCTTGAGCAGCCAGTAGGTCATCGTCGACTCCAGTTCGGGGCGCGGGTGCCGTCAGGTGACCCTACGCCGTGCGCGCGTGGATGCGGGCGAGGTCGGCGGCGCCGACGACACCGGCGTCGTTCACGAGCTCGGCGATGACGAAGTCGGGCTCCGGGTGGTAGCCACGGGCCGGCAGGTTGTTCAGGTACGCCTGCTTGATGGGCTCGAGCAGCCGGTCGCCCGCGCTGGCGACCCCGCCGCCGAAGACGAAGAGCTGCGGGTCGAGCACGGCGGACAGCGAGGCGCAGGCCTCGCCGAGGTGCCGACCGAGGCGGCGGAGGGCCGCGAGGGCGCCCGGGTCGTCGGCCAGGATGAGGTCACCGACGATCGCGCCGTCGAGCTGGCCGCCGTTCTGCTCGCGGGCGTCGGCCAGTGCCGACCCGATCCCGCCGGCGTCGGCGACGTCGTTCGCCATGCGCTGCAGGGCGCGTCCGGAGCCGTACTGCTCGATGCACCCGCGGGCGCCGCAGCCGCACGGGAGCCCGTTCGGCACGACGCGCAGGTGGCCGATCTCGCCGCCGGTGCCGAAGCCACCCCGGAACAGTCGGTCCTCGGTGACGATCGCGCCGCCGACCCCGGTACCGATGGTGAGCATCGTCATGTCGGAGACCAGGCGGCCGGCACCGAAGCGGAACTCGGCCCAGCCGGCCGCGTTCGCGTCGTTGTCGACGGTGATGTGCAGGTCGCCGAGACGCTCCTGCAGCTTCTGGCGCAGGGGCTCGTTCCGCCACCGGATGTTCGGCGTGTAGTAGACGATCGACTGCGAGGCGTCGATGAAGCCCGGCGCGGCGACGCCCACGGCACCCACGTCGTGGGCGGCCCGGAGTCGCGACACCATGGTCACGACGTCGTCGAGCATGGCGTCCGGGTCCGCCGCGTTGGTGGCGACGCGGTCCTCGGCGAGGATCTCGCCGAGCTCCGAGACGACCGCACCAGCGATCTTGGTGCCCCCGATGTCGATTCCGATGGCATGCACGAGCATCGACCCTACCGTCTCCGGGTGGCGCCGCCGAACGCCGGACCGTGCCTGTCGAGGTGCTGCGAACCGCGGCCGTGCCCGGTCGGCGGCCCGGGTCGTCGCCGTAAGCTGGCGGTGTCGCCTCACCGTCGAGGCGTCCTCGTATCGAACCGGCCGACAAGGGAGTCCACCGTGAACGATCAGCGGCAGTCCGCACCCACCTCCGCTCCGGACCGCGGGTCCGCGGCGAGCCTGCTCGCCGACCGGGCGCGACGGACCCCGGACCGACCGATCCTGGCCCAGCGCCACGGCGACACGTGGACGACCATCACCGCCGCGGAGACCCTCGCCCGGGTCCGCGGCATCGCGAAGGGCTTCGTCGCCGCCGGGCTCGCTCCCGGTGCGCACGTGGCGATCCTCTCGCGCACCCGACTCGAGTGGACCCTCGTCGACTTCGCCGTGTGGACCGCGGGCCTGGTGTCGGTCCCGGTGTACGAGACGAGCTCCCCCGACCAGGTGCGCTGGATCCTCTCCGACTCCGAGACGGTGGCCGTCGTGGTCGAACAGGAGGAGCACGCCCGCCGCGTCGCGTCCGTCGCCCCCGACCTGCCGCACCTCGGACAGCACTGGACGATCGACGGCGGCGGGCTCGACGACCTCGTCCGGCTCGGTGAGACCGTCACCGACGCCGAGCTCGACGCCCGGACGTCGGACGTGCACGGACACGACGACGCCACGATCATCTACACGTCGGGCACCACCGGTCGGCCGAAGGGCTGCGTGCTGCGGCACGACAACTTCACCGCGACGGTCGAGGGGGCGACGGAGGCGATGCCCGAGGTCGTCGCCGACGGTTCGTCGACGCTCCTCTTCATCCCGATGGCCCACGTGTTCGCACGCTTCATCGCCGTCATGTCGATCTCCACCGGCGTGGTCGTGGGGCACGAACCGGACACCCGCGACCTCATGCGCGCGGTGTCGACCTTCCGCCCCACGTTCCTCCTCGCCGTCCCCCGCGTCTTCGAGAAGATCTACAACTCGGCCGAGCAGAAGGCCGACCTCGGCGGGAAGGGCCGGATCTTCCGGGCCGCGGCGGACGTCGCGGTCGCGCACTCCGAGGCCGTCGCGGCCGGTCGGGTGCCGGTCGGCCTGCGGCTGCGCTTCGCGCTCTTCGACCGACTCGTCTACGCGAAGCTGCGGAACGCGATCGGCGGCCGGGTGACGCACGCCATCAGCGGTTCCGCCCCGCTCTCGCCACGGCTGTCGCACTTCTTCCGGTCGGTCGGCGTGCACATCCTCGAGGGCTACGGCCTGACCGAGACCACCGCGCCGGCCACGGTGAACCGCGCGCAGGAGCTGCGGATCGGCACGGTCGGGCGCGCGCTGCCCGGTGTCGAGGTCCGGATCGCCGAGGACGGCGAGGTGCTCGTCCGCGGTGTCGACGTCTTCGACCGCTACTGGCACAACGAGGAGGCGACCGCGAAGGCCTTCGTCGACGGCTGGTTCCGCACCGGCGACCTCGGACGGCTCGATGCCGACGGGGTCCTCACGGTGACCGGCCGCGCGAAGGAGCTCATCGTCACGGCGAGCGGCAAGAACGTCGCCCCCGCCCCGATCGAGGACGGCATCCGCGAGCACCCGCTGGTCGGACAGGTCGTCGTGGTCGGCGAGGGCAAGCCGTTCGTCGCGGCGCTCGTGACCCTCGACCGCGAGATGCTGCCCGGCTGGTGCGAGGCCCGCGGGATCGTGCCCGCCCTGACCCCGACCGCCGCCGCCTACGACGAACGCGTCCACGTGGCGGTCCAGGAGGCCGTGGACGCCGCGAACCAGCGGGTGTCGCGGGCCGAGTCGGTCCGCTCGTTCACCATCGTCGACACGGAGCTCACCGAGGCGTCCGGTCACCTGACGCCCAAGCTCACGATCAAGCGTGCCGTCGTGATGCGGGACTTCGCGGCCGACGTCGAGCACATCTACTCGGGGTCGAAGGTGCAGACCACCGCGACCCCCGTGGTCGCGTCCCGTCGCCGCGACCGCGCGTAGCACCGCGACGGACGGGAGGCCCGGTGCCGGTCCCTGGGACCGGCACCGGGCCTCTCCCCACCGGCACGGCCGGCACGCCGCTGGCGCGTCGCGCCGGTACCGGCGGCGTGGGCCCAGTGCGTCCGTCTGCGTGTGTCCGCGCCACCCGTGTCCGGGTCGCGCCACGCGCCCCCTCAGGCCTCCGGGGCCTGCTGCACCTCCGGCGCGTCGAGGACGGCGGTCGAAGCCGTCACGGGCATCGGCTCGGGGCGGCGGTTGGTGCGGGTGCGGTGCGAGCTGAGCTCGTCGTTCTGAACGGTCATGCTGGGTCCTGGGGTGTGGGAAGGGCGTCGGTGGGTGGCCGACGAGAGCACGGTACCTCCGTCCGGCGCCGGAGCGACAATCCCGCGTCCGGGTGTCACCGACTGTTCGCTCGGAGCGGTGGTCCGGACGGTGGTGGTCAGCGCGACATCACGACGGGCGCCGGCGCGAACGAGGTCGAGGTGCTGCCGTCCGGGTGGGTCAGCGTGACCCGCACCCAGTAGCGTCCCGGAGCCATCGAGCCGAGCCGGAAGGGCACGCTGTTCGCGCCCTTCGCCACGGCCGTCCCCTTGGCCGCGATGGCGACGTAGCCCCGGCTCCCCGGCGGGCGCGTCCCGACGGCGACCTCGGCGGTGGTGCCCGGCACCCAGGCCGCGTCGTGGAACTGCACCGAGGTGGAGCCCTTCGCCGCGGGGTCCGCGCGCAGGTGCAGCGAGCGGAGGTGCCAGACCGCGGCTCCCGGGTCCTCGTTCGGGTCTAAGCGCAGGCTCGTGATGGTCCGACCGGCCCAGCCGAGGCGGGGGTTCAGCGCGTTCTCGTCGAGCGGGTTCCGCGCGGTCAGGTCGACGGTCACCTCGGACTGGTTGCCCGAGTCGTACGTGAGGATGTCGTTGCTGATCTGCGGGGTCCCCGAGCCGGAGGCGTTCCAGATGAGACGCGCCATCTTGCCGCCGCCCGGGTGGTCGGCCAGGTCGAACTTCCCGTCGTACGTCATGTCGAACTGCAGGTAGTGGTACGTGCTGCCGGGGAACGGCGACACCGGGAAGAGCAGCCGGGGGTCGTTCTGGGCGGGCGGCGCGTTCCGGGCGTTCAGGCCGCGGGAGTCGCGGGGCAGGCGGGTGATGTCCTGGTAGCGGACCCCGCCGGTGGCGACGGCCGACCGGAAGTCCCACGACCGACCGTGCTGGACGGCCGCGAGGTCCGCACCCTGCGACGGGTTGGGCGAGTCGACCACCGTCTGCGGACGCGGCCGGATCGTCGTCGTGCCCGTGGTCCCCGGCGGCAGCGCCGCGTTCGGGTGCTGCGCGTCCGGCGCCGCGTGGAGCCGGACCCAGTCGATGGAGGCGGTCCCGCCCTTCTCCTTCGCGCGCATGACCACGGGGTCGAGGCGGACGACGACCATCTTCGCCGACTTCCACGGGCGCTTGCCGAGCAGCGTCGACGTCTTGGCGAGGTCGATGTCGTAGGTGTGGCGCCCCGGCACGGTCGAGAACGTGGCACCGCCGCCGCAGGCCGACGTCTGCTCACGGCAGGTGAACCAGTAGACGGCACCGATGCGCTTGGCGAGCGGCTGGTCCATCGAGAACGAGAGCCGGGTGTACTTCGCCGTGTCGACGGGCTGGAGCGCCCCGTCGCGGCCGAAGGGCAGGCTGCCCGAGACCGAGTGCACGAGGAAGAGGTGGTCCTGGTCCACGAGCTCGACGCTCAGGGCGCCCCCGCCGACGGACGCCCGGGCGGACGTCGAGCTCGTGTTGATGTCGGCCGCGTTCGAGAAGTCCCACGCGTCGCCGAACACGTCGGTGGCGTAGTCGGCGGCCTCCGGCTCCGAGGTCGCCGCGACGGCCGGCGACACCGGCCCCGTGACGACGACGCCGGCTGCCAGCGCGGTGAGCACCGCGAGCAGCGTCGCGGTCATGCGCCGTGCCCGGCGCGTGGTCGTGGTCCGTCCCTGCACGGCCGTCCTCCTGGTCGGTGCGCGCCCGCCGACCCGGCTGGTGCGGGGTGCGCGTCGACGCAGAACGCTACGTCGTACGGGTGACGTCGGCGACCCCCACGATCGGGTGTCCGCAGGTGTGCGGACCAGGACCGACCCCGGTCCGCACGTCCCGGCGCGGGGTCGGGCGCGTGGTCGGGGTCAGTGGAACCAGTCCTGCGCGCGGATGTCGCGGAGCGCCCCGCGGCGGACCTCGGGGTCGAGCGTCATGACGTAGACGGTGCCGTCGAGGTGGTCCACCTCGTGCTGCAGCGCCTCGGCCATCAGCCCGGTGCCCTCGAGCACGACCTCGGCACCGTCGACGTCGACCCCGCGGACCCGCGCCCACGGGTGGCGGGGTGTCGGGTAGGACAGGCCGGGGACGGAGAGGCAGCCCTCGTCCATGTGCTCCCGTTCGCCGCGGACCTCGACGACCTCCGGGTTCAGGACGTAGCCGACCTCGCCGTCCACGTTCCAGGAGAAGGCCCGCAGCCCCACGCCGATCTGCGGGGCGGCGACGCCGGCACGGCCGGGTTCCTTGACGGTGTCGATGAGGTCCTGCACGAGGTCGCGCACACCGGGTGACCCGAGGGCCTCCGGTGCGATCGGGTCCGCGGGGGAACGGAGGACGGGGTCGCCGAACAGGCGGATGGGACGGACGGTCACGTTACTGCAGCACCACCAGGAGGTCGCCGGCGTCCACCTGCTGGGTCGCCGGGATCGCGAGACGGCCGACGGTGCCCGCCACGGGCGCCGTGATGGCCGCTTCCATCTTCATCGCCTCGATGCTCGCCACGGCCTGACCGGCCCGGACGACGTCACCGACGGCGACCTTGAGCGTCACGACACCGGAGAACGGTGCGGCGACGTGCTTCGGGTCGGACGGGTCGGCCTGCTCGGCCACCTTCGTCTCGACCTCGACCGAACGGTCGCGGACGGTGACCGGGCGGAGCTGCCCGTTCATCGTCGTCATGACCGTGCGCATGCCCCGCTCGTCGACCTCGCCGATCGCCTCGAGCCCGACGAGCAGGTCGACGCCGCGACCGAGCGGCACGACGTGCTCCTGACCGGGACGCAGCCCGTACAGGTAGTCCGTGGTCGGCAGGACGGAGAGGTCCCCGTACTGCTCGCGGACCTGCTCGAACTGCCGGGTCGGCTGCGGGAAGAGCAGGCGGTTGAGGGCCTGCTGGCGTTCGGGACCGGAGGCGGCGAGGTGCACGCGCTCCTCGTCGGGGACCGGGGTGACCGTCAGTCGGACCTCCCGCCCCGCGAGCACCTTCGACCGGAAGGGCTCCGGCCAGCCGCCGGGCAGGTCGCCCAGCTCGCCGGCCATGAACCCGACGACCGAGTCCGGGATGTCGTACTTCTGGGGGTTCTGCTCGAAGTCCTCGGGATCGGCCCCGACCGCGGCGAGCTGCAGCGCGAGGTCGCCGACGACCTTCGACGACGGCGTCACCTTCGTCGGCCGGCCGAGGATCCGGTTGGCCGCCGCGTACCAGTCCTCGACCTGCTCGAAGCGGTCGCCGAGCCCGAGTGCGATGGCCTGCTGCCGGAGGTTCGAGAGCTGCCCGCCGGGGATCTCGTGCTGGTAGACGCGACCGGTCGGCCCGGGCAGGCCGGACTCGAACGGCGCGTACGCGCGACGCACGGCCTCCCAGTAGGGCTCCAGCGCGCCGACCGCGGCGAGGTCGAGCCCGGTGTCGCGCTCGGTGTGCGCCAGCGCCGCGACGAGCGCGGACATGCTCGGCTGGCTCGTGGTGCCGGCCATCGGCGCGGCGGCGACGTCGACGGCGTCGGCGCCGGCGCCGGACGCGGCGAGGAGGGTCGCCAGCTGGCCGCCCGCGGTGTCGTGAGTGTGCACGTGCACGGGCTGGTCGAACCGCTCGCGCAGTGCCGTGACGAGCCGCTCGGCGGCGCCGGCGCGGAGCAGGCCGGCCATGTCCTTGATGCCGATGACGTGCGCGCCGGCCTCGACCATCTGCTCCGCGAGGCGGAGGTAGTAGTCGAGCGTGTAGAGGTCCTCGGCGGGGTCGAGGAGGTCGCCGGAGTAGCAGAGCGCCGCTTCGGCGACGGCCGTGTCGGTGGCGAGCACGGCCTCCAGGGCGGGACGCAGCTGCGAGACGTCGTTGAGCGCGTCGAACACCCGGAAGACGTCGACGCCGCTGGCGGCGGCCTCGGCCACGAACGCGTCGGTGACCTCCGTCGGGTACGGGGTGTAGCCGACGGTGTTGCGACCGCGCAGGAGCATCTGGACGGGGATGTTCGGGATCGCCGCGCGGAGCGAGGCGAGGCGCTCCCACGGGTCCTCGCCGAGGAAGCGCAGCGCCACGTCGTAGGTGGCGCCGCCCCAGGCCTCGACACTGAGCAGCTGCGGCGTGAGCCGGGCCACGTGCGGGGCGACGGCCACCAGGTCCTTCGTGCGGACCCGGGTCGCGAGGAGGGACTGGTGCGCGTCGCGCATCGTCGTCTCCGTGACCGCGAGGGCGGTCTGCTCGCGGAGCGCCCGTGCCCACGCGGCCGGACCGACCCGGCGCAGCAGGTCGCGCTGCCCCTCCGGCGGCGCGACGGACAGGTCGACGGCCGGCAGCTTCTCGCTCGGCTCGACGGTCTGCGGGCGACGCTCGCCGTTCGGCTTGTTCACCGTGACGTCGGCGAGCCATCCGAGGACCTTCGTGCCGCGGTCCTTCGAGACGTGACCGCCGAAGAGCTGCGGGCGCTCCTCGATGAACTGCGTCGAGACGTCGCCGCGGGCGAAGTCCGGGTCCTCGAGGACGGCCTGCAGGAACGGGATGTTCGTGCTCACGCCGCGGATGCGGAACTCGGCGAGGGCACGCTTGGCCCGCGCCACCGCGGCCGGGAAGTCCCGCCCGCGGCAGGTCATCTTCGCGAGCATCGAGTCGAAGTGCGGGCTGATCTGCGCGCCCGTCGCCACCGTGCCGCCGTCGAGGCGGACGCCGGCGCCGCCCGGGCTGCGGTAGGTGGTGATGCGGCCGGTGTCCGGACGGAAGCCCTGCGTCGGGTCCTCCGTCGTGATGCGGGTCTGCAGGGCGGCGCCGTGCACGCTGACGGTGTCCTGCGACAGCCCGAGGTCGGCGAGGGTCTCCCCCGCGGCGATGCGCATCTGCGACTGGACGAGGTCGACGTCGGTGACCTCCTCGGTCACGGTGTGCTCGACCTGGATGCGCGGGTTCATCTCGATGAAGACGTGCTGACCCGCGCGGGCGCCCTCGGTGTCGAGCAGGAACTCGACGGTGCCGGCGTTGACGTAGCCGATCGACCGCGCGAACGCGACGGCGTCCCGGTGCAGGGCGGCCGCGACCGACGGGTCGAGGTCCGGCGCGGGCGCGATCTCGACGACCTTCTGGTGGCGACGCTGCACGGAGCAGTCGCGCTCGAACAGGTGCATCGTGCCCGCGTCGGAGCCGGTGGCGTCCGCGAGGATCTGCACCTCGATGTGCCGCGGACGGATGACGGCCTGCTCGAGGAACATCGTCGGGTCGCCGAACGCACTGTCGGCCTCGCGCATGGCGGCCTCGAGTGCCCCGCGCAGCTCGGCCTCGGTCTCGACCCGGCGCATGCCGCGACCGCCACCGCCGGCGACCGCCTTCGCGAAGACCGGGAAGCCGATCGCGTCGGCCCCCGCGAGGAGCTCGTCGACGTCGCGGCTCGGCGGGGTGCTCGCGAGGACCGGGACACCGGCCGCGATCGCGTGCTCCTTCGCGGTGACCTTGTTGCCCGCCATCTCGAGGACGTGCTCGCCGGGGCCGATGAACGTGATCCCCGCAGCGGCGGCAGCGGCCGCCAGCTCCGGGTTCTCGGACAGGAAGCCGTAGCCCGGGTAGATCGCGTCGGCGCCCGACTCGCGGGCGACGCGGATGATCTCGGAGACGTCCAGGTAGGCCCGGACGGGGTGACCCGGCTCGCCGATGACGTAGGCCTCGTCGGCCTTCAGCCGGTGCAGGGAGTTGCGGTCCTCGTACGGGTAGACGGCGACCGTGCGGGCCCCCAGCTCGTACGCGGCACGGAACGCGCGGATGGCGATCTCGCCACGGTTCGCCACGAGGATCTTGCTGAACACGACGTCCCTTTCAGCCCGGGTTGAGGTGTCACAACCCTACTGGCGGTAACGTGGCCCACCGTGCATGTACTCAGCGTGAGCTCCCTCAAGGGTGGTGTCGGCAAGACGACGGTGACGCTCGGCCTGACATCGGCCGCGTTCGCCAAGGGACTGCGCACGCTGGTGGTGGACCTCGACCCGCAGTCCGACGTCTCCACGGGCCTCGACATCGACATCTCCGGCCACCTCAACGTCGCCGACGTCCTCGAGAACCCGAAGGAGAAGATCGTCCGTCAGGCGATCGCCCCGTCCGGGTGGACGAAGGGCTCGCAGGGCAAGGTCGACGTGCTCGTCGGCTCGCCCTCGGCGATCAACTTCGACGGGCCCCACCCCTCGATCCGTGACATCTGGAAGCTCGAGGAGGCCCTGGCCAACGTCGAGCAGGACTACGAGCTGGTCCTCATCGACTGCGCGCCGTCCCTCAACGCGCTCACCCGCACCGCGTGGGCGGCCTCCGACCGCGTGACCGTCGTCACCGAGCCGGGTCTGTTCTCCGTGGCCGCCGCCGACCGTGCCCTCCGTGCGATCGAGGAGATCCGACGCGGACTCTCCCCCCGCCTGCAGCCGCTCGGGATCATCGTGAACCGCGCTCGCGTGCAGTCGCTCGAACACCAGTTCCGCATCAAGGAGCTCCGGGACATGTTCGGCCCGCTCGTGCTCTCGCCGCAGCTGCCGGAGCGCACGTCGCTGCAGCAGGCCCAGGGTGCCGCGAAGCCCCTGCACGTGTGGCCGGGTGAGTCGGCGCAGGAGATGGCGCGGAACTTCGACCAGCTGCTCGAGCGCATCATGCGCACGGGCAAGATCGGTCCGTACGCCGAGGGCGCTGCGATCCAGGCCTGACGCCGCGGCGCCCGGCGCTGAATGCCGGTGCCGGCGCCGCGACTGCGCACGACTCGCCGCTCACGTCCGCCGAGCGTGCACGACTCGTCGTCCGAGCACGGCGGGAGTTCCGAATTCTGCGCTCTCGGCGTCACGCACGCGGCAGGTCGCGCGACCTCGGCGTCAGGCGCGGGGACGACCGCTGCCCCGGGGCAGCACCAGCGGGCCCGGCGTCAGGAAGCGCGGTTCGCCCGGCGGGCGGCGAGCTCGTCGGCCGGGTCCGCCGCGGGGGTGGCGTCGAGCTCGACGAGGGAGCTCTCCACCTCGCGCAGGACCTTGCCGACGGCGATGCCGAACACGCCCTGGCCGCGGGACACGAGGTCGATGACCTCGTCGTCGGAGGTGCAGAGGTAGACCGAGGCACCGTCCGACATCAGCGTCGTCTGGGCGAGGTCGGAGACGCCCGACTCGCGGAGCTGGTTCACGGCGGTGCGGATCTGCTGCAGCGAGATGCCCGTGTCGAGCAGGCGCTTGACGAGCTTGAGGACGAGGATGTCGCGGAAGCCGTACAGGCGCTGCGACCCGGAGCCGGCCGCGCCACGGATCGTGGGCTGGACGAGCTCGGTGCGGGCCCAGTAGTCGAGCTGGCGGTAGGAGATGCCTGCTGCCCGCGCGGCGACGGTGCCGCGGTAGCCGTTCTGCTCGTCGTGCTCGGGGAGGCCGTCGGTGAAGAGCAGGCCGAGGTCGTACCGAGTCATCTCGGACTCGGTACCGGGGGTGTCAGTCCCACTCATGTGCATGCCTTCCACGACGTTCGAGCTCCCACCCGAAGGTTCAACGACGGGTTGAGAGTTGTTCCGAGGTCCACGGTAGCGACTCGGACACGGTGATCGCGGCACATCCGTCCCGGCGAGTCCGGCGTGTCGAGGATACGCCCCGACCACCGACGCCCGACAGGCTCGTGCTCCCGGACGGAAGCCCCCGGAGTGACGCTCATGCGTCGAGGCGACCGATCGCCGCGCGGATGAGGTTCGACCGGACGACCTCGAGGTGCCCGGCGATCTCGCGGGCGAGCTCGTTGGCCTTGGCGCGCGACGTCGCGTCGCCCCGGCGGGAGACCGGCATGAGCGCCGACTCGATGAGCCCGACCTCGCGGTCGACGACGCCGCGCATGGTGCGCAGGTGCCGCGGCTCGATGCCGGTGCGCTGCAGGTCGACGAGCGCCCGGAGCACCGCCACGGCGTCGTCGCCGTAGGTGTCGGCCGCCGGCAGCAGCGAGGCGGAGACCGCGTCGCTCAACAGCATCGGGCTCGCGCCGGCCGCGCGGACGGTCTCGTCGCGGGTGTACCGGCGCTCACGCCCGAGGATCGACGGCCTCGGCGCATCACCGCCGCCGGGGAGGACCGGATCGCGTCCGGCGTCGAGGTCGGCGAGGTAGTCCTTGATGACCTTGAGCGGGAGGTAGTGGTCGCGCTGCAGGCCGAGGACGATCCGGAGCCGCTCCACGTCGGCCCCCGAGAACTTCCGGTAGCCGCTGGCCGTGCGGACCGGGGTGACGAGCTCGCGTTCCTCGAGGAAGCGGAGCTTCGAGCTCGACAGGTCCGGGAACTCGGGCTTGAGCCGCGCGAGGACCTGCCCGATGGTGAGCAGGTCCGGCACCGCGGACCCGGTCCGGGCCGCGGCGGACCGCGCTGCCACTACGCGGTCGCCAGGCGCGCCAGGTCGACCCGGGATGCGTAGAAGGTCAGGCGGAACTTGCCCACCTGCACCTCGGCGCCGTCGGTGAGCAGTGCCTCGTCGATGCGGACACCGTCGAAGTACGTGCCGTTCAGCGATCCGTTGTCCCTGACGCTGAAGGCGGTGCCCTGACGGATGAACTGGGCGTG
The DNA here is from genome assembly GCF_030362955.1 of Curtobacterium citri. NCBI lineage: Bacteria > Bacillati > Actinomycetota > Actinomycetes > Micrococcales > Microbacteriaceae > Curtobacterium > Curtobacterium citri. The sequence goes on from NZ_JAUCML010000004.1 coordinate 248,577, forward strand.
CTTCCGCGACACGGTGACGTCGTCGAGGAAGATGTCCGCGTCGGGGTGTCGACCCGCGGTGGTGACGTCGGAGTCCAGGAGGAACCGCGCACCCACGTTCGGACCGCGACGGACCACGAGCAGCGCCGACCCGGAGGGCAGGGCGTTGACCGCGTCGCGCTCCTCGGCCGAGACACCGGACTCGGCGGTGAGCGCCGCGCCCATGTCCATGCTGAAGGTCAGGGTCGTGTCGACCAGCCGCTGTTCCGGTGTCTTCTGACCACCCGGCTGCGGGACCACTGGCTCTGGCATCGTGGACCTCCTCCTCTTGGCGCACCAGCGTATCGGAAACGGGTGGTGGTGCGGGAGCCCAGAACGGGGCCTGGGGAGAACTGGACAGGACGCGCTCAGCGAACACACCGCCGCGACCCAGCCGACGGACGGGAGGCGCGGGGCGGACCCGCACCGCGCCTCCCGTCCGACACGTGGTCGCGGCTGCCTGCGCTCAGGACGCCGGCGTCGCCGTCGCGGTCGCCGACGGGGCCGGTTCCCCCGAGGCGAGCGCGTCGAGGATCCTGCGCACCTCGGCGTCCTTGAGCCGCACCCAAGGCGAGCCGTCCGGATCGCTCGTCGACGCCTCGGGGCTGTCGCCGGTGTTCCACCACTTCGACTGGTACGGGATGCCGTGGAACAGGACGCGGGCGCCCGTGTCGTACTGCTTCGTCCCGGACCACGCGGCGTAGGTGCCGTCGGGCAGGGTGAGCGGTTCGACGGGCTTCTCCCCCGGCAGCACCGGTCCGATGATCTGCCACGGCGTCTCGTAGGCGCTGAGCACCGGGTCGTCGGGCAGGTCGCCGGACGTCCACCACTTCGCCTCGTAGACGTTGTGGTGCCACACCACCTTGGTGCCCTCGAGGTAGGACGCGTCCTGGTCCCAGACGGGGTAGGGACTCGTCCTCGGGTCGTCCGTGGGCTGCTCGGTGGCCGAGGGCTCCGCCTCGGTCACGTCCGATGCCGCCGCGACGATCCCGCCGCCGAAGCCCTTGCCGAGCACGTCGGCGAACAGCAGGCCGTCCTGGTCGATCCCGGAGCACGAGTTCGAGACGGTCGACAGGTTGACGTAGTTCGAGCCGCACGTCGTGTCGCGGTTCAGCGACCACATCGACATCCGTCCCAACCCGCGGTCCCGCGCCCAGGCGTTGAGCTTCCGGGCGTCGCTCAGCGAGAACACCTCGTCGCGGACGTCGTTCTGCCCGATCATCGGCGTCGCCCCGACCTTGTGCCAGAGGGAGTCGTCACCGAGGGGCGTCCCGGCGCGCTGGTAGAGGACGCCGAGCTGGCGCTGGACCTCCTGCAGCGCCTGCACGGAGGCCGAGTACATGCTCTGGCTCGACCCCTTGGCCGCGCCGTAGTCCATCGTCATCGCGTTCACCCCGGCGAGGTCCACGCCGGCGGCGAGGAACTGCGCGACCGCGGTGGTGCCGTCCTCGGTGAGGCCCGTCGGCGCGGCCGGCAGCGTGAGCCACACCGCGAGCGGGTGGCCGGCGGCCCGGCGCTCCTCCTGGAGCGCCGCCACCGCCTTCGCCCGCCGCTCCCCCGCGGCGCGGTTCGTGAGGTCGTCGCCCTCGACGTCGAAGTCGACGGTGGACAGGTCGTAGCGGTCCACGACCTGCCGGTAGGCACCGAGCAGGTCGGACGCCTTCGTGCAGGTGGTGGCGAGCTCGTCGTTCGCGAGTCCACCGAACGAGACGCCGACCTCGCCGTGCTGCTGCTGCAGGCGGGCGACGCGTCGGTCGAGGTCGAGCTGGTCCGCCGCACCCTGCAGCGAGTAGTACGAGCCCCACGTCGGCGAGCAGGCGTCGTCGTGGTCGGCCACGACGAAGGACAGCATCACGTTGCGGCCCTTCGTCGACTTGACGTCCTCGAACGCGAAGACCGGCGTCGCGGTCACGTCCGTGTAGGCCGCGAACCACGCGGGCTGCCGCTCGGTCGCGCGGGCCGAGTGCCAGCGGTCGAAGCCGGCGTACCCGGCGACGGCGACCGCGGCGGCGACCACGACCGCGATGGTGACCCGGACCGGGGAGAGTCGTCTCGTCGTCGCCATCAGGCTGCGCTCCGTTCCTGGCGGGGGCCGGTCGCACCGGCCGGGGTGGAGGTGGCGGGGCGTGCGCCGGCCGCCCCGACGACGTCGGCGTCGTGCCGGACCGGCATGTTGCCGCCGCCGTGTCCGAAGTACAGCACGGCGTGCCAGTCCTCGAGGACGGGCTCGGGAGCGGGACCGACACCGTCACGACGACGTCCGTGCCGACGGCCGCCACGGGCAGCCGGATGATCGGCCCGACGAGCAGCACGACGAGCGGCACGACGGGCTGCGCGCGCCGTGGGGTCGTAGTACATCCAGCGGGTGGCCCACAGCCAGATGTCCACCACGGAGTTCCACACCCCGATGTAGGCGACGATCGCGTACGTGGCGAGGAGGGCGTTGAAGGCCGCGAAGACCGCGTTCCCCCAGTTCTGCGCGCCGTAGTCACGCACGAACGTGAACACCGAGAACGCGACGATCGCGTACGGGGCGAGGACGTACAGCGCCGGCGATGCGGTGCGGTCCCGCACCTTGGGCGTCCTGGCGAAGGGGATCTTCTTCGCCGTCAGGGCCTGCTGGATGCTCTTCAGCACGCCGGCCACGTTCACGGGCATGAGGATCAGGTTGAAGCCGTAGATGCGGAAGACGTCCGTGCGCTTGTACCCGCAGTACTTCAGGTCGCTCGACAGCAGCCAGAAGTACGGCAGCGCGGCGAGCAGGACCATCGGGCTGAGCAGTCGCGAGTCGTACGGGTAGGCGAGCAGGAAGATGAGCCCGAAGGACGCCCACGCGATCGACGCCATGTAGTTCACGCGGAGGGACATCTCGACGATGCCGACACGCTCCCCGCGTGCGCGGCGCTCGCGGACCTGCCGGATGTACTTCGGCAGGATCAGGAGCCCGCCGTTCGCCCAGCGGCGTCGCTGGACGACGAGCGAGCCGAAGTCCGGGGGCGTCGCGCTGTACGACAGTCGCTCCGGGTAGTTGACGAGCGTCCAGCCGTGCATGCCGAGGTCGACGCTCGACTCGGTGTCCTCGATCACGGTGCGGTCCTGGACGTAGCGCTTCACCTCGAAGCCACCGACGGTCTCGACCTCCTCGATGTCCTGGAGGGCCCGCGTGCGGATCACGGCGTTCGCCCCGACCCAGAAGGTGGCGTCGTGGCGGGACATCCCCTGGTGGAGGATGTGCTGGATGTCGGTGGTGGCGCCCGCGAGCCGTTCGATGCGCGTGGCGGCACCGCGGAAGGACGAGTACGGGGTCTGCGTCACCGCGACCCGGGCGTTCTCCGGCTGCTCGAGGAAGTAGACCAGGCGCAGGCAGTAGTCGCGGAGCAGGACCGAGTCGGCGTCGAGCGTCAGGACGTAGTCGGACGCCGGCACCACGAGGTCGGCCGCGTCCGGGTCGTCCACGGTGCGCAGGACGGTGCCGGACGCGGTCTCGTCGAACGCGTAGGCGCCGCCCATCAGGCCGATGTACGCGTTGAGGTTCATCGCCTTGTTGGCCTCGTCGGAGAGGTTCACGTACCGCTTGCGCTCGAAGGTCGTGAGTTCTGCCGTGAAGGTCCAGGCGAGCCGGCGCTGCAGCTCGAGCGCCCGGGCGGAGGTCACCTCGCTGAAGTCCTGTCCGAGTGCGACGGCGTCGGCGATCGCCGACTCCAGGGCCTGCGCGGTCAGGCCGAACTCGTCGGCGAGCCCGACGAGCACCTGGTCGTGGAAGAACCGGTCGACGTGGTCGGCGACGTCGTGCCCCCGGGCCTGGCGACGGAGCCACGCGTCGGCCCACCGGTGGTGCTCGACGAGGGTCCGGAGCGCCTGCGTGCTCGCGAAGGGCGCTGCGTCCGCCTCGACCTCGGCCGAGAACAGCGCCTCGTGGAACCGGCGGGAGGGAGCTTCGAGCTGCTCCTGGATGCGGCTCGCGACCGCGCGCGTGCGCTCCAGCCGGTCGAGCGTCTCCGGGTCGGTCGGGAAGGGTGCGTCGTCGACCAGCAGCACGATCCGCAGGGACGGGTACTCCTGCAGCGCCGCCGACCACAGGGTGGTCGCGACGACGTCCGGCTCCTCGGCGTAGCTCGGCACGAGGACGGTCATCGGTGCGTCGTGGCCGGACGCGAAGTGCCGGTCGAGCTCGGCGCGCGGGACCCGCACGTGGCTCGCGAAGCGCTCCATCGCGCCCTGGCGGGCGACCAGGTGCATGAGCGCGGAGAAGGTCAGGAAGGTGACGACCACGAGGTACGAGAGCGCCTCGGTGGTGAAGCGGAAGCTCTCGGTGCCGTAGTCGAGGAACTGGCGGATCACGGTGTAGACGACGTACGCCAGCCAGAAGGCGATGGTCAGGATGATCGCCACCCGGCCGGAGACGAGCTTCCGGTCGGAGGGACGTGCGTGCAGGGTGTCGAGCGGACGGGTGCGGCGCTCCGCCCCCCACTGGCGTCGGCGCGTCGGTGCGCCGGCGGACGGATCGGGCATGGCAGTCCTTCGTTCCGTCCGGACCAGCGCTCCGTCGGGTCGGGCGCTGTCGGGGGTCCGGCCGGTCGGGACGAACGTACGAGAGATCCAGCCGCGCGCCGACACCCGAACGGGGGGTCTGGGCGGTCGCGTGCGGGATCGCGCAGCGCGGTGCGGCATCGCGTGACGCCGCGCGGGTCCGCGCAGGGGCGCACCGCACGCGCGTCCTGACGGGACCACCTGACGAACGGGAGGCGCGGTGCGGGCTGGTCCCGCGCCTCCCGTCCGACCGTGCGCCCGTCCCTTCCCAGAACAGGTGTCGTGGAATGCGGGAACGGGCGTACCTGGTGCTCCTAAACCGCCGAGTACGCCCGGAAGCACCGGGTACGCCCGGGAGCACCGGGCTAGCGAGCGGACGGAAGGGCCCCCCACGCCTACCGGCCGCGCGCCAGCAGCCAGAGCAGGTACGGCGCCCCGACGACACCCGTGACGACCCCGACGGGCAGCGCGTTGCCCGGGATCGCGAACTGCGCCAGCAGGTCGCTCGCGAGCGTGATCACCGCGCCGACCGCGGCGACGGCCCCGAGCGCGACGCGACCGTTCCCGACGAGCCGCCGGGCGACCGGTGCCGCCATCAGCGCGACGAACGCGACCGGGCCCGCGGTCGCGACCGCGCCGGCGGTCAGGCAGACGGCGGTGAGCAGCAGCAGGACCTTGGCGCGGTCCGGCCGGAGCCCGAGGGCGGCGGCGACCTCGTCCCCGAGCGCGAGGACGGTGAGGCGACGGGACTGCACGAGCGCCGCGGCGAGGAGCACGACGACGGCGACCCCGAGCACGCCGACGAGCGTGCGGTCCACGGCGTTGAGGCTGCCGGACAGCCACAGGAGCGCCGTGCCCGCCTGCTGGACGGTGCCGGACGTCAGCATCCACCCGGTGATGCTCAGGCAGATCGCCGCGACCCCGATGCCGACGAGCACCACGCGGTTGCCGGTGATGCCCCGGCGCCAGGACAGGGCTGCGATCACGACCGAGACGAGGACGGCACCGACGACCACGGACCCGAACAACGCACCGCCGCTGGCCCCGAAGAGGACGATCGCGGTCAACCCGGAGGCGCTCGCCCCGGAGGTGATGCCGATGACGTCGGGGCTGGCGATCGGGTTCCGGACGACGCTCTGCACGATGCCGCCCGCCGCACCGAGGGCCGCGCCGACGAGCACGGCTCCTGCGACGCGGGGCCCGCGGAGCTGCCCCACGACGAAGTCCGAGACGGTGTCGCCGTGCCCGACGAGGGCACCGGCCACCTGCAGCGGCGAGAGCGGGATCTCCCCGACCCCGAGGCCGACGAGCACCAGGGCGACGAGCAGCAGGAGGACCGCACCGAGGACGGTGACCTCGCGGCGGACGGCGCTCACAGGCCGGTCACCACCCGCGAGCGGACCAGCCAGATGAACACGGGTGCGCCGATGAGCGCGGTGACGATCCCGACCTGCAGCTCCCCCGGGTACGCGACGACGCGGCCGATCACGTCGGCGACGAGCAGGAGCGCGGGCGCGACGAGGGCGGACAGGAGGATCGTCCAGCGCTGGTCGGGTCCGCTCAGTCGACGGACGGCGTGCGGGACCGCGAGGCCGACGAACGCGACCGGTCCGGCCGCGGCGACGGCGGAACCGGCCAGCAGGACCGTCACGACCCCGCCGACGATCCGCACGAGCACGACGCGCTGCCCGAGGGACGCCGCGAGCTCGTCGCCGAGCGCGAGCGTGTTGAGCGAGCGGCCGAGCCCGACGGCGACCACCAGCCCGACGAGCACCGGGACGGCGATGACCCCGGCGGTGCCGAGGTCCTTCCCGGCGAGCGCCCCGACCTGCCAGAAGCGCAGCTGGTCGAGGAGGCTCTGGCTCGACACGAGGACGGCGGTCGTGACGGACGAGAGCGCCGCGGCGACGACCGCCCCGGCGAGGGCCAGCCCGACGGGCGACAACCCGCGTCGGGCCACCGCCGCGACCGCGTAGACGAGCAGCGCGGCGAGGCCGGCACCGACGAAGGCGAACGGCAGGTAGGCCGCGGTGCCGCTGATCCCGAAGACCGCGATGCCGACGACGACCGCGAGCGCCGCACCGGCGTTGATGCCGAGGATGCTCGGGTCGGCCAGCGGGTTCCTGGTGACGCCCTGCATCACCGCGCCCGCGACACCGAGGGCGGCTCCGGCGAGGAGGCCGACGACGGTCCGGGGCACGCGGTTGCCGAGGACGATGAGGCCGACGTCGTCCTGCCGGCCCGGGTGCAGCACGGCGTCGAGCACCGTCCCGAGCGGGATCGGCCGGGAGCCGAACGCGATCGACAGGGCGACGGCCACGGCCAGCGCGACGACGGCGACCACCGCGGCGCCGACGAGCCGGGAGCGGGACGCCGGCTCCGGTCGGGGTCGCAGGACGGGGGTTCGGGGGGACGACGCGCGCATGGGAGGTCAGGCAAGCCTAACCGCGACCGTCGCACGGCGGGCCCCGAGGAACCCCTGAGCACCCGCCGGGCTCGTTCATAGGGTCGTCATGGGTTCGGGTCCTGTACTGGTCTCCGTCGACGCCCGCCCGGGTCGTCGAGGAACGGATCGACACCCCACGGGTGGTCGAGGGACGACCGGAGAGCACCGATGAACGAGAACCCCGCCGACGACCAGCGCGCGACCGACGGCCCCGCCTGGGAGGCCCCGCACGCCGACCGCACGACCCTCCGGCCGGCGTACGCCTTCGACGGCAGCGGCCCGTACCTCTACGGCCCCGACGGTTCCGGCCCCTACGCCTACACGCCGGACGGCCGCGGGCCGTACCTGCTCGGCAGCAGTGCGCTGGGCGGGAGTGCACTGGGCGGGACCGGCACCCCGCAGACCGCGTGGACCGCCGGAGCGGCGGCGGCGAACCACCCGGGGGCGGGGCGTCCCCGTCGCCTCGGGCTCCTGATCGGCTCGGGCGTCGCCGCCCTCGCGATCATCGGCGCCGCGGGCGGGACCGCGCTCGGGCTCTCCTCGCACGGCACGACCACGACCTCGAGCCAGTCGCAGGGCTCCACGACCCTGCCCGGCGGTGGGAGCGGGACGGGCGGCGGCACGAACGGCTTCACCGTCCCCGGGTACGGCGGCGGGACCGGCGGACTCGGGGACGGGAGCACCGGGGACGGGAGCACCGGGGACGGCAGCACCGGCAGCGGCGGCACGGGGACGGGCACCACCGAGTCCGCGGCGACCCCCGCGACGGCCGCACAGAAGCGGGGCGTCGTCACGATCGACACGGTGTTGAACTACGACACGTCGTCCCAGGCCGCGGGCACCGGGATGGTGCTGACGTCCGACGGCACCGTCCTGACGAACAACCACGTGGTGCAGGGCGCCACGAGCATCACGGTCACCGACGAGACCACGGGCAAGGAGTACCGCGCGCAGGTCGTCGGGACGGACGCGACGCACGACGTCGCGGTCCTCAAGCTCGAGGACGCCTCGGGCCTGTCGACGGTCACGCTCGACGACGACGGCGAGCCGGCGACCGGCGACGCCGTGACGGACGTCGGCAACGCGGAGGGCACCGGGAACCTCGTGGCCGCGGCGGGGACGGTGACGGCGCTCGACCAGGACATCCAGGTGCAGAGCGAGTCCGGCACCGGGACCGAGTCGCTGCAGGGCCTCATCCAGGTGGCGGCCGACATCGTGTCGGGTGACTCCGGCGGCCCGGTGCTCGACAGCGAGGGCGAGGTCGTCGGCATGGCCACGGCGGCGTCCTCGGGCTCGGCCGAGGTCACCGGGTACGCGATCCCGATCACGACCGCGAAGGCGATCGCCGACAAGATCCTGGCCGGGGAGTCCTCGGACACGATCACCATCGGCCTGCCGGCGTTCCTCGGCGTGCAGGTCGGGTCGAGCGGCACGACGCAGACCGGCGGCGGCGTGGCGGTGGCGGGCACGGTCGAGGGATCCGGCGCCGCCGCGGCCGGGCTCGTCGCCGGCGACACCATCACGAGCCTCGACGGCACGGCGGTCGCCAGCAGCGATGCGCTGACCGCGGCGGTGCAGTCGCACGCGGTGGGCGACCGGGTCGTCGTCGGGTACACCGACGCCAGCGGCGCCGCGAAGACCGTGACCGTCACGCTGACGGCCGGTCCGGCGGCCTAGCCCGGCAGCGGGTTCAGCCCAGCAGCGCCCGCACCACCGACCGGTACACGTTGGCCGGGGAGTCCGTCCGCAGGGACGTCTCCCCGGCCGTCGTGCGTCCGACGCGCGCGAAGCCGATGCCCTCGGCGTGCACGACGACGACGGGCTCCGGCCGCCCGGGACGCCGGAGCGACGACACCGTCCACGGAGCCGCCCAGAAGCGCGCGAGCCGGGGGTCCTCCGCGGCGAGGGCCGCCGGCAGGTCGGTCCCGGTGCCGGCCGTCCCCGTCCGGCGGGCGAGCAGGTCGGACGGGACCGACCCCGTGCGGAACGGGAAGGTCCACGTCGGACGGATGCCGAGCCTCCCGGCCGCCACCGCGACCACCTGCTCGGCGGGGAGCCGGGCGACCGTCCCGCCCGTCTCGTCGGTGCCGTCCACGACGGTCTCCGACCAGGCCTGGAGGCGCGTGGTCCGTCCGTCGGGCAGGTGCTGGTCCAGCGTGACCGGCTCGACCGCGTCGGCCCAGGGGGCGAGGAGCTCCTGCGTCGGCTCGGGGAGCGTCCCGAGCCGACCGACCAGACCGGTCTGCACGAGCTCGCGGCCCGCGGGCGACCGCAGGAGCGCCGGGTTCCACCGACGTCCGGCGAGGCTCCAGAGCGTCGTGAGCGCCGCGGCGCCGAGGTGCACGCCGTCGAGCTGCGGGGCCGGCGCGGCGGCGGGCAGCGCCTCGAGCTCGCGCTGCGGCCGGACCGGGGTCGGCTCCGTCGCGCGGACGGACTCGAGGACGGCGGAGACGAGGTCGTCGGTCGCCAGCATCCGGGCGAGCGGCCGCTCGACCGTGAGGTCGACCCGGTGCCGTCCGGTGACGAACAGCAGGTGGGCGCCGGCGACGTCGCCGTCCTCGTCGGGTCGGACGTACTCGACCAGGCGCGCGGGTGCCCCGGCGGTCGTCCACGGGTCGCACCCGATGAGCCGGAGCCCGTCGACCGACCCGGGCAGCCGTTCGAGCAGCCCGGCGTGCTCCTCCGCGATCGTGCGGTCGGACGGCCGGGAGCGCACCGTCAGCACGACGTCGTCGCCGGTCAGCCGGAGGTCCGCGCGCGGGGCGTCCTCGCGGCGCCAGTGGTCCGGGCGGTGGAGCGTCAGGCGGGGGGTTCGGTCCTCGGTGCCGAGCGGGACGGGGACGGCCATGCTCCGAGGCTACGTCGGGGGCACCGCGCGGCCCGGGACGGCTCGCCGGGCGCGGTCGTCTGCGGGCCAGGGGCCGGGCGACACGTCGTCCGGGGGCGGCACGTCGTTCAGGGCCGGGGCCGGCGCGGTGCTGGTGGCGGTGGGACCGGCTTGGCGGCGACGACGTCGGCGAGCGGGACCTCGTCGGGGCCGCGGCGGGTGTCGATCGTCACCGTCGTCGCGGAGCGGGAAGCCAGCGTGCCGAGCGCGTCGCGGGCACCGTCGCCGTGGCGGGCGCGCACGACGAGCCGGTCGCCGATCGCCGCGTCGCGCAGGACCCCGAGCGCGAGGGCACGGGCGAGGGCGTCCTGCTCGAGCGGTTCCGGCACGGGGTCGAGCGTAGACGCCGAGCGGGCCCGCCTAGGGTGGGGGCATGGAGAAGGCACGCGTCGACAGCTGGATCTGGGCGGTGCGGATCACGAAGACCCGCTCCGCCGCGACCACCGCGTGCAAGGCCGGCCACGTCCGGGTCAACGGCGAGCGGGCGAAGCCGGCGCAGCCGGTCGGCCCCGGGGACGAGGTCCGGGTGCGGCAGCACGGCTTCGACCGGATCGTCGTCGTCACCGGGATCGTCGTCAAGCGCGGGAGCGCCGCCGAGGCCGCGAAGCACTTCGAGGACCGGACGCCGCCGCGCCTGCCGAAGGAGGAGGCGGGGTTCGTCCCGATGCGCGACCCGGGTGCCGGGCGCCCGAGCAAGCGGGAGCGCCGCGACCTCGAGAAGCTCCGCGGGTACTAGTCGCGGTCCGGCCCACGGTCAGCTCAGACGAACCGGACGGTCTGCTGCAGGCGGTCGCGGACGTCGAACACGTCGACCGAACCCTCGGGCGACCAGACACCGTTGAGCACCTGGCCGAGGGCGCTCCGTCGGACCACGAGCGCCGTCGGCTTCCGGGGCGAACCGACGACCTGCACGTCCTCGTCGACCGCGGCGTCCGGCACGACGAGCAGTCGGCCGGTGAACTTGACGCGGGTCTGCTTCTGCACCGCCCGTGCGGCGCGGACGAGCTCCTTCACCGGGCGCTCCCCGGGTGCCAGGGTCTCCCCCGCGATCTCCCCGTGCTCGATGCGGACCGGTGCGCCCCAGTCGATGGACTCGACGGCCCACAGGCCGCTCGGGGTGAGGACGGCGTGGTCGAGCTTCCCCTCGGCTCCGGCGTCCAGGTCGTGCCACACCGTCACGCCGATGCCCATGTCGGCGACGATCGCCGCCGTGGCCTCCTCGGCGAGGGCCTCGCCCAGGAGCCGACGGATGTGCCGCGGTGCCGAGCGGACGAGCGCCGGGTCGTACGGGTCCTCGATCGGGTCGCCGAGGCCGACCCACTCGCGCTCGGCCTGCAGGAAGACCTCGCGGGACCGGCCGCCGGGGTGACCGTGGGACCGGGCACGCGGGCGGGAGTCGCGACGCGCTGCCGGCGGTGCGTAGGCGTCGCGGCCGGAGTCGGGCCTCCAGGCCGCGGAACCGGACGGACCGGACGCGCCCTGCGGGGTCGACGTGCGGGAGCCCGCGTCGTAGGCGCGGCGCGCTGCGGGCGTGCCGATGCGCTCCCAGGCGACCTGCACCTGGCGGAAGCGCTGGGCGTCCCCGCCGAGGTCCGGGTGCGTCTCGCGGGCGGCCCGGCGGTACGCGCGGCGGAGTGCGTCGTCGTCGGCGGACGAGGGGACGCCGAGCACCTCGTACGGGGTGGCGTCGGCCGGGCTGTCGGTCATGGCCCGACGACACTACCCGAGGCACCTTCGGAGTCCGCCGCGTGCCCGCTGGGAGCTGGCGGGGGGCCCGGTGCGCGCCGCTCCTCCGGCGAGACGCCGCCCCCGGGTCGAGACGCCGCCGGTTCCGACGGCGTCTCGACGGCGCACAGGTGTCTCGACAGTCCGACGGCGTCTCGACGGGTCCGGAAGGAGTGCCGGATCCGCCCGGGTCAGCGGGCGGTGACCGCCGCGCGGACGTCCTCGGCGTGCGCCTCGAGCCAGGCGACGTCCGCCCGGTACAGGTCGGCGTGGCCGTGCTCGAGGTCGCTGACGAACTTGGGGTTGCCGGCTGCGGCCTCGGTCTCCATCGTCGTGACGAGGGCGACGAGCGACGCGGTCATCGTCTCGACGAGCACGCCGCGCGACCGGTCGTCGAGGCCGTAGGCGCGGCAGAACTCCGCCGCCCGGTCGAGCCGTTCGTCGAGGCCCGGCGCGGTGCTGCCCTCGACGAGCCCCGTCGTGAAGGGCGCGAAGCGGTAGACGGCACTCGCGACGTCCCAGACACGCGGGCCCGGGTGCGCCGTGTCGAAGTCGATGAGCCCCACGGCGGCGATGCCGTCGTAGACGCAGTTGTACGGCGCGAAGTCCCCGTGCACGATCGTCTCGACCGGCAGGCGCTCGGCCTGCGACCACACGTCGGTGTCCCCGGACCGCGGGTAGGTCGCCGCGGCATCGTGGTACTGCCGCAGCAGTCGTGCGCTCGTGACGAGGGCCGCCTCGCTCGCGATCTCGGTGCTCCACGGGTAGTTGCCCGCGGTGCCCGGGACGAAGGTGACCGTCTCGAGGACGTCCCCGACGGCGATGGGCTCCGGCGCCGCCACGAACCCCTGCTCGTGCAGGTGGGCGAGCAGCCGGTGCACCGTGGGCGTCCAGGGCCCCGCGGGGCGGTGGACGCGGTCGTCGGCTCTGGTGACACGCTCCATCGTGACCTCCTGATCAGTACGTCTCCGTTGACGTGGGTGCCAGCGTATCCGTCCGGCTCCCGGTCCTGTCCGGGTGGCGTGTGAACATCACGTCACACGACCGTGTGCGTCCCCGGGACGGACGGCGTCCCGCACGGGGTGGACGGCGTCGCGCGCGGTGACGTCGTGTTCAGGCCCCGACGGACGCCGTCCGGTCCCGGAACCAGCCCGGTCCGCGGACCTCGGCGCCGAGGGCCTCGACGCGCGCCCGGAGCTCGCGGTCCGCCGTCACCACGACGACCGGCGCGTCCCCGGCCGCCACCGCCGCCCGGGTGGCCGCGACGACGGCGTCGTCGCCCGATCCCGCCGCACGCACGACCTCGACCGCGGCACCCGTCGCGACGCCGCCGGCCCGGCCCGGGTCGGTGCCGACGCCCGCTGCCCGCGCCGCGCCCTCGAGCACCACGGTCCACCGGGGCCACCACCGGGCGAACGGCAGCCCCAGCCCGTCCGCGTCGGTGCCGACGGCGGCGAGCGCCGTCACGGCGGACAGCAGCCGGTCCGCGGCACCCGCTCGGTCGCGCCACCAGCCGTCGGGCACGCTGCCCACGACGTTGGCCGCGTCGACGACCACGTGCGGCACGGTCGCGATCGATGCGCGCAGCGCCGCCCAGGACGCCCCGAAGCCCGGGTGCAGGGGCAGGTCGTCCACCTCGGCGACCGGCACCCAGGACAGCGCGAGGCTCTCCCGGTCGGCGATCACCGGTTCGAACGGCTCGCGTGCCCGTCCGACGACGGTCGTGTAGGTCCAGAAGCCCAGGTCGAGCACCGCCGCGTGCCGGAGTGCGATGCCGTCCTCGGGCACCCCCGCCTCCTCGGCGGACTCGCGGAGCGCCGCCGCGACGGCGTCCTCGCCCTGGTGCCGCGCACCGCCGGGGATCCCCCACGTGCCCCCGTGGTGGCTCCACTCGACGCGGTGCTGGAGCAGCACCCGCCCGGCCCCGTCGTCGACGAGCAGCCCGGCCGCGCCGAAGCGGCCCCAGGCCTTCGTCCCGTCCGGGCCGTACGCCCAGGCGTCGCCGGGGTCGCGGGGACCGGTCGGAGGGCCGGGAGGGGTCGCAGCAGGCACCCGTCAACCCTGGCACACGGCACCCGCCCGATGTCCGGATCCGCCCCGTACGACGTCGCGCGACGTGTCACGGGACGTCGTGTACGGTGACGACCGAGACACGGGGTGCCGCACCGAGCGGCTGAGATCACACCCGTCGAACCTGCTCGAGCTCGTACTCGCGAAGGGATCGTCCATGCACACTGCTGCGCCCGTACCCCCGTCCCCGGACTGGGCCGACCGCACCGCCGCGCTGCTCGAGGGGGTGCGTGCCCGCGGCCCCCTGGTGCAGTGCATCACGAACACCGTCGTGCAGAACGTCACGGCGAACGTCCTCCTCGCGCTCGGGGCGTTCGCCGCGATGGTCGACGTCACCACCGAGGCCGGCGCGTTCGCCCGGGTCGCCGACGCCCTGCTCGTCAACACCGGGACACCCCACCCCGAACCGCGTGCCGCGTCGCTCGAGGCCGCGCACGCGGCACACGACGCCGGCACCCCGTGGGTGCTCGACCCCGTCGCGGTCGGCTCGCTGCCGGTGCGCACGGCCCTGGCCCGCGACCTGCTCGCGCTCCGGCCGACGGTGCTCCGCGGCAACGCGTCCGAGGTCCTCGCCCTCCTCGGCGGGTCCGCCGGCGGGCGCGGGGTCGACAGCACCGCGGGTCCGGACGACGCACGTGCGGCCGCGGTCGCGGCGACGGACGGGAGGACCGTGGGCGCCCTGGCGGTGTCCGGTCCCGTCGACCTGCTGGTCGCGCCGGGCACGGGTGTGGTCCGCGTGGCGAACGGCACCCCGCTGCTGACCCGCATCACCGGCGGCGGCTGTGCCCTCGGCGCGGTGGTCGCGGCCTTCACCGCGGTCGCCCCGGAGGACCCGGGTGCCGCCGCGGTCGCCGCGACCGCGGTCCACACGATCGCGGCCGAGCTCGCCGCCCGCGACGCCGGCGGACCGGGCACCTTCCAGCCGCTGTTCCTCGACCGGCTCGCGACCCTGACGCCCGAGGACGTGGTCCGCGAGGCCCGGATCACGACCGAGCCGACGGCGGTGTCGGCGTGAGCGCCACGACGGACGTCGGCGTCTACCTGGTGACCGACGGGCCGCTCGCCGACCGCCACGGACTCGGTGTGCTCGGCGTCGTCCGCGCCGCCGTGGCCGCCGGGGTCCGGACGGTGCAGGTCCGCGACAAGGACGCCTCCGCTCGGGACCTGCTCGCGCTCGTCGCCGCGGTCGCGGACGCCGTGGGCGACCGGGCCACGGTGGTGGTCGACGACCGCCTCGACGTCGCGCTCGCCGCACGGCACAGCGGACACCGGGTGGCCGGGGTGCACCTCGGACAGTCGGACGTCCCGGTGACGGCCGCGCGGGCGCTCCTCGGTCCGGACGCCCACGTCGGGCTGACCGCGAACACCCCGGCGCACGTCGCCGTCGTCGCGGGGCTCCCCCGCGGCACGGTCGACCTGCTCGGGGTCGGGGTCGTCCACCCGACGACGACGAAGGCGGACCACCCGCCGGCACTCGGGCACGCGGGCTTCGCGGACATCGCCGCGCTGGCCCGCCGCTCCGGCGTGCCGTGCGTGGCCATCGGCGGGATCACGCTGGCGGACGTCGCACCCCTGCGGGCCGCGGGCGCCGCCGGGGTCGCCGTCGTGTCCGGCATCTGCGCGGCAGCGGACCCCTACGCGGCCGCGGCCGCACACGTCGACGCGTGGACGCTCCGGTGACCGGGAGCGTCCCCCGCGTGCTCAGCATCGCGGGCACCGACCCGACCGGCGGCGCGGGGCTGCAGGCCGACCTCAAGGCGATCGCCGCGCTCGACGGGTACGGCATGGGCGTCGTGACGGCACTCGTCGCGCAGAACACGCACGGTGTCCGCTCGGTGCACGTCCCCGATCCGACGTTCCTGCGGGCGCAGCTCGACGCGGTGTCGGACGACGTCGTCGTCGATGCGGTCAAGATCGGGATGCTCGGCACCGCCGAGGTCGTCCGCACCGTCACCGCGTGGCTCCGCGAGCACCGTCCGCCCGTGGTCGTCGTCGACCCGGTGATGGTCGCGACGAGCGGCGACCGGCTGCTCGACCCGTCCGCCGCGACGGCGATGGGCGACCTGTTCGCCCTGGCCGACCTGGTCACCCCGAACCGGGCCGAGCTGACCGAACTGGCCGTGCTCGCCGGAGCGTCCGGGACGATCGACCGCACGACCACCGACCGCACGCCCACCGACCTCGCACTGCTCGTCGCCCGACGGTGGGACGTCCTGGTGCTGGCGAAGGGCGGGCACGACCACGGGCCGACCGCGGACGACGTGCTCGTCGCACCCGACGGCACGACCCGGACCTTCACCGCGCCGCGCGTCGACACGACGAACACACACGGCACCGGGTGCTCCCTGTCGAGCGCGATCGCGACGCTCGCCGCGGACGCCGGCGACTGGGAACTGGCGGTCGGCGGTGCGAAGACCTGGTTGACCGCGGCGCTCCGCGGCTCCGACGCCCTGCACGTCGGTACGGGCAACGGGCCGGTCGACCACGGGGCGGCGGCACGTGCCGCCCGGCCGCCGGTGGTCTGGACGGACCGCTGGTGGGACGACGTGGCGGCGACGCTCGACGAGGTCCTGGCGTGCGACTTCCTGGTCGCCCTGCGCGACGGCACCCTCGACGAGGACGTGTTCGCCGGGTACCTCGCGCAGGACGTCCACTACCTGCGGGCCTACGAGCGGCACCTCGCCCGGCTCGCCGACGTGTCGGCCGGGCCGGCGAGCACCTCCTGGGCGGCTGCGGCGCAGGGCTGCGCGGACGAGGCCCGCGACCTGCACCACCGCCGCCTGGCGGGTTCGCACGCGGAGGACCCGGTCCACCCGACGTGCGCCGGCTACCTCGCGCACCTGCAGGAGGCGGCCGACTCGGGTTCGGCCGCCGTCCTCGCCGCCGCCGTCCTGCCGTGCTTCCGGGTGTACGCGTGGGTCGGCACCCGACTCGGGCAGGCGCCGGAGGGACACCCCTTCGCGGACTGGCTCGGGGCGTACGGCGACCCGGGGTTCGCGGCCGCGAGCGCCGAGGCGACCGCGATCGTCGAGGAGCTCGCGGCCGCGGCAGACCCCGACGAGCGCGGCCGGATGACGCGTGCCTTCCGCCGGTCCACCGAGTGGGAGGCCGCGTTCTTCCGGATGCCCACGGAGGCCGCGGCGGCGGAGTCGGAGGCGGCGGAGGAGCCGGCCTGACCGGAGCACCCGCGCCGTGGACGCACCACGGGACGGACGGGAGGCACCCGGCGGGCCCGCCCCGCGCCTCCCGTCCGTCAGCGCGCAGCCGGCGGCAACCGGACCAGCTCGACCGTCAGGTCGCGCCCGTCGACCGTGCCGCGCATCCAGGTGAAGTCGGGCTGCCGCCGTCGGTCCGTCGGCGACCCGGGGTTGAGCAGCCGCATCCCCGACGGTGCGACGGAGTCCCACGGGATGTGCGAGTGCCCGAAGACGAGCACGTCGGTGTCCGGGTGCGCCGCGTCCGCCCGGCGCTCCCGCCCGGTCGCGGCACCGGTCTCGTGCACCAGCGACCAGCGCAGGTCCTCGACGGTGAAGCGCGCCACGAGCGGCAGGCGGTCGTCGAACGCCGGGCCGTCGTTGTTGCCGCGGACGCCCGCGAACCGGCGGGCCCGGCCCTGCACCGCGTCGAGCGTCGCGAGGTCGACCCAGTCCCCCGCGTGCACGACGAGGTCCGCCGTGTCCACGTCGGCCCAGAGCGGTGCCGGCAGGTCCTTCGCGCGCTTCGGCAGGTGGGTGTCGGACAGCAGGACGAACGAGGTCGTCACGACGCGGCGGGGTCCCGATCGGCGGCGCGCGCGGGCATGGGCAGGCCCGCCTCGTCGGCGGCGCCGAGTCGTTCGAGCAGGCCGGCGAGGAGCGCGATGTCGTCGTCGGACCACTCGGCGAGCCGTTCCTCGAGCGCGTCCCGGTGCAGCCGGACCGAGCGCTCGAGGGCAGCGCGGCCGGCGTCGGTGACCTCGAGGGGCTTCGCGTTGCCCGAGCCGCCGTCCGTCGTGCGGACCAGGCCCGCGGCGAGCAGGCCGGAGAGCTGCCGTGAGATGGTCGAGCGGTTCAGGCGGAGGTACCGCGCGATGTCGATCGCCATGCACCCGGGGTGCTCGACGACGAAGTCCACGAGCGACTGGTCGACGACGCTGAGCACCAGGTCGTCGCCGCGTGCGCGGATGCTCGCGCGTCGGGTGATGCGCGAGAGTTCCGTGTAGGCGCGTCCGATGTCGGCGTTGCGGACGTCCGGGCCCGGGCTGCTCATCGCGGTCTCCAGCCTGTCACTGCGGGCGCCGGGTCCCCGGCGCTGGTCGGGTCCCGCCACTGTACCGGCGGGCGTGCTCGGGTCGGACTCAGCGGCCCGCCGCGGCGGCCTGGAGCGCCGGGATGTCGAGCTTGACCATGTCGCGCATCGCGGCGAAGACCCGGGCGTTCGCGTCGGGGTCGCCGCCGCCGGTCATCAGGTCGCCCATCATCGACGGGGTCACCTGCCACGCCAGGCCCCAGCGATCGTGGAGCCACCCGCAGGCGAGCGGCCGACCGCCGTCGGCGAGCAGCGCGTCCCAGACCCGGTCGAGCTCGTCCTGCGTGTCGACGTCGACCTGGAACGAGACGGCGTCGGTGTGCGGGTGCCCGGGGCCGCCGTTCATCGCGCGGTACGGCTGGCCGAGCAGGGTGAACTCGACGACGAGCGCGGTGCCGTCGGGGGTGCGGGCGACGCTGTCGACCCGGCTGTCCGGGAAGAGCTCCGTGTAGTACGTCGCGGCCTGCTCGGCCTGGTCGTCGTACCAGAGGAACGGGGTGATCGTCGGCATGGTGTCTCCCAGCGGGACGGGCCGACCGCGACGCTGCGGCCGGTCGGGGTGGGTCTCAGTCCGCCGTGCCGCGGCTGAGGAGGTGGGCCTTGTCGGGGTGCTCGTCGAACCACTTGCCGACGAACCAGCACATCGGCACGATGCGCTTCGTGGTGCGGGCCTCGACGTCCGCGACGGCGTGCTCGACGAGCTGCGCCGCGTAGCCGTGGCCGCGGTGCGACGGCACCGTGTACGTGTGCGGGAACGACACCGCGTCGTCGGTGGCCCGGCGGTCGAGGACGCTCACGAGCTCGCCGTCGACGTACATCGCGTAGCGGTCGCGGTCGGTCTCGTCGCGGAACTCGTGGGCCATGGCGCCATCATGCACCCGCGGGGAATGCGCCGCACGGAGGCGCGTTGCACGGTGCCATGACAACCATCGGCATCATCGGAGCAGGCAACATCGGATCCCAGCTCGCACGCCTCGCGGTGCAGCACGGCCACCAGGTCGTGATCGCGAACTCGCGCGGACCGGAGACGCTGCAGGACCTCGTCGCGGAGCTCGGCGACGGTGCCCGCGCGGCGACCCGTGACGAGGCGGCAGCGGCCGGCGAGATCGTCGTCGTGACCACCCCGCTCGCGGCGATCGAGACGATCCCCGTCGAGCCCCTCGTCGGCAAGGTCGTCGTGGACACGAACAACTACTACCCGCAGCGCGACGGTCACATCGCGGCGCTCGACGACGAGACCACCACGACCGCGGAGCTCCTGCAGGACCACCTGCGCGGTGCCCGGGTCGTCAAGGCGTTCAACCACATCGCCGCGCCGGCGCTCACCGACGAGGCCACCCCGGCCGGTACCGCCGACCGTCGCGCACTCGTCGTCGCCGGTGACGACGCCGACGCCAAGCGCGTCGTGTCCGACCTGATCGACGCGTTCGGCTTCGACGTCGTCGACGCCGGTCCGCTCGCCGAGGGGTGGCGCATCCAGCGCGACACCCCCGGCTACGTGACGCGCTTCACGGCCGACGAACTGCGCGCGAAGCTCGCCGAGGCGAAGCGCTACCGCGACATGTAGTCGCCGCAGCTCCAGGAGCCCCGGGCGGCTCCGCACAGCCGGACGGCGCTGTGCGGGGCCGCCCGTGGCGTCTTCCGGACACACCCCCGGAACTGGGGCTGCGCCCCGGTGCATGCGGACGGATAGAACTGACGATGGATCAGCAGACCGAGGGAGCACGGAAGTGGCGCTGCACCGCATGTCGGACCGGGACCGGCCGCGTCGAGCGGTCCCCGCGTGGGTCGTCGCGCCCCCGGAGGACGCGACCGGAGACGTCGGCCGGGAGGACCGTCCCACCTCCGCCGCCCACCCGTCGGCCGCCGACCCGGTCGCCAGCGGCCCCGCACCCGCCGCCGTCGCGACGATCGCGCCCGCCGGCACGCTGCCCGGGGTCCTGACCGGTCCGCTGCCGGACGGCGACGTCGTCGTGCCCGACTACCCGCCGCAGGAGCACCTGCTCCCGCCGGCCCCCACGTCCCCCGCCGTGCAGGTCGCCCCGTTCGACACCGCCCCGCTGCCCGTGTCGCCCGCCGAGGCCACCGGTGCACCGCTGACGCCCCCGACCGACCCGACCCACCCCGCCGTCACGCACCCGGTCGCGGCACGACCCGCTCCGCCGGCCGCCCCGGTCGTCGGGCAGCCGCGCTTCTCGGTGCCCGGTCTCGAGCACGTCGTCGTCGAGGGCACCGAGCCGGAGCCCTCGGGGCCGATCGGCTACCGGACGCCCGCGCGCTTCGCCCGGCAGCAGGCACCGCAGCCCGTCGTGGCCGACCCCGCGACGACGCCGTTCGACGCGATCATCGCTCCGCTGGCACCGACTCCGCAGTCGCAGTCGCCGAGCCCCGCGGACGGCTCCGCCGCCCCCGCGGACACCGCCACGGCCGACGACGAGACCGGAACACCGTCGGAGGATCCGACCGAGGCGGAGGCGAGCGGACCCGACCAGGGCGCGACGGGCCTCCCGGCCGCAGGTCGAGCGTCCCGTGACCGCAGCCGGACCGCGATCGGTGCCGCTCCGGCCGCCGTCCTCGGTGCGGTGACCGGCGCGGGTGCCCTCGGGCTGGCCGCCTGGTGGTTCACCGCCCCGGCGACCCTGCACGCCACCGGGCTGGTGCTCGGTGTGCTGGCCCTGATGCTCTCCGGGACGGCGCTGCGCAGCTCCTCGGCGGCGTGGCAGCGGCCGGTCGCCCTGCTCGGCGCCGTGCTCGGCGGGGTGGGCACGCTCGTGCTGCTCTGGGCGCTCGCGACGGCGCTCCTGCCGCTCGCCGGTGTGACGCTGCCGGACCTCACCGGTACCGGCGTCGTGCCGACGGTCGCGCCGTAGGGCGCGGGCGGGTCCGCGTACGACACCGCGCGTCACAGCGCGTGTCAGACCGCGCGGACGACGCCGCGCGACAGGATCGCGCTCGTCAGGGCGTCGATCGGCTCCCGCTGCACCGTCGGGTTGGCGATGAGCACGTAGTCGACGGCGGGCAGGTCCGGCAGCGACAGGCGCTGCGAGACCTTGACGAGGTCGGCCGGGATGAGCGAGTGCGGGAAGACCGCGACGCCGATGCCGGCCCGCACGGCGGCGAGCACCCCGTTGACGTCGCGCGTGTTGCAGGTGATCCGCCACGTCCGCCCCGCGGCCTCGAGGGCGTCGATCGCCATCTGCCGGCTGATGCTCGGCGCCTGGTAGGCGATCAGCGGGACGGGTTCGTCCCGCTCGAGGGCGATGCCGTCCTGCGCCATCCACACCATCTGGTCGGTGGCCACGCGCGTGCCCTCGGCGGACTCCCCCGCGGTCTGCTTGATGAACACCAGGTCGAGCTGACCCGCGTGCACCCGGCGGAGCAGCGGCGCGGACTGGTTCACCGTGAGCTCGAGGTTGACCTGCGGGTGCAGGCG
Organism: Curtobacterium citri; assembly: GCF_030362955.1. Lineage (NCBI taxonomy): Bacteria > Bacillati > Actinomycetota > Actinomycetes > Micrococcales > Microbacteriaceae > Curtobacterium > Curtobacterium citri. The sequence continues at coordinate 269,973 of NZ_JAUCML010000004.1, forward strand.
GCGGAAGTCGCGGAGGATCCGCGGCAGCTGGGTGATCGCGAGGTCGTCCGCCGCCCCGAAACGCAGACGGCCCCGGGTCGCCGCACCCGAGAAGTAGGCGTCGGCCGTCGCGTGCGCCGCGAGGATCGACCGTGCGAAACCGGCCATCGCGTCGCCGTTGTCGGTGAGCGCGACCCCGCGGGTGTCCCGGGCGACGAGGGTGCGGGCGACCGCCGTCTCGAGCCGCCGGACGTGCTGCGAGACCGTCGGCTGGCTGATGCCGAGGCGCTGACCGGCGAGCGTGAAGCTGCCGGTCTCGGCGACCGCGAGGAACGTGCGGAGCAGGACCGGGTCGAGCACGGTGGACCTCCCGTCGGGACCGGGTCGTCCGACCGGCCATTCGACATCGCAATGGACTGATAGCCACCATAGGGGTGTCGAATGTGTCGGCACCACGTAGTTTCGCAGGGGAACGAAACCGCCCCCGACGATCCGGAGCCCCACCACCGTGAGTGCGTCATCGACGACCCTCCCCCCACCCACCGAACCGCTCCCGATCCAGGCCGACCGACCGCCGTGGCGCCACACGCTCATCGCCCTGTCCGTGCCGAACTTCCGCCTGTTCACCGCGACGAACCTCGTCGCGATGACCGCCGGGTGGATGCAGCGCATCGCCCAGGACTGGCTCGTCCTGCAGCTCACCGGGTCGGTCGCGCAGGTCGGCATCACCGTCGCCTGCCAGTTCGCGCCGATGCTGCTGTTCGGGCTCTGGGGCGGGGTGCTCGTCGACCGGTTCTCGAAGCGGGCGCTCATGATGATCACGCAGGGGGCCTTCGCCCTGCTCTCCGCGCTGCTCGCCGTGCTCACGCTCACCGGGGTGGTCGAGGCGTGGCACATCTGGGTCATCGCGTTCCTGGTCGGCGTGGTCACCGTGATCGACAACCCCGCCCGTCAGGTCTTCGTCACCGAGATCGTCGGGCACCAGCACCTGCGGAACGCCATCAGCGTGAACTCGAGCGTGTTCCAGCTCGGCGGCATGATCGGCCCGGCCCTCTCGGGTGCCCTCCTCGTCGCCGTCGGCGCCGGGTGGTCCTTCGGGGTGAACGCCGTCGCCTGCGTCGCGGTGGTCGTGACGCTCGGGTTCCTCCGCACCGCCGACCTGCACCGGACACCACCCGCGCCGCGCTCGAAGGGCCAGCTCGTCGAGGGGCTGCGCTACGCCGTGCGGAAGCCGACGATCCTGGTGCCGGTCGTCCTCATGGCGTTCTTCTCGGTCTTCGCGCTGACGATGCCGGTGCTGCTGTCCGCCTTCGCCTCCGAGGTGTACGACGTCGGCGCGGGCGGCTACGGCGTCTTCAACTCGGCGGTCGCCGTCGGTGCGCTGGCGGGGGCACTGCTGTCGACCCGGCGCGCGGTCGTCCGGCTGCGGACCATCGTCGGCGGGGTCTTCTGGACGGGCGTGCTGCTCGTGCTGTCCGGCTCGATCCCGGTGATCGCACCGTTCACGGCCGCGCTGGTGGCCGTCGGCATGTCGCAGCTGCTCTTCATGACGGCGTCGAACTCGCTCGTGCAGCTGTCGTCGAACGTGGCGATCCGCGGTCGGGTGATGTCGCTCTACGTGCTCGTGCTGCTCGGCGGCCAGGCGATCGGCGGTCCGGTCATGGGCCAGGTCGTCGACCACTTCGGGGCGCACGTCGGGATGGTCGTCGCCGGGGGCGTGCCCGCGGTGGCGGCGGTCGTCGTCGGGCTCGTGCTCGCGCGGCGCGGCGGGCTGCACCTGGCGGTCCGGATGCGGCACCACCTGCCGGTCCCCGCGATCGTCGGGCACCGGTAGCGCCGCCCGCTGCGGCGCGCTGCGGCGCGCGCTGCGGCGGCAGGACCAACGCGAGGCACGTCGCGCCACGGGACGACGTGGTGCGACGTGCCCTCCGTGGTGCGGGAGCACGCCGCACCACCCACCGGACGGGAGGCGCGGTGCCGGGCCGCCCCGCGCCTCCCGTCCGTCAGCGGTGCGGCCGCGACGCCCTGCCCCGGACCGAACCACGGAACCGACGTCGAACCAGCCGCGGGGACTGGTTCGACGTCGGTTCCGTGGTTCGACGACGCCGCCGAGGCGGCGCCGCGAGCGTCAGTACGCGACGCCGAAGCGGGCGCGGTGGTGCGCCGGGCGCTCGACCTCGTCGACGACGGCGATCGCGTAGTCCGCGCCGGAGATGTCCGAGTTGCCCTCGGCGTCGGTGAGGAGCAGGTCGTCCGTCGTGCGGTAGGTGCCCTTCCGCTCGCCGGGGTTCCAGCTGCCGAAGGCCGCGGCCGGGCTCACGTAGAACCAGTCGACATCGCCGGTGTAGTCGCCCGCGCGGAGCGCCTCGAGGATCTTGCCGTGGCTCTTCGCCTCGGGCTTGACCTCGTCCGGGAACTCGGCCGTGTCGACGAGCGCCGGGCCGCCCTCGGCGACGAGCAGCGAGCCCGCGCCACCGACGATGCCGAGCCGTGCTCCGGCAGCTGCCGCTGCGTCGACGAAGTGCTGGAACTTGTCCTTGAGCTCACTGCCGTCCGCCTGGACCGCCGACAGCGAGACGATGACGACGTCGGCGTCCTTCGTGACGTCGGCCACGAAGGAGGCGTCGAAGGCGTCGCCCTGCGCGAGGGTGAGGCCCTCGGCGGCGTCGAGCTTGGAGGTGTCGCGGGCGACGGCGGTGACGGCGATGCCGCGGGACAGGGCCTCGCGGACGATGGCGGAGCCGGCGTACCCGGTGCCGCCGAAGACGACGATGCTGGTCATGTGGGGTCCTCTCGTGACTGGTGCACCCGACCGTACTCGCGTTACTCTCTCCCGGGAAGTAGGCACCTGTCGGTGCGTAACGGAGGTCACGATGTCAGCGCTCGAGTACAGCCCCTACGCGGCGGACTGCCCCTCGCGGCAGCTGCTCGACCGCATCGGTGACCGGTGGAGCGTGCTGACGATCGGCTCGCTCGTCGACGGGCCCCGGCGCTACTCGGCGATCGCGGCGCGGGTGCAGGGCGTCTCGCAGAAGATGCTGACGCAGACGCTCCGTGCGCTCGAGCGGGACGGGATCGTGACGCGGACCGTCTTCCCCGAGATCCCGCCGCACGTCGAGTACGAGCTGACCGAGCGCGGCCGGTCGCTCCGCGCCGTGCTCGAGCCGCTCGAGGACTGGGCGACGTCGCACATGGCGGACGTGCAGGACAGCCGCGACGCCTACGACGCACGCTGACGCCGCCCGCTGACGCCGCCGGGTCGACGACGCGCGCGGCCACCGCCGGACCGACGACGCGCGCGGCCGTCGTCCGCTGACCGTCGCCCGGAAGACACGTCGACGCCCGGTGGTTGCCTGGTGGCATGCGATCGATCGTCTACACGAAGCCCGGTGACAGCAGCGTCCTCGACCTGGTCGAGCGGGAGGTCCCGCAGCCCGGCCCCGGCGAGGTCCGCGTCCGCGTCGTGGTCTCCGGCGTCAACCCCACCGACTGGAAGGCCCGCGCCGGCGGCACCTACGGCGACGGCCTGCCCTTCCCCGAGATCACGCCGAACCAGGACGGCGCCGGCGTGGTCGACGCGGTCGGCGAGGGCGTCGACACCCTGCACGAGGGCGACCGCGTCTGGCTGTACATGGCCGCCGCGAGCCGCCCGACCGGCACCGCGCAGGAGTTCACCGTCGTCCCGGCGGAGCGCGCCGTACCGCTGCCCGAGGGCACGAGCCTCGACGTCGGCGCCTCCCTCGGCGTCCCGGCGATGACCGCCCACCGCGCGCTCACCACCCACGAGGACGGCCCGAGCCGCCTGGCCCCCGGTGCGCTCGAGGGCCGGACGGTGCTCGTCGCCGGCGGCGCCGGAGCCGTCGGGCACGCCGCGATCCAGCTCGCCCGTTGGGCCGGTGCCACCGTCGTCTCGACGATCAGCTCCGACGCCAAGGCCGCCCTCGCCACCGCCGCCGGCGCGCACCACACGGTGAACTACCGCGACGAGGACGCCGCCGCCCGCATCCGCGAGATCGCCCCCGACGGCGTGGACATCGTCGTCGAGGTCTCCATCCCGCAGAACGCGCAGCTCGTCGCCGACGTCCTGGCGAACCACGGCGTCGTCTCGATCTACGCGAACAACGGCGGTGACGACGCCACGCTGCCGATCCGTCCGAACATGTCGGTCAACGCCCGCTACCAGTTCCTGCTCCTCTACACGATCGGGGACCGCGCGCTGTCCGCAGCGGCCGAGGACGTCACCGCCGCGCTCCGCGACGGCGTGCTGCCCGTCGGCGAGGAGGCGGGGCTCCCCCTCGTCCGCTTCGCGCTCGAGGACACCGCCGCCGCGCACGACGCCGTCGAGGGCGACGCGGTGGGCAAGGTGCTCATCGACGTCCAGGGCGAGTAGCGCGCCGGACGGGAGGCGCGTGGCGGGTCCGCCACGCGCCTCCCGTCCGCTCGCGGTCACGGCTGTCCGCCGTGAGCCGCCCGTTACGCTGTCCCCGTGTCAGAGCCACGCCGCAGTCCCGGGAACCAGACTTCACTGCGTGAAGCCAACCGGGGCCGTGTCATCGCCGCGGTCAAGCGGCACGGCGGACTGACCCAGGTCGAGCTGGCGGGCGTGACCGGGCTCTCCCCGGCGACGGTGTCGAACATCGTCAAGGAGCTCGTCGCCACCGGCTCCCTGCACGCCACCCCGAGCACGTCGAGCGGCCGACGGGCCCTGCGCGTCACGCTGCCGCACGGCCTCGGCCTGGTCGCCGGCGTGCACGTCTCGCCCAGACACCTCCGGGTCGCGCTCTCCGACCTCAACGCGACCGTCCTGGCCGAGCGGCACATGCCCCTCGCCCGCGACCACCGGGCGGACGCCGAGCTCGACAAGACCGCGCTGCTCGTGATGGACACGGTCGAGTCCATCGGGTCGTCGATGAGCGAGGTGCTCGCCGTCGGTCTCGCCGTGGCCGCGCCGATCGACCGACGGACCGGCATGACGGCCCGGGGCGGGATCCTCCGCGGCTGGGACGGCGTGCCGCTCGGGGCGTCCCTGGCGAGACGACTCGACAAGCCGGTGCAGGTGGACAACTCGGCCAACCTCGCGGCCCTCGCCGAGCACCGCAGCGGTGCGGCGCGCGGGCGGAGCACGGTCGTCACGCTCGACGTCGGGAACGGCATCGGCGCGGGGCTCGTGCTCGACGGGCGGCTCTTCCGCGGGCACCACGGTGTCGCGGGCGAGTTCGGGCACACGCCCGTCGTGCCGCACGGTCCCGTGTGCCGGTGCGGAAACCGCGGGTGCCTCGAGGCGGTCGCCGGCGCCCCGGCGGTCCTGGCCGGCATCCGCGACGAGGTCGGCACGCTCAAGCTCGCGGACCTCGTCCTCCGTGCGATGGCCGGCGACGACGTGTGCATCCGGGCGATCGCCGACGCGGGACGCACGATCGGCACCGCGGCCGTCGGCCTGTGCAACCTGCTCGACCCGGAGCGCCTCGTCGTCACCGGGGAGTTCGCCCGCGCCGGCGAGCTGCTGCTCGGGCCGATGCGGCACGCCCTCGAGTCGTCGCTCATCGTCGACGCGGACGGCACCCCGGACGTCGTGCAGGGGCAGCTCGGCGAACGCGCGGCGGTGACCGGGGCGCTCGCGCTGGCGATCGAGTCGGTGGACGTCACGCGGGCACGCTGACCCGGGCATCGGTCGGCGGCCGGACCGTCCGGCCTAGATAACGTTTTCGGTACCACCCGCGAATCCCTTGCGTTCAAGTCTTGCAGCCAAGGACGTCCGCTGCCACACTCAGCACACCGCCACTGTGGGCGGTCCACCTGTTGGAGGACGTTTCAATGAAGAAAGCCACCACACGCGCCATGCTGGGTGCCGGCGCCCTGCTGCTCGCGATCACCACACTCGCCGGTTGCTCGAACGGAGCGGACGCGAACAACGGCTCCGGGGGAGGCGGCGGGGACGCGTCGAACGCGAAGATCGGCCTGCTCCTGCCCGACTCCGTCACCGCCCGCTACGCCAGCGCCGACCGCCCGCTCTTCACCGCCGAGGTGAAGAAGCAGTGCCCGGACTGCTCGGTCGTCTACGCGAACGCCGACGGCGACGCGTCGAAGCAGCTCCAGCAGGCCCAGTCGATGCTCACCCAGGGCGTCAAGGTCCTCGTCCTCGACCCGTTCGACGGCGAGGCCGCCGCCTCCATCGTGCAGCAGGCGAAGGCCAAGAAGGTCCCGGTCATCTCCTACGACCGGCTCATCAACAGCCCCGACCTGAGTTACTACATCTCGTTCGACAACGAGAAGGTCGGCGAGCTGCAGGGTCAGGCGCTCGTCGACGCCCTCGAGGCGAAGAACGTGCCGTCCGGATCAGGGATCATCATGGTCAACGGCTCCCCGACCGACAACAACGCCTCGCAGTTCAAGAAGGGCGCGCACTCGGTCATCGACAAGAGCGGGTACAAGGTCCTCGCCGAGTACGACACCCCCGGATGGGACCCGGCCAAGGCCCAGGACTGGGCAGCCGGGCAGATCAGCAAGCTGGGCACCGACGAGATCGCCGGCGTGTACGCGGCGAACGACGACACCGGCGGCGGTGTCATCGCGGCCCTCAAGGCGGCCGGTGCGAAGACGCTCCCGCCGGTCACCGGTCAGGACGCCAGCCTCGCCGGCATCCAGCGCATCCTCGCGGGTGAGCAGTACATGACCGTCTACAAGGCGTTCAAGCCCGAGGCGTCGAAGGCCGCCGACCTGGCGATCCAGTTCGCCAAGGGCGAGGACCCGAAGGGCGAGACCACGGTGCAGACCGCCGGTGGTGCGTCCGTGCAGTCGACCCTGCTCGAGCCCGTCGCGGTGACGACGAAGAACGTGCAGGACACCGTCGTGAAGGACGGCCTGTACAAGGTCGACCAGATCTGCACCTCGCAGTACGCCTCGGCCTGCTCCAGCGCCGGCATCCAGTAGTCCCGACGCGGGTCCGGGACGTCCCCGAACCCGGGGCAGCCCGGACCCGCACCGACCCACCCGCCCGTCCGGTCCCGCAGGACCGGGCGGGCCCCACCTCGGAGAGGACGCTCCCGTGAGCAACGAGGCACCCGCACCACACCCATCCGCCGAACCGGTGATGTCCCTCCGCGGCATCACGAAGCGGTTCGGCGCCGTCCAGGCCCTGAGCGAGATCGACTTCGACGTGTACCCGGGTGAGGTGGTCGCCATCGTCGGCGACAACGGCGCCGGCAAGTCCACGTTCGTGAAGATCCTCGCCGGGGTCTACACGCCCGACGGCGGCACCATCACGTTCGGCGGCGACGAGGTCACCGTGCCGAACCCGGCCGCCGCGCAGAGCCTGGGCATCGCGACCGTCTTCCAGGACCTCGCCCTCGCCGACAACCTCGACGTCGTGTCGAACCTGTACCTCGGGCGCGAGATCGCGCACCCGTTCCTCGACGAGGAGGAGATGGAACGCCGCTCGTGGGAGCTCCTGCAGCAGCTCGCCGCGCGGATCCCCTCGGTCCGGATCCCGATCGCCTCGCTCTCCGGCGGGCAGCGGCAGACAGTCGCGATCGCCCGCTCGCTCATCGGGGACCCCCAGGTCGTGATCCTCGACGAGCCGACGGCCGCGCTCGGCGTCGCACAGACCGCCGAGGTCCTCAACCTCGTCGAGCGCCTCCGCGAGCGAGGCCTCGGCGTGATCCTCATCAGCCACAACCTCGCGGACGTGCAGGCCGTGGCCGACCGGGTCGCCGTGCTCCGCCTCGGCCGGAACAACGGCACCTTCCGCATCGACGACGTCTCGTACGAGGAGATCATCGCCGCCATCACCGGCGCCACCGACAACGCCGTCACGCGCCGTGCGGCTGCCCGGACCGAGCAGGAGACCCCAGCATGAGCAAGACCGACGAGACCCTCACCGCGGCGACCCCGACGGCCTCCGCGGCGGACCTGCAGGACGAGCGGCTGCTCCGCGACCAGGGGCTCGGCGGCGCCGCGAAGGCGTTCGTCCGCCGGGTCCGCGGCGGCGACATCGGATCGCTGCCGGTGGTCGTCGGCCTCATCGTCATCTGGGCGGTGTTCCAGGCCCTCTCCCCCGACTTCCTGTCGCCCGGCAACCTGGTGAACCTCGCGCTGCAGTGCGCGGCGGTCGGTACCATCGCGATCGGCATCGTCCTCGTCCTGCTGCTCGGCGAGATCGACCTCTCCGTCGGCAGTGTCAGCGGACTCGCCGCCGCGATCCTCGGCCAGGGCCTGACGACGCTCGGCTGGCCGCTCTGGCTCGTCCTCGTCGTCGCGCTCGCGGTCGGCGCAGCGGCCGGACTGCTCTACGGGCTGCTCTTCACCCGGTTCGGGGTCCCGAGCTTCGTGATCACCCTCGCCGGGCTGCTCGGCTTCCTCGGCCTGCAGCTGCTCATCCTCGGGCCGAACGGGTCGATCAACCTGCCGTACACCGACCCGATCGTGCAGTTCGCCTCGGCGTCGTACCTGCCGCCGTGGCTCGCGTACCTGCTCGCCGCCATCGCGGCCGGCGGGCTCTTCGTGACCGAGGTCCGCCGTGCCGCCCGCCGCCGGAAGGCCGGGCTCTCGACGGGTGCGATGTCCCTGACGATCACGAAGTCCGTCCTGCTGTTCGTCGGGCTCGCCGTGATGGTCTGGTACCTCTCCCGCGACTTCGGCACCGGCACCTCGTTCGTGTTCTTCGTCGTCCTCGTCGTGCTCATGAACTTCCTGCTCAAGCGCACGCGCTGGGGCCGATCGGTCTACGCGGTCGGTGGCAACGTCGAGGCGGCTCGACGCTCCGGCATCCGGGTGAACCGCATCTACATCTCGGTGTTCGTGCTCACCTCGCTCTTCGCCACGGTCGGCGGGATCCTGGCGGCTGCGCGGCTCAACTCGGCCAGCCTGTCCTCGGGTGCCGGCGACACGAACCTCAACGCGATCGCCGCGGCGGTCATCGGCGGGACGAGCCTGTTCGGCGGTCGGGGCAGCGCGTGGTCGGCGCTGCTCGGCATCATCGTCATCCAGTCGATCTCGAACGGCCTGACCCTGCTGAGCCTCGACTCGTCGATCCGCTACATGATCACCGGCGCCGTGCTGCTGCTCGCCGTCATCATCGACTCGCTGTCGCGGCGGAGCCGCGCCAGCCACGGGGCCGCCTGATCCCCTGACCGGGGTGACAGACGGACGGGAGGCGCGTGGCTGGATCGCCACGCGCCTCCCGTCCGTCTGCCGGTCACCTGGTAAGCAGGACCCATGACCGACGTCGCCACGCCCACGCCCGGAACCAGAGCACTCGTCCTCGGCGGAGGCGGCGTCGCCGGCATCGCGTGGGAGGTCGGGGTGCTCTCCGCCCTGCAAGACGCGGGCGTCGACCTCGACGCCGCCGACCTGGTCGTCGGCTCGAGCGCCGGCAGCGTCGTGGGCGCCTTCGTCCGCGGCGGCGGCATCGCCAGCGCGTACGAGCAGCAACACGCGCCCGTGCCGAGCACCTACGTCGAGCCGGAGCGGATCGGCGGCGAGGACTTCCAGCAGCGCCTGGCCGCGGTGCTCGCCGGGGCCACCTCGGAGCAGGACGCCCGGGCCCGCCTCGGCGCGGTCGCGCAGCAGGTCGTCACCGGGCAGACCGACGACGAGCGCACGGCGACGTTCAGCGAGACGCTGCCCTCGCCCGAGTGGCCGGAGAAGCCGCTCGGCGTCACGACCATCGACGCGGTCGACGGCACGTTCAAGGTGCTCACCGCGACCACGGGCGTGCCGCTCCCCCGCGCCGTGGCCGCGAGCTGCTCGGTGCCGTTCGTGTGGTCCCCGGTCCGGATCGACGGCGTCCCGCACATCGACGGCGGCCTCCGCTCGGCCACGAACGCGGACGTCGCCGCCGGACACGAGCGGGTGCTCATCGTCGCCTGCGGCCCCGAGGGCCCGTCGCCGCTCGGTCCGTGGCTCGACCTCGCCGTCGAGTCGCTCCGCGCCGGCGGGAGCTCGGTGGAGGTCGTCGTGGCGGACAGCGGGGCGCAGCACGCCTTCGGCGACAACTCGCTGTCGCTGTCGACGCAGGCGCCCGCGGCGACGGAGGGACGCCGGCAGGGTGAGGCCGTGGCCGAGGCGATCGCCGCGTTCTGGGCCTGAACCGCTCGCGCACCGGTGCGGACCACTCGTCCACCGATCCGGTCCGGGGCTGTTGCAGGTTGCACGTCGCCCCGTAGCGTGAGGTCATGACGACGCCGTTCTCAGACCTGGACCAGTTCATCGCCCTCCCCCGCGTGGACGGGATCGCGCTCAGTCCGGACGGGCAGCGGGTCGCGCTGACGGTGAGCACGCTCGCTCCCGACGCCACCGGGTACCGGCGCGCGGTGTGGTCCGTCGCCTCGAGCGGCGACGGCGTGCCCGTCCGACTCACGCGGAGCGCGAAGGGCGAGTCCGGCGCGTCGTTCACCCGGAACGGCGACCTGCTGTTCGTCTCCGGCCGGCCCGACGCCGACTCCGAGGACGACACCGCGCAGCTGTGGCTGCTGCCGGCCGCGGGCGGTGACGCCCGCCCGGTCACCCGCCTGGCCGGGGGCGTCGGCGGGCTTCTCGCGACCGCCGACGACGCCGACGTGGTCGCGCTCACCGCCGACCTGCTGCCCACCGCCGCCGCCGGAGAGCGCGTGGGCGTCGTCTCGCGAGACGCCGCGCTGCGGAAGCGCCGTGACGACGCGGGGGTGCACGCGATCCTCCACGAGACGTACCCGGTCCGCTTCTGGGACCACGACCTCGGGCCGGCCGAGCCGCACGTGCTCGCGCTCGACCTGGGCGACCTCACCGAACCGATCGCGGCCGAGCCCGCGACCGGTGTCACCACGGACGCCAGCGCCGGACGCCCGTCCGACGCTCCTGCGCCCTACCCGGCACACCTGCCGGAACCGCTCGACGTCACGCCGGCGCCGGGTCGCTCGCTCGACCACGTGTCCGGTGCGCTCACGCCGGACGGCCGGACGCTCCTCGCCGCCGTCGGGGTGCAGACCGAGCGCGGCCACCGGAGCGTCATCGTGTCGATCGACGTCGACACCGCGGCGCGCACCGTGCTGTTCGACGAGCCGGACACCGACCACGAACTCCCCACGCTCTCGCACGACGGCACCACGATCGCCTGGGTCCGCACGGTCCGCTCCACCCCCGCGGGCGCGAACGAGCAGGAGGTGTGGACCGCCGGCATCGACGGCTCCGGTGCCCGCCGGATCGCCGAGGGCTGGGACCGCTGGCCGTCCGAGCTGGTGTTCGCGCCCGACGACGGTGCGCTCCTGGCGGTGGCGGACCAGGACGGCCGCGCGCCGGTCTTCCGCATCCCGCTCGACGGCGGCGCCGTCGTGCAGTTGACCACCGACGACTGGGCGTACTCGGGTCTCCGCGTGTCGGCCGCGAGCGGTGTCGTGGTGGCGCTCCGTGCCTCCTGGGCGGCACCGCTGCACCCGGTCCGGATCGACGCCGACGGCACGGTGACCGCCCTGCCGACCCCGGCGCCGCTGCCCACGGTTCCCGGACGGCTGGAGGAGGTCGAGACGACCGCCGCCGACGGCGCTCGGGTCCGCGGGTGGCTCGTGCTGCCCGAGGGCGACGGTCCGCACCCGCTGCTGCTCTGGATCCACGGCGGTCCCCTCAACTCGTGGAACCAGTGGTCGTGGCGGTGGACCCCGATGCTCGCGGCGGCGCAGGGCTACGCGGTGCTCCTGCCCGACCCGGCGCTGTCGACCGGCTACGGACTCGACTTCGTGAACCGCGGGTGGAACGCCTGGGGTCAGGCGCCGTACACCGACCTGATGGCGATCACCGACGCCGTGGTCGCCAGGCCCGACGTCGACGAGACCCGGACCGCGGCGATGGGCGGATCGTTCGGCGGGTACATGGCGAACTGGATCGCCGGGCACACCGACCGCTTCCGAGCGGTCGTCACGCACGCGAGCCTGTGGGCGCTCGAGCAGTTCGTGGGCACCACGGACATGTCGCAGTACTGGCAGTCGATCTTCGACGAGCAGGGGATGCGGGACAACGACCCGCACCGGTTCGTGGCTGACATCACGTCACCGATGCTCGTCATCCACGGTGACCGCGACCACCGGGTGCCGATCGGCGAGGGACTCCGGCTGTGGTCCGAGCTCGCCGAGCACCACGCGGCGTCGGACGGCACGATGCCGCACCGGTTCCTGTACTTCCCGGACGAGAACCACTGGGTCCTCAAGCCGCAGCACGCGGTGGTCTGGTACCAGACGGTGTTCGCGTTCCTCGGGCAGCACGTGCTCGGTGAGGAGTGGGAGCGGCCGGAGCTGCTCGGCTGAGCCGCGCTCGTGCCGGCGGCCGCTGGCCTCCGCCTCCCGTTCGCGACATCGCACGTGTCGATCGACACGTGCGATGTCGCGGGAGCGGACCTCCGCCTCAGACGAACGCGGCCTCGCCCGTGATCGCACGCCCGACGATGAGCGTGTTCACCTCGCGCGTGCCCTCGTACGAGTAGATCGCCTCGGCGTCCGAGAAGAACCGCGCGACGCCCTTGTCGAGGACGATGCCGTTGCCGCCCTGCACCTCGCGGCACCACGCGACGGTCTCGCGCATCTTCGCCGTCGCGAACGCCTTCGCCATCGCCGAGTGCTCGTCCCCGCCGACGCCCTGGTCCTGCATCGCCGACGCCTGCGTGCACAGTGCGATCGACGCGGTGATGTTCATCAGCGAACGCACGAGCAGGTCCTGCACCATCTGGTGCGCCGCGATCGGCTTGCCGAACTGGATCCGGTTCCGCGCGTAGTCGAGCGCCGCCTCGTAGGCGCCGATGGCGATGCCGATCGCCTGCCACGCGACCTCCGTCCGGGTCAGGCGGAGCACGGCGGCCGTCGTGCGGAACGAGTCGGCGCGCTGCAGCCGGCGCGACTCGGGCACGCGGACGCCGTCCAGGACGATGTCGGCGTTCTGCACGGTCCGCAGCGCGATCTTGTCCTCGATCTTCGTCGCGGTGAACCCGGGGGTGTCCGTCGTGACGAGGAAGCCCTTGACCTGCTCGTCGGCGACGTCCTTCGCCCAGATCACGACGACGTCGGCGAAGGTCGCGTTGCCGATCCAGCGCTTCTCGCCGTCGAGCACCCACGTGTCGCCCTCACGACGAGCGGTCGTCCGGAGTCCGCGCGCCGAGTCGCTGCCGGACAGCGGCTCCGTCAGACCGAAGGCGCCGACGACCTCGCCGCGCGCCATCCGCGGCAGCCACTCCTGCTGCTGCTCGTCGCTGCCGCCCACGGCGATCGAGTTCATGGCGAGCCCCGACTGCACGCCGATGAAGGTCGAGACGCCCGCGTCGATGCGGCCGAGCTCGAGTGCGGCCCACCCGCGGTACACGGCCGAGTTCTCGAACTGCCGCACGAGCGGGATGCTCGGGCCGTACATGCCGAGCGCGGCGAGCGGCGCGATCGTCTGCACCGGGAACTCGGCCCGGGCCCAGTACTGGTCGGCGATCGGACGCACCTCGGCCTCGAGGTACGCGCGCAGCTGCCCGAGCGACTCGCGCTCACGGGCCGTGAGCCCCTCCTGGAACCGGTAGAAGTCGGACTCGAGCAGGGGCGTGTCGGTGATCGACGTTGACATGGGACCAACGATGCATCATTCTCGAAAACGTTGCAAGACAGACCAGGCAGCTCAGGGGGAACAGTGAGCAAGCAGCCACTCGGCACACTCGGATCGGCGCTCGTCCCGAGCGTGCTCGCGGCCAGACTGGAGGCCCACGGCGACGCCCAGCGCGCGTTCCGGTCCGCGCGACGTGCGTTCATCGACGGGGCCAGGATCGACATGGGCGCGCTCGCGTCGTCGCTCGGCGTGGACCGCACGTCGCTGTTCCGGTGGGTCGGCAACCGCGACCAGCTCCTGTCGGAGATCCTCTGGTCGTTGGCCGTCCCCACGCTCGACGCCGCGGGTCGCGCCGCATCGCCCGCGGGCGCCGCCCGCATCGTCGACGTCCTCGACCACTTCACGGCGGACCTCATCCGGGCGCCGTACTTCCGCGCGTTCCTCACGCGGGAGCCCAGCCGCGCCCTCCGGCTCCTGACGACCACCGACAGCGACGTGCAGCGGCGGTTCGTCGCCGTGGTCGCGACCGTCATCAGCGCGGAGCAGGAGGCCGGCACCTTCGACCCGGCGCCGCTGTCCGCCGAGGAACTCGCACGGTTGCTCGTCCGGGTCTCGGAGTCCTTCACGTACGCCGACCTGATCTCGGGCGACACCCCCGACCCGGCTCGCGCGCGGGCGACCTTCGAGTACATTCTCCGCCCGTGACGGTCGGGATCCGGCGCCGTCCGGTCACCTTTGTGCGTCGTGCGTCAGTCCTGCACAAATCACAACACGCAGCTTCGGACATCCGACCAGACCACAGCTGTATCAGCGACGCAGTTCGAGTCCGATGAAGCGCGGATAAGGGAAATCGCGAGAATCTTCTGTTCCTCGAAGTTCGGCCACGTTGGCGATCGCAAAACCCACCCGCCTCGCTGCCGAGAGATAATTCTCGAGAGGGCGGTGGTAATGAGTAGTGAGGTGACCGTAATCTTTCGCAGCAGTGCGAAACTGCGAGACTACCGCAAATTCGCGGGAATAATCGAATTCTGGAAGCTTGTCGTAACCCCAGTAGCGCGGCCAAAAAGCGGGATGGGTGAAAGTGGCGACAACCTGTCTAACCGCGCGAACATTCGCAAGCGCTTTCATAGCCTTACTCAGATCAGGAACATCCATCAGAACCATGTTGAGGACCGCTACAGGGAAGCACTCACCGGCATGTAGCGCAGACCAATCCTCGACCGTCGCACACTCGAATTCCAAATTGGAAAGCGCCGTTGATTCTCGTCGAGCAATGGCGATACTCTTGGCGCTTGGATCCATACCGAGCACTCGAGGCGAGGTTGCGGCGAGCGATGCACTCAACACTCCCGTCCCGCAGCCCACGTCGAGCACGGGCACCTCCGTCGAGATCGCGCCAAGAATCCATGGAGCTAGTACCTCAGAGAACGATCTGTCCGCTCCGGTGCGAAGCTGTGCGTCCCTCTCATCCGCAATCGAATCCCATTGCTTGGAAATGAGAGCTTGATCGGATCCCTGCAGAATTCTCAAATTAGGGACTCACTTTCGCGTGCCGTTCCGCCAACCGCCGAAGGTCATCAGCCAGACTCACGGCCGGGTCCGATTTCTCTCCCGCAATCCGGATGAAATGAGTTTCATGCGCGCCGTGACCGATTGCCACATAAGAGTCAGATCTGCCGGCGTTCACAATTGTGAAGCGACTCTTGAACTTAAAATCTTCGTCTCCGTAGTAGTGAACTTTCGCTCCAGCAGCGGCGAGGCGTTTGCTTTTGGCAACCTCACGAGGCATAAGCAACTCGAGTGAACCAGCCTTGGCTTTTGCCTTGAGGACTTTCTCAGCCTCGGAATCCACCCAACTCAGGTCATTGGAGGACATAACGCAATGCCCCCCTCCCTCGACGAGTTTCACCATGAAAGCCTTGACCTTCTCATCCCTACTTCGACCGCTGAACTTCCGCACCCGATTGGCGAGCGCCTCGCGAACCTCTACGACGAAGACGATGCCAGCGACGATAACAGCTGCGATCGCGAAGATTACTCCGAGGTGATTCTCGAACAGTTTACGCGGATCACCAGTCAGAAGAATCCCTACAAGTAGCGCCAGCACTGAGGCGGTTTGAGCAATGATCGTCTTTCCAAGCATGGGACGATCATAGGGCACCCGCTCTCCAGGCCTGACGACGAGGTTCGCTCTCGTCGATTCGAGCAGTAGCGCTTGTCAGACTGGAAGCCTCGAAAGTCGCGGCGGGCACCGCTACTTCTGCGCGGCGAGCTCCAGGTTGATGTCGTCCGGGTCCTGGACCGACAGGATGACCATGCCCGCATCGCCGAGGTCGGTGACCTCGCCGTGCTCGATGCCCGCGGCGTCGAGTCGCTCGGCGGCTGCGTGGAGCTCGTCGACGGAGCCGACCACGAAGCTCACGTGGTCGAGGCCGACCGTGTTCGGGTCGAAGCGCTGACCGCTCGGTGCGACGGGGCGCAGGCCGAACAGCTGCTCACCGACCGGGAAGATCGCACCGCCGTACAGCCGCTCGCGGTCCTCGGTGATCCCGGGCTCGTCGATGTGCTCACTAAAGTCCATCGCCGGTGCCGTGCCGAACAACTGCTCGTAGAAGGCCTTGCTGCGGTGGATGTCGGTGACGGTGACCCGCACGTGTGCGAGGCCGAGGGGCTTGACGATCTGTTCGCTCATGCCGTCAAGCCAACGCCGGGCACCTGGGCGGTGGTGGGGGTCGTGCGGCTACCGGCCAGCGTGCTCAGTCGTCCTGGCGAGCGGGGTCCGGACGGGGCGCTGCGAGTTCGAGGTTGATGTCGTCCGGGTCCTGCAGCGAGAGGATCACGAGGCCGAACGGTTCGAGGTCCGTGACCTCGCCATGCGCGATGCCCGCAGCGTCGAGCCGTCCGACGGCCCGGTGGAGGTCGTCGACGGACGCCACGCGGAGGCTCAGGTGGTCGAGGCCGACGCGGTCGGGGTCGAAGCGGTCGCCAGCCGGGGCGACCGGTCGGAGCCCGAGCGTCTGCCCGTGGAAGGTGAAGGAGCAGCCGCCGTAGGTGCGCCACGGGTCGTCGCGGACCGTCGGGTCGTCGATCTGGTCGCTGAAGTCACTGCCGGGTGCCGTGCCGAACAACTGCTCGTAGAACGCCTTGCTCCGCGCGATGTCGGTCACCGTGAGTCGCACGTGGGAGAAGCCCCGCGGCTCGACGATGCCGTCGCCCGCCGCCTCCGATGTGCTCACCGGAAGCCCGCGGTGTCGAACACGTGGCGCGGGAGTCCGTGGCCCGTGCAGCGGTCACGACGGCGGACGCCGCGGAGGACGTCCCGCACGTGGTCGCCGCAACCGGTCCACGAGGTCTTGCCGCACACCGGGCACTGGACGGACTCGCACATGGCGGCCACGGTACGCAGCGGCCCACCGGAGCGACCGGCGGAGGCGTCGCCTGCACCGCTGACGGTCCGGAATACGCACTCGGCGCCGCGGCCGTCGCGCACCGAACCAGGACGCCGACATCGAACCAGCGGGCGGTGCTGGTTCGACGTCGGCTCCGTGGTTCGACGGACCGTGTCAGATGAACGGACCGGGTCAGACGAGCGCGTCGGTAAGGTGGTTCGGCGTCCCCTACCGTGTGGAGTGCGCAGAGGGCTACGAGTGCGCAGAGAGCTACTCAGTAGACCGTCCGAACTCTACGTAATCGAGGAAGCAGACGCACTTCGCCCATTGCGTAACCTGCAACGGTCTTGAACCTTCAAACACGCCTCTCTGCTCCTTCAGATATGCGCGAAGTTGTTCGACGTCCACACCACTTGGGTCGAGGTGAGGAATCGCGAAGAGCACATCGTCCATGCTGCAGTTATCGATCAGCCCAGCAAGACTGCTAAATTCAGTCACATGTTGCAGAGCCTTCTTCACATAGCCACCTGGGGCACGCAGCGCCGATGTGATATTCGTGACTCGCTTAGTAATGATTGCAGGGAATCTCGAGCTATCGATAACCTCACCGTTCTGCGTCAGTTCTCCAGCACCGCGTAGGTACTTGAAAATAGGCGTATTCGTCGTTCCGGTGAGAAATTTAGGCAGGACCTTCGTCACAATCTGCTGGTAAATTGCCGGATCCCCGTCCGGAATTTGTGAGTCGATAACGTCCTTCAGAAGTTCCCGCCGCTGAAGACCAACGATTCCTTCCGAAGCGAGCTTCGCTCTCACTCCGACACCGATAACGACGTCTATGTCAGTTGTATCTACGTCGCTATCGATGTCCTGAACATATAGCCGCCCCTTTGGAGAACTAGTCCGCACCAGCTCGTAAACCTCTTCCTTAAGTTCATGCAGGAACTTTGTAGGAAAACGCCGCCGAATCTTACCTAAGGCGTCGAACACTTCCGAGAAGTCGTTCACATGTGCGGCAACCATGGGGAGCGAGAGACCGTCGAGCGGAAATGGTGCGGGTGACAGATGCGACGCCACCGGCTCCTCGTGCCATTGAATGAAAATCAACCGATCCTGGAGCTTCTCAATATTATTCTTTGTGAGGACACTGGCGATACTCGTCAAAATCTCACGCACATTATCATCCTCAAGGGAATAACCCAAGAAGACAACGGGGTGCTCAACGAAAATGGTCAGAAGCTTAGCTGCTAGGTAAACGTTCCTATCCGTGAACCGATCGTAGTCTTCGGCGGTCAGCACGAGACTTTCTGGATCTGTGATAGAACCGTGGATCTTGTAGATCTCGCCAACACCCACCGCGTCATGAAAAAGAAGTTCATCCTGCCCCGAAAACACTCGGAAACCCGGAAACACTGACTCAAGTAGAGAGTCAAAGTTGGTCGTGATCACACCTTCGACGGTTGCCGATCGGAGCTGGTTCAACTCGTCGGCGAGGCCACCTTCTTCCGGTAGACGCCCGTCGAGATCAGCCAGCAATCTCGCCACCTCAATTTTCAGAGGAGAAGAAGGGCCCTGAGGAGAAGGGTAGAGGCCGCGGCTGTCCTTGAAGTCATCACCATCCCACCACACGTCGTGAAAGTCATCCGCGATCGCCGACGCAATTCGGGGCAGATCGTCACTTCCATATCGCGAAACGTACCGCTCATAAGGCGAGTTGGTCGAATCCGCGAAGTGACGCAGGAGGCCCTTCCAGTCTGGCGAATTAGCGTAGCGGCGCGAGAAGCCGCTCCCAACGAACAAGAAGGGCGCGGTCTGCAACCGCCCGAGGTGCAAGACGAGGTCGTCGGAGAGAGACACATACCTATGTGTCCCGAGGATCGTTCAGGCATTTTGCACTCGTTTTCGGCGTGTCGCGAAAGCCGATGGCTGATTGAGGGCTGAGAGGCTCGCGCCGTTACAGAACTAGCGAACGAGCAGTAACGCTGGGCGTGCCGAAGCGGTGCGCGGTGATCGACACCGCCTGCTCGCGGAGGAACGGCAGCAACTCGATCCGCCCGGCCTCGGTGACGGGCTCGCCGTACACCGCGACGTCGGGACGCCCACCGATCGCGGTCGTCAGCGCCGCGGTGTCCCCGCCGACGAGACGCACCCGCGTGGACTCGCCGCGCGCGATGCGGCTGGCGAACGCGTCGTCGGTCTGCCCCTCGGCGACCGAGCGGACGTTCGGCAGCGCGCGGATCGCGGACGCCACGGCCGCCGGCAGCGACGCGGCCGTCGAGACGTCCACGGTCGTGCCGGCGCGGAGCGCCGCCGCGACCACCCGGACGAGGTCGGCGACCGAGGACTCCTCCGCCGACGCGAGCCGCACGTGGACACCGGGGTACGGCAGGTACCGGGCGATGTTCCGCTCGGCGCTCAGCGCCGACACGTCGACCGCGGCGCCGAACAGCGTCGACCAGGCCTGCTCGTCGGACGCCGTGGCACGGTCGAGCACCTCGGACGAGAGGCCGGTCGCGCGGACGAAGGACTGCACCGGCGACGACACCGCGGCACCGCTCGACGCCGTCGCAGACGTCCAGGACCCGAGCCCGAGCAGGTAGTTGAGGCCACCGGCCTTGGTGCCGGCACCGACGGCCGACTTCTTCCACCCACCGAACGGCTGGCGACGGACGATCGCGCCGGTGATGCCGCGGTTGACGTAGAGGTTGCCCGCCTGGATGTGCTCGAGCCACGTGCCGATCTCGGACGCGTCGAGCGAGTGCAGGCCCGAGGTCAGGCCGTAGTCGACCTCGTTGACGATGTCGATGGCCTCGTCGAGGGTCGACGCGGTCATGATGCCGAGGATCGGACCAAAGTACTCCGTGCGGTGGAAGGCGGACCCGCGACGCACGCCGTCGCGGACACCCGGGCTCCAGAGCTGCCCGGTCTCGTCGAGCCGCTTCGGCTGCACGGCCCAGGTCTCCCCCGTGCCGAGCGTCGTGAGCCCCTCGAGCAGCTTGCCGGTCGCGGGCTCGATCACCGGGCCCATCTGCGTGGTGGGGTCGGTCGGGTACCCGACCGTGAGCGACGAGACGGCGTCGAGCAGCTGGGACCGGAAGCGGCGCGAGGTCGCGACGGACCCGACGAGCACGACGAGCGACGCCGCCGAGCACTTCTGCCCCGCGTGCCCGAACGCCGAGGCGACGACGTCCTTCACGGCGAGGTCGAGGTCGGCCGACGGGGTGACGATGATCGCGTTCTTGCCCGAGGTCTCCGCGAGCAGCGGCAGGTCGGGGCGGAACGACCGGAAGAGCTCGGCGGTCTCGTACGCACCGGTCAGGATCACGCGGTCGACCTGCGGCGCGGCGATCAGCTGCTTGCCGAGGTCGTCCTCCGCCACCTGCACGAAGGCCAGGACGTCGGCAGGTGCCCCGGCAGCGTCGAGCGCGGTCTCGATGACCGACGCCAGGACGGCACCGCAGCGCTCGGCGGGCGGCGCGGGCTTGAGGACCACCGCGGACCCGGCGGCGAGCGCAGCCAGCGTCGACCCGGCGGGGATCGCGACCGGGAAGTTCCACGGGGGCGTCACCAGGGTCAGGGCGGCGGGCGAGAAGGCGGCGCCGTCGACCTCGTCGAGCTGCCCGGCGAGCTCACCGTAGAAGTGCGCGAAGTCGATCGCCTCGGACACCTCGGGGTCGGCCTGGTCGATGGTCTTGCCCGCTTCGGCCGCCATGACCTCGACGAGTGCGGCGCGGTTCGCCTCGAGTGCGTCGCCGATCGCGTGCAGCACCGCGCCCCGCGCGCTGCCGGACCACTGCGCCCACGACGTGCCGGCGGTGCGGACGCGGTCGAGGACCGTGGTGAGCTGCGTGGCGGAGGTGAGCCGGGCCTCCCGGACGCCGCGCTCACCGAGCGTCGACGACGCGACGCGCGACGTGATCGCCGCGCCCCACTCCCGCACCTCGGCGACCGACGGGTCGCTGTCGGGGGTGTTGTCGAAGTGTCCGGGGCGCGGTCGCTCGACGGCCGCGTAGCGGTCCGCCACGCGGTACGAGGGCGGGGCGTCGAGGCCACCCGGCTGCGCGAGCGGCGCGAGGGAGTCGCGGAAGCGCGCTTCCTCACGCGCGAAGAGCCGCGGCGAGGACGCCAGCGAGAACACCGC
The DNA here is from genome assembly GCF_030362955.1 of Curtobacterium citri. NCBI lineage: Bacteria > Bacillati > Actinomycetota > Actinomycetes > Micrococcales > Microbacteriaceae > Curtobacterium > Curtobacterium citri. The sequence goes on from NZ_JAUCML010000004.1 coordinate 291,021, forward strand.
CGACATGAAGTTCTCCTGCGACGCCCCTTCTTCGAGGCGGCGGATCAGGTAGGCGATCGCCACGTCGAACTCGCCCGGGTGCACGACCGGCGTGTAGAGGAGCAGCGAGCCGACGGTGCGGCGGACGGCCTCGGCCTGTCCCTGCGCCATGCCGAGCAGCATCTCGAACTCGATGCCCTCGCGGACCCCGCGCTCCCCGGCGAGCAGCCAGGCGTGTGCGACGTCGAACAGGTTGTGTCCGGCGACCCCGACCCGCACGTTCGCCACGCGCTCCGGCGTGAGTGCCCAGTCGAGCACGCGCTTGTAGTTCGTGTCCGAGTCCTGCTTCGTGTGCCAGGTGGCGAGCGGCCAGCCGTGCACCGACGCCTCGACCTGTTCCATCGGCAGGTTCGCGCCCTTGACGAGCCGCACCTTGATGTCGGCACCGCCGCGTGCACGACGGGCCGCGGACCACTCCTGCAGCTGCTGCATCGCGGCGAGCGCGTCGGGCAGGTACGCCTGCAGGACGATCCCGGCCTCGAGGTCGGTGAACTCGGGCTCGTCGAGGAGCTTCGTGAAGACCGCGATCGTCAGGTCGAGGTCCTTGTACTCCTCCATGTCGAGGTTGATGAACTTGCGCGGGCTGCTCTGCACCGCACGGCGGAACAGCGGCCGGAGCTTCGCGATGATGTCCTCGACCGCGTGGTCGAACGCCCACGGCGAGTGCGGGTGCACGGTCGACGAGACCTTGATCGACACGTAGTCGACGTCGGGGCGGGCGAGCAGCCGCTCGGTGCCCTCGAGACGACGCGACGCCTCCTTCTCGCCGAGGACCGCCTCGCCGAGCAGGTTGACGTTGAGCCGGACGCCGTCGCGCTTGATCTTGGCGATCGCCGGGCCGAGCTTGGCGTCGGTGGCGTCGACGATGAGGTGTCCGACCATCTCGCGGAGGACCCGGCGTGCGATCGGCACGACGACCCCCGGCAGCACGGGAGCCATGCCGCCGCCCAGTCGGACGAGCCCGCGGAGCGCCGCCGGCAGGAAGCCGGGAGCGTCGGGCGCGATCTGCCGGAGCTTCCGGGCGGCGACCCCGAGGTCCTCCGGGCGGACGACACCGTCGACGAAGCCGACCGCGAACGCCAGGCCCTTCGGGTCGGCGAGGACCCCGGCGAGCTGCTTCGCCGAGCCGTCGACCGGGTACGTCTCGGCCTCGGCCAACCACTGCCGCACGAGGGCGACGGTGCTGTCGGCGAGCGCGTCGTGGTCGGTGGTGGTGGGCGCCTGGAGGTCGGTCATGGGATCAGTGTGGAGTTCCGGAAGCGGTAGCGGAAGCAACTCCTGCTGATGCGTACCGTTCAGTTCAGCTACAGTCTCGTCATGTTCGACGTCCGGCGTCTGGTCCTCCTCCGCGAGCTGTCGATCCGTGGCACCGTGGCCGCCGTCGCCGAGGCGATGAACTTCACCCCGTCGGCGGTCTCGCAGCAGCTCGCGGTGCTCGAGCGCGAGGCAGGGGTGCAGCTCCTCCGCCGGTCCGGACGCCGGCTCCAGCTCACCCCGCAGGCCGAGGTCCTGGTGACCGCGGCAGGCGAGGTGCTCGACGTCCTCGAGCGCGCACAGTCGTCGGTCGAGTCGACGCTGACCTCGGTGCAGGGACGTGTCCGCGTCGCGGTCTTCCAGTCGGCGGCGCTCGCGCTCATGCCGTCCGCGCTGCGTGCGATGGCGCTCGAGCACCCCGACGTCCGGGTGGAGATGGTGCAGCGCGAGCCGGAGACCGCCCTCGGCGAGACGTGGGCGCGCGACTTCGACATGGTCATCGCCGAGCAGTACCCGGCGCACTCGGCCCCGCGGCTGCCCGGGCTCGACCGACGTGACCTCACCACCGACGCCGTCCGGCTCGCCCTGCCGCCGGTCGACGTCTGCCTCGTACCGCTGTCGGACGACGACCCCACGGTGGCGTTGCTCGACGCGGCCGAGATGCCGTGGGTGATGGAGCCCCGCGGGACCGCCTCACGGCACTTCGCCGAGCAGACCTGTCGCCGCGCGGGCTTCGAGCCGGACGTCCGGTACGAGACCGCGGACCTGCAGGCGCAGATCCGGCTCATCGAGTCGGGCAACGCGGTCGGGCTGATGCCGGACCTGGTGTGGGCCGGGCGGTCCACGAGCTGCCGCCTGCTCGAACTGCCGGAACCGGCCCGACGCACGATCTTCACGGCGCAGCGGATGTCGAGCGCGCAATCCCCCGCGGTGACGGCGCTCCGCGCGGCGTTGGAGCACGCGGCCACGACCCAGCACGCATGACGGCGGCCCCTGGCCGGCCCCGCACCGTTGCCCGATCGTGACCTCGGAGCCGTGAGGAGTGTCGTCGGCCCGACACCTCCAGGTGAGGGGCCACCGCGGCTCCACCAGATCCGAGGGGGATCCCATGCAGCACGTCCACCGCCCAGTCGTCCGCCGCACCGCGGCGTTCGGCGCGACCATCGCCATCGTGAGCGCCGCGTCGGCGTTCGGACTGGGCGCGACGAGCGCGACGGCCGAGAGCGCCGGGCCGGACGCGACACCCACCAGCACGAGCACCGCCACGCCCACGCCCACCAGCGCGAGCACCACCGCCGCCGCCACCACCGCGACCCCCGCGGCCACCCCCGCCCCCGCGGCCACCCCCACCGACACCGCGACGCCGGCCGCGCCCACGACGAGCACCCCGGCCGCCACCGCCACCGCCACCCCCGCCGGCACCGTCGCGGTCACCGGCACCCCGCGGGCCTGGCGCACCCTGACCGCCACGACGTCGGGGTGGCCCGCGGGCACGACCTTCACGTACGCGTGGCACTTCCGGCACCCGGTCGTCATCGACAGCCAACCCGCCACCGACCGGACGTACGTCGTCGACCCGGAACTCGCGGACGCGACGGTGACCGTGACGGTGACCGGCACCGCACCCGGTGCGACCCCGACGACCGTCACCAGTGCCCCGACCGCGCCGGTCGTCGTCGACCAGGAGGAGGACCTCCGCTTCATCTACGGGTCGCGGGTGGTCTCCGTCACGCCCGACGAACCGTTCTCCGTCTCCCTGTCGCCCGCACCGAACCCCGACCTGCGCTTCTTCGCGAACGGCTCGATCGGCGGCGGCCCCGACCCGAGCGCGCTGCCGACGGGCGTCACCCTGTCCGAGGACGGCGTGCTGTCCGGCACCCTGCACCGCTCCCCGTCCGAGGGCTTCTGGGTGCACGTCTCGACGCCGTTCCACCCCGGCGGCGGCCTCTCCGAGCGCATCCTCCTCAGCGCGATCCCCGAAGCGGGCGACGGAGACGGCGCGGGCAGCGGCACCGGCACCGGGAGCGGCACCGGCACCGGGACGGGCACCGGGACGGGCGACGTCGCGGGCTCGACCCCCGAGTCCCCGCTCCGCCTCGAGGCGACCGCCGGCGAGGCCTTCTCCCACGACTTCGCCGTCGACACCGCGCCCGGCGAGGACGTCCGCTACACCCTCCGGTCGCCGTCCCCCGAGCTGGCGGACGACCCGCTGCGCGGCACGGACTTCCGGTTCGACCAGCGCACGGGCGTCCTGTCCGGCTCGGGCACCACGGCGGGCCTGTCCTCCCTCATCGTGGACACCACCGTCGGGGACCGGACCACGACCCGGTACGTCGAGCTCGCCGTGCGGCCGGGCGCGACGACCGGTCTGCAGGCGTGGCTGACGCTCGTCGGCGATCCGCAGCTCCGGGAGTGGAAGGTGGACCAGGACGGCACCGTGACGCAGACCGTCTTCCCGAAGGGCGGACCGGGCCGGAGCACGACCGTGTCCCGGCCGAGCGTCCCGCAGTCGTCGACCCTCGACGTCCGGGCGACGCCGGTCGACCGCTGGGGCAACTTCACCGCCCGCTACGAGGACCTCGACGGCGACGGCTCGGCCATCCGCTCGGATGTCCGCAGCGACGTCGCGACGGACGTCGTGACGCCGGACGGTGCCGCCGTCCGTGTCCGGTTCCCGCACGCCTCGACGCACACGCTGACGATCAGTCGGGGCGGCGCGACCGCGGTCGTCCCGATCACCGTCGTGCCGCGGGACGGACAACTGGCCTTCACCGGCGCGGACACGACGGCACCGCTCGCCGCCTCGGGCGGGCTCCTCACCGTCGGCGCTGCGCTGCTGCTCCACCGGGCTCGTCGTCACCTCCGTCGTGGGCGCGCCTGAGCGACCCTGCCGACCACGTGACGGACGGGAGGCTCCCCACCAGCCGGTGGGGAGCCTCCCGTCCGTCCCGGCGCCGTCGCCCACCCGTGCTGCGGGGCCGCGCAGAGGGCCCCAACACAGGTCACAATCCGGGCACGGAGACCCCTGCGAGTCACCTGAACCTCTACGATCCGAGAACGCCGTAGATTCACGGCAGATTCTCACGATCCGGCACCCGACCGGACCTGATCCCTGGGGGACCCGTGCACCGCAGCACCTCCACGACCCGACGCGCCTGCGCGCTCGGCACGACCGTGGCACTCATCGGCCTGACCACCGGCTTGGGCGTCTTCACCTCGACGGCCGCCTTCGCCGTCGAGGGCGACGCACCGACGCCCGTCGTCGCCTCGGCGGACCCGACGCAGCCCGCCGCGCCGACCGACGCCGCCACCGCCCAGCCGACCGACACCGCCACGACGCCGGCCCCCACGGACGCCGCGACCGCGCCGACGGACACCGACACCGCCACGCCGGCACCCACCGGCGAGCCCACCGCCCCGACGACCACGGCCCCGGCGAAGACCGTCGCCCCCGCCGGCGGCTCGGCCACGACGAAGGCCGCCCCGAGCGCCGTCGCCGCCACCGTGACGATCGTCGGCGACGCGAAGGTCGGCACGACCCTCCGCTACGACTCCACCGGCATCGGCAACCCGTCGAGCGCCGTCTGGACCGTCGACGGTGCCACCGTCGCCGAGGGCTCCTCGTACCTCGTCCCGAAGGAGATCGTCGGCAAGACGATCACCCTGACGGTGACGGGCGCGACCCCCGACCAGACCGCGACCGCCACCACGAAGGCCGTCACCGAGGACGTCGCGTTCGCCGACGAGACCACCGCGGACGCACCGCTCACGCTGTCCCTCACGGCCGGCCAGGACCTCTCGCGCTCGTTCGCCGTCACCGCCGGCAGCGGCGACGTCACGTACTCGGTCGGGTACACCGACCCGTCGTACGCCGACCCGGACGACCCGGAGATGACGCCGGAGTACTTCCTGCCGGACGGCGTCACGCTCGACCCGACCACCGGTCTGCTCAGCGGCACGCCCACCAGCGCCAGCTCGTACGACTTCACGATCGTGGCGACGAACGGCACCTCGACCGCGACCGAGTACGTCGTGGTCGAGGTCGCCCCGGCCGAGGCCGTCGGCGTCCTCGCCTACGCGACGGACACGTCCTTCGAGGAGTTCTTCGACTCCATCGACGACGAGGGCAACCCGCGCCTCGACCACCCGGTCACCTCGTGGATCATCACCCCGGACGGTGAGATCATCACGCTGACGCAGCCGGCGGACTGGAACGATGAGCCGACGGTCACCCTCGGCGGCAACCCGACCGTCAAGCAGGGCGGTTCGCTCTGGATCGACGGTGCACCGGTCGACCAGTTCGGCAACCCGACGGTGCAGCCCGACGAGGACGGCAACACCCCCGCGCCGACCGTCACGAGCGACGTCGCGAGCGACCAGATCGCCTTCGACGAGGACGAGTTCTCCACGCGCGTCACGTTCCCGCACGCCTCGACCCACCACCTGACGGTGGCGCAGTCCGGCCTCTCGGTCTCCTTCCCCGTGACGGTCGTCCCGACCGCCGCGACCGTTGGTACCACGCCGACCGTCGTGACCCCCACCACGGGCCAGCTCGCCTTCACGGGTACCGACGCGACCGGCGCCCTCCCCTGGGCCCTCGGCTTCGTCGCCGCCGGTGCCGGCCTGCTCGGCGCGGGCGTCCTGCGTCGCCGCCGCGCCCAGCGCTGATCCACCCGCTCCCGTCCGGTCCGTCCCTCGGCACCGGACGGGAGGCTCCTCCCGCGGCCCCGTCGCGTCCCTCCCGGACGCGGCGGGGCCGTTCCGCGTCCGCGCGGACACGGCCGGTCGGCCGCACGTCCGGCACGCCGGTCGCGCCCCCGGTCCACATCGGTAGCGTTGGCGCATGCCCTCCCTGCTGCACATCGACTCCTCCGCCGACCTCACCCACTCGCGCTCCCGCGCGCTGACCGCCGCGTTCGCCGACGCGTGGCGCGCCCGCGGTCCGGAGTACACGGTGGTGCGCCGCGACCTGCACCTCGACCAGCTCCCGCACCTCGAGAGCTCCGCGCTGCACTGGGCGGTCGCCGACCGGACCGCCGAGGAACACGTCGACCCGCAGGCCGACGCACTCCGGCAGGAGGTCATCGACGAGCTCCTCGCCGCCGACGTCGTCGTGGTCGGCGCGCCGCTGTACAACTACACGGTGCCCTCGACCCTCAAGGCCTGGATCGACCGCGTGCACGTGCCGGGGGTCCTCGCCGGTGGCGTCCAGCCCCTCGCCGGCCGTCCGGTCGTCACCGTGGTCAGCCGCGGCGCGACCTACGACGCCGGCACCCCGACCGAGACGTGGGACCACGGGTCCCCCGTGCTGCACCTGATCCTCGGCACCGCGCTCGGCATGAAGCTGTACCCGGTCACCGTCAGCGCCACCCTGGCCGACCGGATCCCGGACCTCGCGGCCCTCGCCGAGCACGCCTCGGCCGAGTTCGCCGACGCCCGCACGACGCTCGAGCGCCTCGCGACCACGGTCGTCTGACCCGACGAGCGGCACCGCCCGGCGTCAGGCCGGGCGGACCTCGTCGCCGCGGCCGAGCAGGTCCACGTGGAAGGCCGTCTGCGTGAGCGCGCTCGCGAGCAGGAAGCCCGACATCGAGTCGATCCCGCCGCTGAACGGCACGCGGGACGCCACCTCGAACAACGTCGGCGACGACAGGTCGTCGAGCGCACCGGCCACGTGACAGGTCCGCTCCTCACGGTGCCGGACGAGTGCACGCACCCGGGTCACGACGTCGCGGAACCGGTACTCGTGCCCCGGGCAGACCTCGAGGTCGCCGTAGCCCTCGAGCCGCACGAGCGAGTCGAGGTACTGCCCGAGCGGGTTCGCACCGGTCCGGCCACCCAGACCGATCCCGGAGTTGATCCGCGGCAGCACGTGGTCGCCGGTGAAGAGCAGGCCGTCCTTCACGTCGACGAAGCACAGGTGGCCGGCGGTGTGCCCGGGGGTCCAGAGCGCCCGGAGCCCGCGGCCCGCGACCGGCAGGAGGTCGCCGTCCTCGACGAGCAGGTCGGCGAGGGGCTCCTCCGTCCGGCCGAGCCCGATGCGCCGCCCGCTCCCCCAGGCGGCGACCACGCCCGCACGCAGGTCGTCCGGCACGCCCCAGGTCGCGATGTCCGCGTCGTTCGCGACGGCGTCGTCGTGCTCGCGGCGCAGGGCCTCGACCTCGAGCCGGTGCATCGCGACCCGGGCACCGCTGGCACGCCGGATCGCCGCTGCCGCCCCGAGGTGGTCGGCATGCAGGTGCGTCACGACGACGAGTCCGATGTCGTCGACCGACCGGCCGATGTCGCGCAGGCCGGCCCGGAGCACCTCCGGTCCGTCATCGGATGCCCACCCGGGGTCGATCACCGTGAGCACGCCGTCCGTGCCCTCGACCACGTACGCCAGGGTCGCGTCCGCGGTGCCGGAGCGGAAGGGCACCGCGATCGTCCAGATGCCGGGCCGGATCTCCTCGACGGGCGGCAGGACGCCGTCGCGGAGCGCGGCGGCCTGCACCGGACTGATCGGGTCCGGAGCCGGCGCTGCCGGAGGGGGCACGGTCGTCACGGCACCACCGTAGCGACCGCCGGTGACGCTGCGCAGGCCGCACCGCGCCTCCCGGCCCGACCCGGTGAGCACGGCCGAGTAGACAGGTCCCATGGAGATCGCACCGATGCTCGCCAAGGCCATCGCCACCGTCCCCGATCCCGACAGCGTGCGGGGCGGCCTGCGGTACGAGCCGAAGTGGGACGGCTTCCGCGGCATCGTCACCGTCGACGGCGACGACGTCGAGATCGGCAGCCGCGGCGCGAAGCCCCTCACCCGGTACTTCCCGGAGCTCGTCGACGCGTTCCGCGAGCAGTTCGGCGGACGCGACCACCCGGTCGTGCTCGACGGCGAGGTCGTCCTCCGATCCGGCGAGCGCGGCGCCGAGCACCTCGACTGGGAGGCCCTGTCACAGCGCATCCACCCCGCCGAGTCCCGCATCCGCAAGCTCAGCGTCGAGACGCCCGCGCAGTTCGTCGCGTTCGACCTGCTCGCCGTCGACGGATCGGAGCTGGTCGACCTGCCCTTCGACGAGCGGCGGGAGCGGCTCGAGAGCCTCGCCGAGGGCATGCGCGACCCGCTCTTCGTGACGCAGACCACCCTCGACGTCGACCTCGCACGCGAGTGGCTCACCACCTTCGAGGGCGCCGGCCTGGACGGCGTCGTCGCGAAGCCGCGCGTGAAGCCCTACGAGCCGAACAAGCGCACGATGCTCAAGGTGAAGCACCACCGCACCGCGGACGTCGTCGCGATCGGGTACCGCGTGCACAAGAGCGGCTCCGGCGTCGGGTCGCTGCTCGTGGGGCTGTACGACGACGGGGGCGAGCTCCGCCAGGTCGGCGGGGTCTCGGCCTTCACGGACAAGCGACGGCGCGAGCTGGTCGAGGAGCTCGACCCCGTCGTGCTCCGGGATGCGGACGGGAGGCCCGTCACCGGTGACGGGGAACGCTCACGGTTCTCGTCGGGTCGCGACACGTCGTTCGTCCGGCTGGCGCCGGAGCGGGTGCTCGAGGTGCGGTACGACCAGATGGAGGGCGACCGGTTCCGGCACACCGTGCAGTTCGAGCGCTGGCGGCCCGACCGGGACGCCCGGTCGTGCGGGTTCGAGCAGCTCGATGTCCCATCTGCGTACGACCTGCGCGACGTGCTCCGCTGACGGTTGCACCGTTCACCTGCCGACCAATATGATCACAGTAGTTAGGCTAACTAGCGACATCGAGGACGCGGCCTTCGGGTGCGGGGAACGGGAGCGGGACATGATCATCGACGGCATCAGCGACGCACACCGCGGCACCTGGTCCCGCCTCACCCGCCTGCACACGGCGAGCGTGACCCTCCCGATGCACACCTCGCGCGTGGCCGAGACCGACCGGCGCAGCGAGGACCTCACCGCGGCCTGACGCCGTAGCGGTCCGGGCGGGCTCAGGCCTTCTTCGCCCGCGACGGCTGTACGCGGGGCGGCTCCCCCGGCATCTTCGGGAAGTCGGGCGGGAACGGCAGCTCACCGAGGCCGTCGCCGAGGTCGCGCTCCCACCACGCGAGCAGCGGCGCGATGTTCCCGGGCTCGTCGTGCATCGCTTCCCAGGGGTCGCCGACCGCTGCGAGGCGCTCCGGGACCGACCGGACCGTGAAGGTCGTCGGGTCAGCGGTGTCCAGTTCGTCCCACGTGATCGGCGTCGAGACGCTGGCGTGGGCGAGCGCACGCGGGCTGTACGCGCCCGCCATCGTCCGGTCGCGGTTCGCCTGGTTGAAGTCGACGAAGACGCGCTGCCCGCGCTCCTCCTTCCACCACGCCGTCGTCACCCGGTCGGGCATCCGCCGCTCGAGCTCCCGGGCGGCGGCGATCACGGCGTGCCGGACGTCGAGGAACTCGTGCTCCGGCTTGATCGGCGCGAACACGTGCAGCCCGCGGTTGCCGCTCGTCTTGATCCACGCCGACAGCCCGACGTCGCCGAGGACCCGACGGAGCTCGTGCGCGACCGGCACCGTGTCGTGGAAGTCGGTGCCCGGCTGCGGGTCGAGGTCGATGCGGAGCTGGTCCGGGTGGTCGGGGTCACCGGCACGGCTGGCCCACGGGTGGAAGACGACGGTGTTCATCTGCGCCGCCCACACGGCGACCGCTGGCTCGTCGATCACGAGCTGCGGGTGCGAACGGGCGCTCGGGTACGTCACCACGACGTCGCGGACGTAGTCGGGCGCACCCTTCGGCGGGTTCTTCGAGAAGAACGAGTCGCCGTCGATCCCGGCGCCGTAGCGCTGCAGGGAGATCGGGCGGTCGCCGTTGGCCCGGACGAACGCGTCCCCGACGGTCACGAGGTACTGCGCGAGTTCGAGCTTGGTGATCCCCGGCTCGGGGAAGAGCACCCGCGACGGACTGCTGATCCGGACCTCCCGGCCGCCGTGCGGCCCCGGGACCGTCAGCGTCGTCGCCTCGCTCGCCATGCAGCGGACGGTACACGGGCCCGACCCGTGGCGTGCACGATGGAGGGGTGACGGCGTACCTCGGGGTGGACCTGGCGTGGGGCCTCGGCTCCGGACGGAAGCCCGCGAACGAGACCGGTCTCGTCGCGATGGACGCTGACGGGGCGATCACGGACGCCGGGTGGGCCCGCGGGGTCGACGCCGTCACCGACTGGATCGCGGAGCACCTCGGGCCGCGCACCCTGGTCGCCGTCGACGCGTCCCTCGTGGTGACGAACCCGACCGGGATCCGCGAGGCCGAGCGCCAGGTCGGGCAGCGCTACGGCCGGTGGAAGGTCGCGGCGAACCCGACGAACCTCGCGTCCGCGGCGAGCGCCGGCGCCCGGCTGCTCGAACGGCTGACGGAACTCGGCGTCGGGTACGTGTCGGACACCGCGGGGATGCACGCGCGGACCGGCCCGGCCGCGTTCGAGTGCTACCCGTACACGACGCTCGTCGGCGTCGAGGAGCTCGGCTACGACGTGGAGCGACCCCGCTACAAGCGCCTCGACCTGCGGGTGCCCGCCGCGGAGGCCCGCACGGCCCGCGCCGCAGCCTTCGACGACCTCGTGCACCGGCTCCGGACGACGCCGCTCGACCCGCCGCTGCTGCTCGACTCCCACCCGCTCACCGCCGGGCTCGCCGACCCCTCGGTGCTGCACGGACCGACGCACAAGCACCGGGAGGACCTGCTCGACGGTGCCCTGTGCGCCTGGACCGCCGCGTTCTGGGAGCGGCACGGCGACCGACGGGTGCAGGTGCTGGGAGGTGATCCGGCCCTCCCGTCCGACCCGCCGGACGACGCGGGCCGGAGACCCGTCGTGGTGGCACCCGCCCGCCCGTCCCAGCGGCGACCCGCTGAGTAGGCTGACGACGTGAGCACCACCACCGAACCCCTGCGCATCGGGCTGGTGTCGCTGCACACCTCCCCCGGCGACGAACCCGGCTCCGGCGAGGTCGGCGGCATGAACGTCGTCGTCCGTCACCAGGCCGAGGCACTCGCGGACCGCGGACACCACGTCGAGATCATCACGCGGCGCTCCGACCCGACGCAGCCGGACAGCGTCTCGCTCGTGCCGGGCGTCTGCCTGCGGTTCCTGTCCGCCGGCCCCGCGCAGCCCGTGCCGAAGGGCGAGCACGATGCGTTCATCGAGCCGTTCCGCCGCGGGCTCGAGGCACTCGGCCCCTACGACGTGCTGCACTCGCACCACTGGTTCTCCGGCGCGGCCGCACTCCCGGTCGCCCGCGAGCGCGGCATCCCGCACGTGCAGTCGTTCCACTCGATCGCCGCCGACTCGGACACCCCGCTGTCCGAGGGCGAGCGCCCCGAGTCGGCCGGCCGGCCCGCCGGGGAGCGGCTACTGGCGCAGGAGTCCGACGCGGTCGTCGTGGTCTCGGCGGCCGAGGCGTCGACCGTCCGGGACCGTCTCGGTGGCCGTGACGACCGGGTCTGGATCGTCCCGCCGGGCGTCGACGGGTCCGTCTTCCGACCGGCCGCCGTCGGCGCGCGTCGCGCCGCCTCGCCGTACGTCGTCGCCGCGGCGCGCGTGCAGCCGCTGAAGGGCCTGGACCTCGCCATCGAGGCGGTCGCGGGCATCAGCCGGGAGGCACGCCCCACCCTCGTCATCGCGGGCGACGCCTCGAGCGAGGCGGGCGACCACGTGGCGGAGCTGCGTCGGCTCGCCGCCGCGCACGGCATCGCCGACCGCGTCACCTTCATCGGTCCGCAGTCGCGGGCCGACCTGGCGTTCCTGTTCCGGGGCGCGGCAGCCGTGCTCGTGCCGTCGCACTCCGAGACGTACGGCCTCGTGGCGCTGGAGGGGTCTGCGTCCGGCGTGCCCGTCGTCGCCGCGGCCGCCGGCGGGCTGCGCGAGGCCGTGGTCGACGGCGAGACCGGGGTGGTGCTCGAGTCGCGCGACCCGGCCGTGTGGGCGGCGGAGATCGAGCGCATCCTGACGGACACCGACTACGCCGCCGGCCTGGCCGCGGCCGGGCGGGAGCACGCCGAGCGCCTGAGCTGGGAGCAGTCGGCGGCCGGGCTCGAGGACGTCTACCGCCGGGTGCTCGGGCGGGCCTGATGGCCGACGGGACCCCGACGACGGCGAGCGGCCGGTTCGACGGGTTCTGGGCCGCGCTCGACGCGGTGCCGGTGGCCGACGACGCCGAGGCGCTCTACGACCCCGGCACCCCGGACGGACGGCTCCGTCGCGCGAACCTCGCGGCCTACCTCGAGCACGTCGGGACCTCGGCGGACACGCTGCTCGTCGCCGAGGCCCCCGGCTGGCGCGGCATGACGAACACGGGCGTCCCGTTCACGAGCATGCGAGAGCTCGACGCGCTCGGGTTCCCGGTGCAGGCCCCGCCCGCGCCGACGGCTCCGTGGGAGGCGTCCTCGCGCGTCGTGCACGCCGCACTGTCGGGCTGGTCGGGGCCGCTCCCCCTGGCGTGGGCGATCTTCCCGCACCACCCGTTCGTCGCGCCGGACCGGCTGACGAACCGGACGCCGCGACCGGCCGAGGTCCGCGACGGCGCCCCGGTCGCGCTCGCGCTGCTGCGCGCGCTCGAGGTCGACCGGGCGGTCCGCGTGGTCGCCGTCGGGCGGAAGGCGCAGGGGGCGCTCGCGCTGGCCGGCATCGAGGCCGAGGCCGTGCGGCACCCGGCGCAGGGCGGCGCCGCGCAGTTCACCGAGCAGGTGCGGGCGCTGCGGCGGTAGCGGTAGCGGGCGCGGGCGGGCCGGCCGTTCCGCGGCTCGGTCGCACACGATCTGCGACATCGCACGCGTCGTTCGACGAGCGCGATGTCGGACGATGCGCCCGCATCCGGTGCGGACGCACGGAGCGACATCACACGTGTCGATCGACGCGTGCAACGTCGCAAACTCGCCGCCGACGACGAGCGGGCCACGGGCCGGTCAGGCGGACTGCACCTCGACGCCCTTCGCAGCGAGCCGGTCGGCCACGTGCGCGGGCAGCGGTGCCGCGGCGTAGACGGTGGCCAGGGCCGGGAGGTCGAGCAGGTCGTCCCAGTTCTGCGGGTCGTACCGGTCGTCAGAGCCGTCCCAGCCGGGGTGCACGTCCTGCAGGACCTCGAGGTCGGTGTCGACGGTCAGCTCGGTCACCAGGGCCAGGTGCGACGGCAGGAGGTCGAGCTCGTCGTAGTACTGGCGCGCGCGGTCGTCCTGGCCCTCGACGTCCAGGTCCTCGCCGGTGTCCTCGTCCTCGTCGGGGGCGTACGGCTCGAGCACGTCGAGGTCGTAGCAGAGGACGTCGAGCACCAGCAGCTTCGCGTTGAAGTCGGCGAACTCGACGGGTTCCTCGGTGGTGTCGGAATCGTCGTACATGGCTCGGAGCGTAGCCACCGCCCCCTCGGAAGCGCTCGGCGGCCGCGCTACGGGCGTGTTGCGGCACCCCGGGAGGAGTCTGAGGAAGTTGACAGCGAGCCTCCAACCGGGAAAGGGTGACGCATGGCCACCACCAACACGGACCGCCAGCAGCAGGAACAGCCGACGCTCAAGCGCGTGCTCGGCCCCAAGCTGCTGCTGCTCTTCATCGTCGGCGACATCCTCGGCACCGGCGTCTACGCGCTGACCGGGCAGGTCGCGGCCGAGGTCGGCGGAGCAGCGTGGCTCCCCTTCCTCATCGCGTTCGCGGTCGCACTGCTCACCGCGTTCTCGTACCTGGAGCTCGTCACCAAGTACCCGCAGACGGCGGGCGCCGCGCTGTACGTGCACAAGGCGTTCGGCATCCACTTCGTCACGTTCATCGTGACCTTCATCGTGATGTGCTCCGGCATCACGTCGGCGTCCACCGCGTCACGTGCGTTCGCCGCGAACCTCGGCGTCGGGTTCGGGCTCGAGCTGCCGAACGCCGTCGTGATGCTGATCGCGATGGGGTTCATGCTCGCGGTGATGGCGGTGAACTTCCGCGGTGTCAGCGAGAGCGTGAAGACGAACGTCGTGCTCACCCTCGTGGAGCTGTCCGGGCTCGTGATGGTCATCCTCATCGGCTTCTGGGCGATCGCGGGCGGCAACGCGGACTTCTCGCGGGTCGTGATGTTCGACACCCCCGAGGACAAGTCGCTGCTGCTGTCGGTGTCCACCGCGACGTCGCTGGCGTTCTTCGCGATGGTCGGCTTCGAGGACTCGGTGAACATGGCCGAGGAGACCAAGGACCCGTCGCGGATCTTCCCGAAGGTGATGCTGACCGGCCTGGGCATCACGGCGGTCATCTACGTGCTCGTGTCGATCTGCGCCGTGGCGATCGTGCCCATCGGCGAGCTCGCCGGTAACGAGACGCCGCTCGTGACCACCGTGCAGACCGCCGCCCCGGACTTCCCGATCGCCGACCTGCTGCCCTTCATCTCGATGTTCGCCGTGGCCAACACCGCGCTGATCAACATGATGATGGCGTCGCGACTGCTGTACGGCATGAGCAAGCAGGGTGTCCTGCCCGGCTTCCTGTCGCGGGTGTCGCCGACCCGTCGCACGCCGTCGACGGCCATCGTCTTCACGACGGCCATCTCGCTGCTGCTCATCGGCTGGGTCTCGCTCGACCCCGACTCCCCCATCGTCGTCGTCCTCGGCGGCACGACGTCGCTGCTCCTGCTGTCGGTGTTCGCCGTCGTCAACGCCGCGGTGCTCGTGCTCCGTCGCGACCGCGTGGAGCACAAGCACTTCCGCGCCGGGGTCGTGATCCCCGTCATCGGTGTCGTGACCTGCGTGTGGCTCGTGGTGCCGTTCTCGTCCGGACGCGACCCGCAGCAGTACCAGATCGCGGGAGCGCTCCTGGCCCTCGGCGTGCTGCTCTGGGTCGTCACGTGGTTCACGCACGGCCGCAAGCAGGCCGAGAAGGCCCCGACCGGGCTGGTCACCGAGCCCACCGCGGTCGTGCACCGGGGCGACGACCGCGATCCCGGCGACGACCGGACGGCATGATGGACGCGGTCGACGTCATCTTCGCGATCTCGATCGGGTCGATCGTCGTGATCGCACTGTCGGCGACCGGCCTGTTCCGCCGCCGTCGCGACTGACCGGCGGCGCGACCGCCCGAGGGCGCGACACCCCCGATCGGGCGGGTGCGGTTCCCAGCCGGTGCACCTACGCTCGTCGTGCTCTGCACTCGACGGGCCGCGGCACCACCGCCGGTCCGCCCCGCCCGGAAGGACCCCCGCATGCGCCGCGTCGGCATCACGATCGCCTCGGTGTTCGGCGCCGGCGTGGTCGCGGCCGTCATCGGCGTGGTCGTGGTGGTCGTCATCGCGGTGCACTCGCTCACCGGCGCTGCCCGCGAGGTCACGGCGGCCCCGGCGTGCCCCGAGAAGCCGTCGGTCACGGTCGGCGGCATCGTGGTCCCCGCCGGTCCGGTCGGCGGCTTCTGCCAGGACCGCCTGGTGAACGCCGCCCACGTCATCGACGCCGCGCAGGCACTCGGCATCGGTCCGCACACCCAGGCGGTCGGGGTGATGACCGCGATCGGCGAGTCGAGCCTCGTGAACCTCGACCACGGCGACGCCGCCGGACCCGACAGCCGCGGGCTGTTCCAGCAGCGCGACAACGGCGCGTGGGGCACCTACGAGCAGCGGATGGACCCGTACACCGCGGCGACGATGTTCTACACGAAGCTCGTGAAGACCCCCGGCTGGAAGACGATGTCGCCGACCGAGATGGCGCACGCGGTGCAGATCAACGCAGACCCCGACCACTACGCGAAGTTCTGGCCGGAGGCGAAGGCCGTCGTCGAGGGTCTCACCGGGCAGACCGTCCCGGACACGGCACCGCAGGGCTGAGCTCGAGGTCGTCGGGCTCGTCGGGCTCGTCGGGCTCGACCACGCGCGCGCCCCCGGCGTGCACGACGACCTGCGCACGCAGCCGCACAGCACGTTCCGCGAAGGCGCGGTCGCACGCCTCGACCCACTCCCGGTCGACGGGGAAGAGCCGGGTCGCGCCGGGGCGTTCCCAGACGAGCACGACCTCCGTCGCCGACTCGTCCACGCAGACCTCGGCAACGAGCGTCGCGAAGTCCTCGACGTGGTCGTCCGGCTGCAGCGGCAGGTCCGACACCGGCAGCAGGAACGGCACCGGGAGCGCCCGCTCGTCGAGGAACAGCACCCAGCACTGCCGTCGGAGCGGCGTCCCGACGACGCCCGTCACGAGGGCGACGACGTCGGCGTCGGTGCGGGCGGGTGTGGTGAACAGGTGGTCGAGCACGTCGGTTCCGGTCATGCTCCGAGCATCGCGCCGAGGCGACGCCCACACAGCACAGCGGCACCCGGTTGTGGACCGACGCCCTCAGAAGGAGAGCTGTGCAGGAGCACGCACGTCAGACACCGTGCTGCACGGCGCTGTCGACGAGCAGCAGGGCACCCGAGAACACGACGACCTGCGCCGCGATGCCGACGAGCGCGACGGGCCACGCCCACCGACGCCGCACCAGTCGCAGCACGCACGCGACCGTCACCGTCACGAAGACGAGGGCCACGACGACCGGCCCCGCGTACACCACGGCACCGCCCAGCCCGACGTCGCAGGCGTTGCCCGGGGCCGAGCACGAGTGGAAGGCCATCGACAGGAAGACGATGCCGCCCGCGGCGGCCACCGACTCGACCGCCGACAGCACCAGCAGGACGACCGTCGCGACCACGTCGACGACGTGCCGGCGCCCCTGGAGGGTGTGCCGAGCCTCCCGTCCGACCGTCGGCGACCCCGGGTCGTCCCGCGCGGCCGTCCCGACCGCGGTCCGCCGCCCGGACGCGACGTCCGGGTCGTGCGGCGCGGCCGGCCGGACCATCAGCGACGGGCGCCGACGGAGCCGCGCGTCGACCAGAGGGCGGCCCAGATGAGGAGGGGCTGCCCGAACAGCCGGGCGACGCGCTTCTCGTCCGTGTCGAGGCCGAACGCGCTGCGGCGGTTGACCCACTGCGAGAGGTTGCCCGGGAAGATCACCGTGAAGAACAGCGCCGCGATGCTGCCGACGGCCTTCCGCCGGCGGCGCGGTGCGAGCAGGATCGCGCTCCCGAGACCGATCTCTGCCACCCCGGAGGCGAGCACGGTCGTGTCCGTGTCGAGCGGCACGAAGTCCGGGACCTGAGCCCGGAAGTCGCGGCGAGCGAAGGTGAGGTGGCTCGTGCCGGCGAAGACGAGCGCGAGGCCGAGGAGGACACGGACGAAGGTACGCATGCGTCCATCGTGCTCGCTCGCACCGCCGCCGTCCGGCGTGGCGGGTGGGCCGGCTCCCCCGGCAGTCCCCCACGCTGGGACGCGCGGGTGCGCTCGCAGGTCGGTACATTCGGACGTATGGGAGCCGTCGCTCGGGACCACGAGCCACCCGCCGCGCTGGCGACGGTCGCCGTCCTGCTCGCCCCGCTGTCGCTCTGGATGGGCATCATCGTCCCCGCCGCCGGCATGGCCCGGCACGTGTTCCTCGGTGCGGTCTTCGGCCTCGTCGGCGTGCTGTGCGGCCTGCGGGCGGTCCGCATCGCCGGCCGGCGTCGGGCCGTGCGGGTGTGGGCCTGGGTGGGTCTGGTGCTCGCCGCGATCGGCCTGGTGATGATGGCCTGGCAGCTGCTCACCTTCGCCACGGGCGGCGGGTTCCCGCCGCCGTTCTGGTCGCCCTACGCGCGACGCTGAGCCGGACGGGAGGCGCGGGTCGCGCCCGCCACGTCCCTCACCACCCGAGGGTGCCCGGGCCGCCCTTGAACGGTCCGACCACGCGGGACGTGATCCACCCGCCGTAGAAGTCGCCCTCCTGCGCCTGCACCACCTCGCCGCCGACCTCGCACGAGTCCATCGCCGACGGGTAGATCGCGACCTTGTCGCGGAGGTCCTCGTACCCCGGCTCCGGGGTCGGGTAGTTCCACGCGGCACGGGGTGCGACGACGCCGTCCCCGCCGACGACGTCGAAGTACCGTGCTCGGCCCTTGAACTCGCACATGCTCGACCCGTCCGCCGGTCGGAGCTCGACGCCCGCCATCGGCACGTAGTACACCGGCGGGTGCGAGGTCTCGAGCACGCGGACGGCGTCGGTGGTGTCGACCACGACCGATCCGCCGAGGCGGACGACGACCCGCTCGGGCACGGTCTCGACGGCGGGCGGGCGGGGGTAGTCCCAGACGGACTCCTGGCCGGGTCCGGGTTCGGTCCTCGATGTGGGGCGCATGGGGTCGGGTCTACCACCGCCGCCGCAGGAGGAGCAGAGTGGGCGCGTGACGACGACGACACAGGGCATCTTCCGACGGAAGCCGATCGACACGATCGACGACGGCGCCGAGGGCGAGGGCGGCGAGGGCGGCCTGAAACGGCACCTCGGCCTCTGGCAGCTCACCGCGATCGGCATCGGCGGCATCATCGGCGCCGGCATCTTCACGCTCGCGGGCACCGTGGCGAACGGGGTCGCCGGCCCGGCGGTCCTCATCAGCTTCCTGGTCGCCGGCGTCGCCAGTGCTGCTGCAGCCCTGTCGTACGCCGAGTTCGCCGGGCTCATCCCGAAGGCCGGCAGCGCCTACACGTACGGGTACGCCGTGCTCGGCGAGGTCGTCGGCTGGTTCATCGGCTGGGACCTGCTGCTCGAGTACACCGCGATCGTGGCCGTCGTCGCGATCGGCATCTCCGGGTACGTCGGCTTCCTCGTCGGCCAGTTCGGCATCGACCTGCCCGCCTGGATGCTCGGCGCTCCCGGCACCGGTGACGGTCACGTGGTCGACGTCTTCGCGATCGTGCTCTGCCTGCTCACGGCCTTCGTGCTCACCCGGGGCATCCGCAGCGCCGCCCGTTTCGAACTCGTCGCGGTGGCGATCAAGGTCGCGCTCGTGGTGCTCATCGTCGTGCTCGGGGTGTTCCACATCAACAGCGCCAACTACTCGCCGTACTTCCCGTTCGGGTTCGGCGGCGTGATGACCGGCGCCGCGACCGTGTTCTTCGCCGTGTTCGGCTACGACGCCATGTCCACCGCCGCCGAGGAGTCCACCGACGCCCGGAAGCACATGCCGAAGGCGATCCTGCTGTCGCTCGGCATCGCGATGGTCCTCTACGTGCTGGCAACCCTGGTGCTGACGGGGATGCAGAAGTACACCGACATCGACCCGGCCTCGGGCTTCTCGTCGGCGTTCGCGTCGGTCGGGCTCGGCGGCGTCGCGAACGTCATCGCGATCGGGGCCATCGTCGGCATCGTGACCGTCCTCGTGACCTTCATGCTCGGAGCGTCGCGCGTCTGGTTCTCGATGAGCCGCGACGGCCTCATGCCGGCGTGGTTCGCGAAGACCGACCCGAAGCGCCACGTGCCGACCCGGGTCACGTGGATCCTCGGCATCGCGTCGGCGGTGCTCGCCGGCCTGCTGCCGATCGGCATCGTCGCCGAGCTGACGAACATCGGCATCCTGCTCGCGTTCGTGGTGGTCTGCTCGGCGGTGATCGTGCTGCGCTACCGCCAGCCCGACCTCGACCGGCAGTTCCGGCTGCCCTTCATGCCGGTGGTGCCGATCATCGGGGTGGTCGCGTCGCTGTGGCTCGTGACGTTCCTGCAGTGGGAGACGTGGGTGCGCTTCGCGATCTGGTTCGCGATCGGGCTCGGCGTGCACTTCGGGTACTCGCGGAAGCACAGCAAGCTGGCGACATCCGACGCGTCTCAATCTCGATAGTCCGCAGATCGTCCGCAGGATCAGCGGTCGGCGTGGACCCCGACCTGTGTCCCCCCGCCTGTGCCCCGTATGCGGCGAACCGTCAGTGAGTGTCCAGTGGTGCTCGGAGCAGCTGAAGCATCCACGCTCGTGTGCTCCGCCTGCGGTCTCAAGGGCGACACTGCCGCGCTGTTGCAGGAGCGAGACCTCGCCGACCTCCTGCAGGACTTGCGCTCCGAGGAAGTCGCGGAGCCGGCCAAGGGCAGACGAAGAAGCAGGCCGCCCGGAATGATGCAGATCACCCCGCAGACCCTGAACCGCTCCATCCAGCAGGTCGGGCTGAAGACCCACACGGCCGATGGAGCGGTGTACGTGAACGCTGACCAGCGGCGGGACATCTGGCGTGGGAAGTGGATGAGGAACGCGAACCAGCAGCGCGGCACGTGAGCGCTCAACACGCATCGTAGGCTGCCTTCAGTCGCTAAAGGAGGGCTTGATGGACCACAAGACGGTCGACGAGCGAGACACGGAATGGGAAACGGCCACCCCACGCTTGCGAGCGTTCTTCTGGACCAAGGGGCGAACCCACCTGGACTGCGAGGAGATCTCCGGCGCGACCATCAGCGAAGCGTCGTCATGGGCGCGCGGGGAAGCAGCACGCCGGGGCGCCGCTCTGGACCTCGCCATCCTGTCCACCGACAAGGCAGGCGCTCCCGGGCTCATCTGGCTGACAGACGAAGGCGGTGCGGACGCCTAGGAGCATCCGCACCGCTGTCGCGACCAGTCATTCTGACCAGGGCTACTCCGCGACGACCCACACGTGCTGCGCCTCCCACCCGTCCGGCACGGAGTCGCGGTACGCCGCGAGCGCCGCCGTGTAGTTCGGGCCGGACGCCTCGTGCTCCCGCGTGGCCGTCGACCGCGCCGTCGCCCGGATCGTGGTCTCCCCCGTGGCCTTGCTCTCGACGGCGTTCGTCTGCGTCAGCGCGAACCCGTCGAGGTCGAGCGCGGCGACCGCGGCCTCCTTCGCCGCGACCACGGAGGTCGCGTACCCCTCGGCCTCGCGCGTCTCGGTCGAGCGGATCGTGCCTCGCAGTGTCGTCACCGGACCAGTATGACCGGCCCGAGCGACCGCTCGGCGCCCGTGCAGGCGACCGACCCGGTCAGGCTCAGGCGTCGCGCCGGTGCTTGCCCTTCGACGCCGTCGGGTCCGCCATCGGGTGGTTCCGGAACCAGCGGAGCAGCTCCCGCGGACGGCTGGCGTCGGCGCTGTGGTCACCATGGTCGAGGAACGTGCTGAACCCCTCCGGCACCGCGACGCCGTCGGACTCGCGGTCGTACGCCATCGACCACTCCGGGAAGCGCCGCGTGTGGATCGACTCCTCGACGAGCAGCCGGACCTCGTCGTGCCGGGGGTCCTCGACGATCCGTGAGTAGGTCGCCATCACCGCGTCGTACGGGCCCTCGAGCAGCTGCATGAAGCGGCCACCGCGGTGCACGAGCATCCCGGACAGGCCGTCCTCGGTGTTCCGTGCGCGCGCGTGCTCGAGCACCGCCTCGAGTGCGTCTTCGTCGAACGGCTCGGTGGCGGAACTCATGTACACCAGTGACTGCAGCACGCTCCGATCCTGCACCTTCCCGGCGGTGCGCGACGCCCCCAGATGACGGGCCGTGCCTGTCGGTCCCACCTGGCACGATGGGTCCGTGCCCGCCGCCCCGATGATCGACGCCGTCGACGTCATCCGCTTCGTCGGCCCGCAGACGTTCGGTCGGGCCCGTGACGTCGTCCGAGCGGGTCTGGTCGAGGACGCCACCTGGCACGACGACGACGGGACGGTCACGGCGGCCGTGTCCGGTTCCGCCGACGAGCCGTACGAGCTCCGCGTCGAGACGACGGCCGCCCGCGGCGAGTTCGTCCGCCCGGTCCGCAGCACCTGCTCCTGTCCCCTCGGGGGCGACTGCAAGCACGTCGCCGCCGCGCTCCTCACCGTCAACGCCCGCGCCCTCGCGGCCGCTGCCGGTCCCCGGACGAGCGCCCCGGTGAGCGCACCGGCAGCCCCGGACTGGAGGCACGACCTCGCCCGCCTCGCCGGTGACGACGACCGGGTGGTCACCCCGCAGGGCACGCCCATCGGCCTCCAGTTCGAGTTGCGGGACGCGGTCCCCGCCGCGCTCGCCTCGCGCGCACGGGCGGCCGGCCGCGCGCTGCCGACCCGCTCGCGGAGCGTCCGGCTCGGCGTCCGCCCCGTCACGCGCAGCGCCGCCGGCAACTGGGTGCGCGGGCAGCTCACCTGGGGCACGCTCCCCTACTCGATGAACCGGCTCGGCATCGCGCCGGAGCAGCACGCCTGGTTCCTGCAGTTCTCGGCGCTGCACCGGGCCGGACAGCTCGCCGGGCTGCCGGGCGAGAGCGACTGGGTGCACCTCGACGACTTCGGCAGTCCGCTGCTCTGGCCGCTGCTGCAGCAGGCACCAGGGCTCGGCATCGCGTTCGTCACGGGCAAGCGTGACGGCGGGGCCGTCCTCGGCGCCGAGGCCCGCGTGCTCCTCGACGCTGCCCGCCACGACGGTGCGCTCGTCATCGGTGCGAGCGCGGTCGTCGACGGCCGTCCCGTCCCCGAGAGCGCCGCTCGGACGATCGGAGACCACGGGGTCTACGCCTTCCGCGAGAGCCCCGAGTTCCACGTCACGCTGGCCCCGACGCCGTCGCCCGTCCCCGAGGACCAGCGTCGGATGCTCGTCGAGGGCTCCCGCATCACCGTCCCGAGCGAGGCCGTCGACGAGTTCCTGGCGGACTGGTCGCCGCGCCTCCGCGGGGCGCTGGGGCTGGTCAGCTCCGACGGATCGGTCGAGCTGCCCGAGCGCACCCCGCCCGAGCTCGTGCTCACGGTGACGTTCGAGCCCGCACGGGCCCCGCGCACCGACGACCGCGTGCACCTGCAGTGGCGCTGGCACGTCGACGGCCGGAAGGACCCGGTCGCCCTGCACGGTCCGCTGCCCGACCTGTCCGCGCTGCACGCCGCCGACGAGACCGAGTCGTCCGGGCCCGGCGGCGGCCTGGCCTGGTTCGAGGACGGCACCGTCGAGGACGCCGACGCCGCCGTCTTCGTGAACGAGCTCCTGCCGGCCCTGCCCGGACTCGGTGTCCGCACCGTCGTGCAGGGTGAGCCGACCGAACACGAACGGCTCAGTGGTCGACCGCACATCCGCGTCACGACGATGCCGTCCACCAAGCACGACTGGTTCGACCTCGGCATCTTCGTCACGGTCAACGGTCGACAGCTCCCCTTCACGCCGCTGCTCCGGGCGCTCGCGAAGCGCGACCGGCGGATGAAGCTCGTCGACGGCTCCTACCTGTCGCTCGCCGACCCGGCGTTCGACCGGCTCAAGGAGGTCATCGAGGAGGCCCGCGAGCTCGACGAGTGGGAGCCCGACCAGCCGCTCACCGTGACCCCGCTGCAGGCCGGCAGCTGGTCGGAGTTCGACCAGCTCGCCGACGAGTCCGAGCACGACGACCGGTGGCAGCGGATCGCGGCGGGCCTGCTCGACGCCACACCCCCGGGCGACGTCCCCGTGCCCGACACCGTGCACGCGGAGCTGCGGCCGTACCAGCACGCCGGGTACGCGTGGCTGCGGTTCCTGCGCGAGCACGGCATCGGTGGGGTGCTCGCCGACGACATGGGCCTCGGCAAGACGCTGCAGGTCCTCGCGATGGTCGCCGCCGCACGCGCCACCGAACCGGACGGACCACCGTTCCTCGTGGTCGCCCCGACCTCGGTCGTCGGCAACTGGGCGGACGAGGCGGCACGCTTCACCCCGTCGCTGCGCGTGACGACGATCACGGCGACCTCGCTGAAGGACCACGCCCGGATCGCCCGCGCGGCCGCGGCCTCGGACGTCGTCGTGACGTCGTACGCACTCCTCCGGCTCGACGCGACCGAGTACGCCGAGCTGCCGTGGTCGGCCCTCGTGCTCGACGAGGCGCAGTTCGTGAAGAACCCGCAGTCGCAGACGCACCGGGCCGCGGTCGACCTGCCCGCCCCGGTGAAATTCGCGATCACCGGCACCCCGCTCGAGAACGGTCTCACCGACCTCTGGGCGCTGTTCCACGTCGTCGCTCCCGGGCTGCTGTCCTCGTGGTCGCGGTTCGGCGACGACTACGTCAAGCCGCTCGGCTCGCCGGACCTGCGGGGCCAGGCCCGCGCGGAGCTCACCGCCCGGCTCCGTCGGCGGATCCGACCGCTCATGCTCCGACGGACGAAGGAGAGCGTCGCCGCGGACCTCCCGCCGAAGCAGGAGCAGGTCGTCCGCGTGACGCTCGACCCGGCGCACCGCGCGCTGTACGAGCGGACGCTGAACCGGGAGCGCCTCAAGGTCCTCGACCTCATCGACGACCTCGCCCGGAACCGGATGATCGTCTTCCGGTCGCTCACCCTGCTGCGCATGCTCGCCCTGTCCCCGGCACTCGTGCAGGACGCCACCGAGCCCGGCGACCCGGTCCCCTCGGCCAAGCTCGACCTGCTGCTCGACGAACTCGAGCAGCTCGCCGCCGAGGGCCGACGGGCGCTCGTCTTCAGCCAGTTCACGACGTTCCTGCGCATGGTCGCCGACGCCCTCGACGCCCGCGGGATCGGCTACGAGTACCTCGACGGGTCGACCCGGAAGCGCCCGCAGGTCATCGACCGCTTCCGCACCGGCACGGCGCCGGCGTTCCTCATCTCGCTCAAGGCCGGCGGCTTCGGCCTGACCCTCACCGAGGCCGACACCGTGTTCGTGCTCGACCCGTGGTGGAACCCCGCCGCCGAGTCCCAGGCGGTGGACCGGACGCACCGCATCGGCCAGACCCGCTCCGTGAACGTGCAGCGCTTCATCGCGGAGGACACGATCGAGGAGAAGGTCCTGGCCCTGGCCGCGAAGAAGGCCGAGCTGTTCGCCACGATGATCGACGACGACGCCCTGTTCGCCGACGACCTGACCGCCGAGGACATCCGCTCCCTGCTCGCCTGACGCCCGGTCCGGCTCTGCGCATGCGACCTACGAAGGTCTTGGTCGCCGGCCGAGGACCTCGGTAGCGTCGCGCCATGCTCGTCGAACCGATCCTGAACGTCGTCACGCCGCCCGTCGACCCGCGCCACGGCCTGAGCGCGGACCCGCCGATCGCCCTCCGCCGGTCGGGCGTCATCGGACACGACCCAGCTCGTGGCGTCTCCGTCTTCCGACTCCCCAACGGCAACGAAGTCCTGCTCGGCGGTTCCTCCGGTGGGAGCCGTGGCACCTGGTCCCACGGGCCGGAGGGCGATCGCACCGACGAGCCGGCGGCGTGATCGTCCTCGACGCGAACGTCGTCATCGCCCTCCTCGACGAGGACGACGGTTCGCACGAGCGGGCTCGCGACCTGATCGACGACCACGAGTGGGACGAGTTCTGCACCTCCGCTCTGACGCTCGGCGAGATGCTCGTGCGGCCCGCCGAGCGCGGCCACGCAGACCGTGAGCACGGGGCCGTCGAACGGCTCGGCGTCACCGTCCTCCCGGTCACGAGCAGTACCGCCGTCGCGGCTGCACGGGTCCGAGCCGGGCGGCGGCTGCAGATGCCCGACGCGATCATCCTCGCGACGGCACGCGCCGCGGGCGGGCAGCTCGCGACGTTCGACCGGAAGCTGCGTCGCATCGCCCGGTCCGAGGGGGTCGTCATCGCCGAGCTGTACGACGACGGCGGGCCCGGACCGTTCCCGGTCTGAGCCCGCCGTCGTTCGGATCGTCAGCCGGCGAGGCCGTCGATGCGCGTCACCTCGTCGCTCGAGAGCTCGAGGTGCGCTCCCGCGGCGTTCGAGCGAATGCGCTCCGGGTTCGACGACTTCGGGATCACGACGAACTCGTGCGCCACGTGCCACGCCACGATGACCTGCGCTGCGTCGGCGTCGTGCGCCCGGGCGATCTCGACGAGCGTCGGGTCCTGCAGGTTGCTCGCCTTGAACGGGCTGTAGCCCTCGAGCACCACACCGCGCTGCTGCAGCCCTGCGGCGACCTCGGCGTCGTACTCGGCCGGGCTCCAGCGGATCTGGTTCACGGCCGGGGTGGTCCCGGTGGCCTCGGTCAGCTCGTCGATCTGCGCCAGCGAGTAGTTGCTCACGCCGACAGCGCGGGTGAGCCCGTCGGCCTGCGCCTGCACGACCTGCTCCCAGACGTCCGGACGAGCCTCGCCGTTCGGCGGCCAGTGCACGAGCCACAGGTCCAGGTGGTCGAGGCCGAGCTGGTCGAGGCTCTCCTCGATGGTCTGCCGCACGCGGTCGGCGTTGTCCGGCGGGAGCTTCGTCGTGACGAAGACGTCGTCACGCGCCAGGCCGGACGCGGCGAGCGCCTTGCCCACGCCGCGCTGGTTCGAGTAGCCCGTGGCGGTGTCGATGTGCCGGTAGCCGGCCTCGAGCGCAGCGCCCACGGCGGCGGGCGCATCGGCGTCGGGGATCTGCCAGGTGCCGAAGCCCAGGAGCGGCATCGACCCACCGGTGACGGACACGGAGGGGTTCGCATGATCGGTCATGCCCCGTGTCTACGCCGCACGGCCCCCGGTGCTCGGAGGCACGTCCCGGAGCGGACAACCGGCTCCGGTGCGCCGTGTCCCGCCCGGCTCCGTCGGTGCTCGACGGCAGGATCGAGGGCAGTCCGTCCGGACCGGTCCCACCGCACCGTCGCACCACCGCATCAACGAAGGCTCCACCCATGACGTCGAACCGACGCCGCACCCGCACCCGCACCACCCTCGGCACGCTCGGCGTCGTCGTGGCCGTCGTCGTCCTCGGCGCGGTCCTCCACGCCGCCGGTCCGGTCGACACCGACGCCGACGCCGCGACGGACGCGACCCGCGCACCGACAGCCGCCACGACGAGCAGCGGCGACCCGTCGGTCGGCGCGGGCGGCGGGGCGGGGGCGAGCAGCGCCTCCCGGCCGGCGACCGAAGCGTCCCACGCGGCCGAGGCGACCGGCACCACCGCCGCTGCCGCGGCAGCGGACGCCGCTCGACGACAGCTCGCCCTCCTGCCCGTCAAGGGGAAGGCGCCCGGGACCGGTTACGACCGCGAGGAACGCTTCGGCACCGCGTGGCTCGACGTCGACCACAACGGGTGCGACACCCGCAACGACGTCCTCGCCCGCGACCTCACAGACCTCGAGCGGCAGGGGCCGTGCAAGGTCCTGCGCGGGACGCTCGTGTCGCCGTACACCGGCGAACGGGTTGACTTCGTGCGCGGCAACCGCACCTCGACCCTCGTGCAGATCGACCACGTCGTCGCGCTCGAGAACGCCTGGCGCACCGGCGCGCAGCAGCTGTCCCAGGCCGAGCGCGAGGCCTTGGCGAACGACCCCGCGAACCTGTTCGCCGTCGACGGCCACTCGAACGCGCAGAAGCGCTCGGGCGACGCCGCGACCTGGCTCCCCGCCGCCACCGCGTTCCGCTGCACCTACGTCGAGCACCAGGTCGCCGTGAAGACCACCTACCGGCTCTGGGTCGCACCGGCGGAGCGGGACGCGATGGAACGGGTCCTCGCGCGCTGCTGACACCGGGCCTGCTGGACGACAGGTGTAGCGTAGGCGACAAGCTGATGCAGACGCATCGACTTCACCGTCGAAGACCGCAGGAGGCCTCACCATGCCCGACACCACTCGCTTCACCGACCGCGTCGTCCTCATCACCGGCGGCGGCTCCGGCCTCGGCCGCGCGACCGCCGTCCGCCTCGCCGCCGAGGGCGCGGCACTCTCCCTGGTGGACGTCTCCGCCGACGGGCTCGCGGCCACCGAGACCGCCGTCCGCGAGGCGACGCCCGACGCGCAGGTCCTCACCACCGTCGCCGACGTCTCCGACGAGGCCCAGGTCGACGCGTACGTCACCGCGACCACCGAGCGCTTCGGCCGCATCGACGGCTTCTTCAACAACGCCGGCATCGAGGGCAAGCAGAACCCGACCGAGGACTTCACCGCCGCCGAGTTCGACCGCGTCGTGTCGATCAACCTGCGCGGCGTGTTCCTCGGCCTCGAGAAGGTCCTCAAGGTCATGCGCGAGCAGGGCTCCGGCATGGTCGTCAACACCGCCAGCGTCGGCGGCATCCGCGGCATCGGCAACCAGTCCGGGTACGCCGCCGCCAAGCACGGCGTGGTCGGCCTCACCCGCAACTCCGCCGTCGAGTACGGCCGGTACGGCATCCGCATCAACGCCATCGCCCCCGGTGCGATCTGGACGCCGATGGTCGAGAACTCGATGAAGCAGATCGACGCGGAGAACCCGCGGAAGGCCGCCGAGGAGTTCATCCAGGTGAACCCGACGAAGCGCTACGGCGAGGCGCCCGAGATCGCCGCGGTCGTCGCCTTCCTGCTGTCCGACGACGCCTCGTACGTCAACGCGACGGTCGTCCCGATCGACGGCGGGCAGTCGGCCGCCTACTGAGCGGACCCGGTCCGGCGGCGGACACGGACGGCTCTGACACGGACGTCAGGCCGCCTCGGCCGCCAGGGCCCCCCGCAGCCGGTCCTCGACGAGCGATGCGGATCCGGTCGGTGCGAGGATCCCGGTGAAGACCCGGAGTTCCTCGTCCCGCTCGGCCCCGCTGCTCGCGAGCGCCGCGGTCATCGTCGCCGTCAGGTCCTCGAGCGCCCGGATGCAGGCGTAGCGGACCAGCCGGCACTCGTCGAGCTCCACCGGCCCGTACCCCCGGCGGAAGGCGGCGAGCTGCGCGGCGGTCGCCGGCTGGAACAGCACGCTGAACTCCACCAGGTGCAAGTCGATCTCCCGCGGGCCGACGACCGCCTCGTCCCAGTCGACCAGCCGCAGCGAGCCGTCCGGCTCGACGAGCACGTTGCCGAGGTGCGGGTCGCCGTGGCACGGCACGGGCTCCGCGGACGTCCTCGATGCGAGGTCGGTCCCGCGCAGCAGCAGGTCGATGCGGGGGCGAGCCGCACGCCAGAGGTCGAGCACCGGGTCGGTCCCGCCGACGGCTGCGGCGTCGAGCGCGCGGATCTCCGCGCGGTAGCGACGCCGGCGACGGCGGATGCCCCGACGCGCGCCCTGTCGACGCGGCGGCACGGGGAAGGCGTGTGCGTGCACGTCCGCGAGCAGCGCGCCGTAGGCGACCCATGCCTCCAGGCCGAGGCCGACGGTGGCGGCGTCCTCGCCCTCCGACCAGCGGGTCAATGCGAGCTTCCCGCCGGCCCGACGGCTGCGTGAGCGCCCGTCCGTCGTCGGCAGGACGGTCGGGGTGCCCTCGATGCCCGCGATGGCCATCGACGTGACGAGTCGCGTGCCGGTCCCCGTGCGGCGGGTGGTCCACTTCGCCGCCCAGGCCGTCCCCGCGTCGTCGACCACGCGCCAGACGACGGCCGAGGTGTCGGTACCGCCGGTGACCTCCACGATGTCGGCGACCTGGACGGCGAAGTCCGCGGCGAGCCAGTGCCGGGCGTCCTCGACCGAAGGGCGCGAGCCGGACGGGTCCTGCCGGGTGGAGCCCGAGCTCACCGCAGGCCGCTCCGCGACAGGCCCTCGACGAAGTAGCGCTGGAAGGCGAGGAAGAGCGCGACGATCGGCAAGATCATGAGCAGGTTGACCGCCATGATCGCCCCGTAGTCCGACGTGTACTGCCCCTGCAGCGTGCCGACGATGCCGATCGGCACCGTGAACAGGTCCTGGTTGCCGGAGAGCGCGACGAGCGGCCAGCCGAAGGCGTTCCACTCCCCCATGAACGTCAGCAGCACGAGGACCGCGAGCAGCGGACGGCAGAGCGGCAGCACCACCGACACGAACGTGCGGAAGCGGCCGGCACCGTCGAGCTGCGCCGCCTCGATGAGCTCGTCGGGGACGGCGAGGAAGAACTGCCGCGCCAGGAACACCCCGAAGATCGCCGCAGCCTCGGGCAGGATGACCGCCCAGAGTCCGCCGTACAGGTGCAGGCCGATCGAGATGAAGAACTGCGGCACGATGATCGCCTGCGGCGGGATCATCAGCGTCGACAGCAGCACGAGGAACAGCGCGTTCCGGCCGCGGAACCTGAGCTTGGCGAAGGCGTACCCGGCGAGCAGGTTGCAGACCACCGTGATGACGGTCACGACGACCGACACGAGCAGCGAGTTCGCGAACCAGCGCCAGACCGGGAACTCGGCGAACGGGCGCACGAAGTTCTGCAGCGTGAAGTGCTGCGGCCACAGGTGCAGCCCCGGCGCGTAGAGGTCCGCGCGGGTCGAGAACGCTGTGAGCAGCATCCAGTACAGCGGGAAGGCCATCACCACGGTGACGATCACCGCGACGGTCAGGCGCAGCCAGAGCAGGCGGCCGCGACGCTTCCGCGGGGATCGGGTCGCGGTCGTGGTGGCCGCGGCGGCGGACCGGCCGGAGGCTGCGGCGCCGGTGTCCCAGGTCGAGGAGGTCATCAGTCCGTCTGGTCCCGTCCGGCGTTGAAGCGCCACTGCAGTCCGGTGATGAGGAGCGTCACGAGGTAGATCACGATGCCGACCGCCGCGCCGTAGCCGAGCAGCTGCGGGCCGTGCTCGTCGAACGCCACCCGGTAGGCGTACGACACCACCGTGGTCGTCCCGTACCCGGGGCCACCGCGGGTCATCGCCCACACGGTGTCGAACACCTGGAACGAGTAGATGAGGTTCATCACGAGCAGGAAGAACGTCGAGGGACCGAGCAGCGGGAACGTGATGAGCCGGAATCGCTGCCAGCCGCTCGCGCCGTCGGTCGTCGCGGCCTCCTGCACGGCCGGGTCGACGCCCTGTAGCCCCGCCAGGTAGATGAGCATGTCGAAGCCGATGCGCTGCCAGAGCGTCATGAGGATGACCGCGGTCATCGCCCACCCGCCGCTCGACTGCCAGTCGATCTGCGGCAGTCCGAGCGTCGCGAGGAACTTGTCGATGAACCCGTTGTTCTGGTCGAACATCCACGCGCCGAGCACGCCCGTCGCGACGCCGGACACGACGAGCGGCAGGAAGATGATCGTCCGGAACACGGCCCGACCGGGCAGCACCCCGTTGAGCAGCACCGCGATGCCGAGCCCGATCGCCATGCCGACCGGCACGGTGAAGAGCGTGAAGACGCCGGTGTTCCACACCGACTGCCAGAACACCGGGTCGGTGATCAGCTTGGCGTAGTTGCCGAGACCGGCCCAGCTCGTCCCGCCCAGCGAGTCGAGGTCCTGGAAGCTGATCACCAGCGCGTAGACGAGCGGCAACAGCGTGAAGATAACGATGAGCACGACGTTCGGCAGCAGGAACGCTGACGCGGCGGCCGTACTGGAGGCACGGAATCGTCCGGCGGACAGCCGCGGTCCGCGCCGCACGGCTCCGCCCGCCGTGGCACCGCCGATACGCTCCGCTGCGCCCGTCATGCGGCCACCGCCTCGTCGATCGCGGTGCTGATCGACCGGATCGCCTGGTCGGTGCTCCGCCCGTGGAAGGCGAGCTCGAGCTGGTCCTGCAGCGCGGTGTTCACGCTCGCGAAGCCCGGCACCACCGTCTCCCGCACCGCCGTCTCGGTGATCGTCGTCGCCTGCTGCGTGAAGACGCCCATGACGTCGGGGCGTACCGCGTAGTCGAGCGGGGTGTCCGCCAGGCTCAGCAGCGTCGGGAGCTCGTTGGCCCGCTGGCAGAAGTCGCGCATCTGGTCCTCCTCGACGAGGTACTTGAGGAAGGCCGCGGCGAGCTCCGGGTTCTCGGTGTCCCGCGTCGCGACGATCGCGTTGCCGCCGAGGTCGGACGCCGCCGCCCGGTCCTGCGGCATGTACGTGGTGGTCCACTCGCCGCCCTGGTACCCGTTCGTGCCGTCGGCCAGCTCTGGCACGAGGAAGTCGCCGACGAAGGTCATCGCGACCGTCTGGTTGAGGAAGAAGTTGTCCGAGTAGACCGTCGTCTTGATCGTGTTGTTCGCCGGCACCCAGCGCTCGTCGAAGAACCGCTGTGTGAACGCCATCGCCTTCTTGCCGGCGTCGCTGTCCACCGCCGAGCGGGTCAGCTCGGGTGTCAGCAGCGACCCACCCGCCTGGTACAGGAAGCTCGCCCAGCGGTAGGCGCCGGCCGCCGTCCAGTCGTAGGCGAAGGGGTACTTGTCGTCGGGCAGGCTCTTCCGGAGCTTCGTGCTGACGTCGGCGAACTCCTCCCACGTCCAGGCGTCCTCGAGCCGGTCCGGCACCGCGCCGATGCCCGCTTCGTCGAGGGCCTTGCGGCTGAACGCGATCGCCGACGTGTCGGTCTGGTGCGGGACGCCGTACGTGCGGCCCTCGAACCGGACCGCGTCGTACAGCGCCGGCAGGAACGCCTTCGACTCCGCCGAGCTGAGGTACGGCGTCATGTCGAGGAGCACCCCGTGCGAGGTGTACTTGCCGATGCTCGTGTAGTCGACCCGGAACACGTCCGGTGCCGTTTTCGAAAGGATGCCCCGGTCGATGCCGGAGAAGAACCCGTCGTACGGCAGGGTCTGCAGCTCGATCGTCGCCTTCGGGTGCCGCTTCTCGAAGCCCGCCTTGGCCCGGGCGAACCCGGTGTTCTCGCCGTCGCTGCCGCCCCAGAACGCGAAGCGGAGCGTGCCCTCGACCTCGCCGATGTCGGCCTTCGACCCGGGCGCCGCCGTACTCGGTTGCGGTCCGTTGTTCGCGACGCACCCGCTCAGGACGGAGGCGGCACCGAGCCCGAGCGCTCCTGCGAGGAGCGATCGTCGGGTCAGCTGGGATGGTGACACGGTGCTCCTGACTCAGGTCGTGGACACTTGCTCGGACTGTAGACGCCCGTACCGACACCGGTGCCGCCAGTGCGCATTCGGCCTGCGCGCCGGTGCGTGGGAGCATGGCGGGACACCATCTCGGAGGGAACGCGATGAGCAGCAACGAGACGACCGGGTCGGCCTTCGGGCGCGGCGTCGACAACACCGCGTCCACCGCGGCCGGCGAGCTGCGGACGCGGATGGCCGCTTCGGCCGAGGGCTTCCTGTCGAGTGCGGCCTGGGTGCCGTGGAAGTCGGCGGACGACCCCGAGGGCGGGAGCATCGCGCACGTGATGATCCGCGAGCTGCCCTTCGTGCCGGTCTTCACCGACCCCGCCGAGCTCACTGAGGGCGTCCCCGGCACCGAGGCCCGTCCGGTGCGGATGGCCGAGCTCGTGACGGCGGTGCCGGAGGAGTTCGGCATCGTCGTGGACCCGACGAGTGCGGAGGCGGCGAACTTCCTGCACGCCGACGTGCTCGCTGGGATCCGGGCGCAGTTGCGTGGGGAGATCCCGGTCCACGACGAGGGCAACGAGGACTGACGTCGTCGCGCCGACACGCCGCTGGCGCCCGGTTCGGCACACTACCCAGTTCTGGGGATCGCTCAGTTCATTGCTGGACGCCAGACTCACATCTGTCGTTGAAGCAGGAACGAGGGGGCGGCGATGCCACTTGGCGGTCCAGGACCACGTGACTGGTCACCCCCGGGGTACTTCGCCGACTCGCCGTCGGGACCCCCGCCTCGGGGTCCTCGCAGTGCGTACCTGACGGCTGAACCGCCCCGCTACACCCGGGCGACCCGCCCGTGGGCGTGGGCGACGCTCGCGATGCTCCTCGGGCTCGGCAGCCTCGTCATGGCACTCGTCGAACCGCAACAGGGCAGCGTCCAGAGCGGTTTCGTCGCATCGACGATCGGCGTAACGGCGGTCGTCATCGGTCGCCGTCTCATGGCGGACCGGAGCCGCTTCGGCAACGTGGCACGGGCATTCGGCCGGGGAGCGGTGATGCTCGGCAGCGTCGGCACGGCGCTCATGGCATACGCGGTTCTCGCGTTCGGGCTGTCCACCGTCGGGGTGGAGTGGCCGGCGCTCTCGCTGCCGGCGGCCCAGGAACGGCAGATGCCCGTCGATGGGCTCCCGGCGGCAGCGGCGACTCCCGAATCGGCCGCTACCCAGCGCGCCGCCGGGAACCAGGCACCGGAAGAGATGGCACCTGAAGCCGCGCCCTCGCTCGAAAGCGAGACGACAGACCAGAAGCCAGTGCCGATCCCTGCCGAGACCGTTGTCCCCCAGGCGCCGACGGTGCCCGAACCGACGACCTTCGACGCCGAACGCTCAGCGGTCGCCATGGGAGCCGGCACCCTCGCGTTCGCCCTCGAACAGCGGTTCGGCGTCGGGACATATCCGACCGACCTCACGACGATGGGCGCTCCGGCGCGGATCGCCCTTCTCGACGGCACCGGGCTGGCGCCGGTCCCCACCGACGCTCGGGTCCTCTACTCGGTTGCACCGGACCGGACCGCCTGGACGGTCACGATCATCGGCGCCCGCTTCGGCGCGACCGCAACGTACAGCTCGGCGATCGGCACGGTCCAGGCCGGCTGACGGTCTCGCCGGATCATCGCGTTTGCACGATCGACACCGAGACCCGCTAAGGATGGGGCGAGCATGCTGCTTCATCTCGTGGGACTTCGAACGAAGGCAGGACCTGGCAAGCTCAGCACAGGAGGCTTCAATGACAGCGGCATGGGTAGTCCGAACCGGACGCTACGGCGAGCGCGACTCGTGGTCGATCTCGACAGGCGTGACGGGCGGCGGATGGGAGGAGATCCCTGACCTCACCGCGTGCGTCAGCAGAGACGACGTTCAAGCGGTGGTTGCGGAGACGTTCCCTGACGACTCCATGAACAGACGTGCGAACTACACAGGCCAGCTCTGGGCGCTGCGAGGACGGATCAAGTCGGGCGACACCGTGGCCCTGCCCCTGAAGACCACCGGCGAGATTGCCATTGGTCGTGTCACAAGCGGATACGAGTACGTAGCTTCGGAGCCGGATCCCGCCAAGCGTCACCTTGTGCGCGTTCAATGGCTCGTCCAAGATCTGCCGCGCTCCGCGATCAAGCAGGACCTGCTCTACACGCTCGGAAGCGCGCTCACCGTCTTCGCCCCGAGTCGAGGCTTCGCGCTCGAGCGCCTCAACACCATCGCAAAGACCCGAGAAGACCCGGGTCAACTGCCCTTCAAGGACAGTCCGTTCACTGCAACTCGCTCCGGCGCCAGTGACGATGTCGACGAGCCCGAGACACGTCCCGACATCGTGGAGCACGCTCGCGATCAGATCCTGACGAAGGTGTCCGAAACCTTCAAGGGGCACGAGCTGACGGTGCTCATCCGTGCCATCCTCGAGGGAGAGGGATTTGTGTGTGAAGCCTCCCTCGGCGGCGCAGATGGTGGGGTCGACATCGTGGCAGGTCGGGGACTCCTCGGCATGGAGTCGCCGAAGCTGGTCGCTCAGGTGAAGTCCGGCGGACAAGTGGGTGATCAGATCGTCCGCGACCTTCTGGGCACCATGCAGCATGTGGGAGCGGAGCAAGGCCTCCTTGTCGCATGGGACGGAGTTTCGGGACCGGCGAAAGCGTCACTGCAGCGAGAACGGTTCCGAATCCGGTTGTGGACCGCGACCGACGTGGTGGACGCAATGCTGCGGGTCTACGAAGACCTACCCGAAGACGTGCAAGCAGTGCTCCCCCTGCGGCGCATCTGGTTGCTCGCCGACTGATCGCTCAACGTCGTCGACCGGCTCAGTGGGCGGGAGCGACAAACGCTGTGCCAGCCGGTGCAATCCTGCGGCGTCCCGCCGATGATCGGGGCTCGACGACTCCCGAGGTGTGGGGAAATCCGCGCAGCCAACTGAGCAAGGGAGCAGTCCTCGTCCGTCGAAGATGGTCATCCGCGCCCCGAGCCCGCAGATCAGTTCCCGAGGAGCGTCCCGACTGCAGCAGAGAGCGCCAGGACGCCAGCGGCCGGCAGCGCGACGGCACCGAGTACCACGGCGAGCGCCGCACGCCGTCGCCGGGTACGTGCATCGTCGATCTCGCGGAGCAGCCGATCGAAGCGCTGTTCGAGGCGAAGCGTGTCGTCGAGTACGACCGCGGCCGCGTGCCACGTCCCGCGGTCCTCCGCGAGCATCGAAAGGTAGCGCACCGCCTCGTCCGAGTGAGCACGCTCGAGTCCGGCGATCCACGGCCGCACCTGCTCCGGGGTCAGCACGACAACGGGCGCACGCTTCTTACCGAAGGTGATGCGTTCCGCCGCCACGACGAGCAGCGGCTGCACGAGGATGGGACCGCCCGCTGCATCGGACAGGAGGCGCGTGGCCCTCCGACCTTCGCTCTGCGCGGCGCTCATGTGCGAGGTCTTCTTCCCGCCGACCATGAACGCGCCACCGCCGACGAACACCTTGTGTCCGCTGTGGTTCTTCGTGTTGACGGAAAAGACACCGGTCGGACCGATCACGAGGTGGTCGATGTCGGTCGACCCGGAACCGACCGGCACCGCATGGAGCACCGTGAATGCCGGCCCGAGGCGGTCGAGTTCCGCGGCGACCCGACGCTCCCCCATCGCGCCCTTCAACCACGACCGTGCGGCCGGGACCACCGGGTCGGTGCCCCAAAAGCGCTGCGCCTTGGTTCGTGCCGGCGCCTCGGACTGCAGCCGAAGGCACTCCTGCATCACCGCGTACCCGGGGCGACGGGCGCGGAGGGTCATGGGCAGGGCTCCGACCGGCGTCGCTCGCGGCACAGGTCCGTCCAGCGGGTCCGACTGTCCGAGCGTCGTTGTTCCGTTCGTCACACCCCGACGCTCTCAGCCGCAGGTTGAGCGAGGAAAGCCCACGTTCGGGCGTCAGCGGCGCGGCTCGACCAGCTCGATGAACCGCGACAGCAACGACAGCCCGCTGATCGACGGCGGCAACCCCGTGGTGAGCGCCGGCGAGTACACGAGGTACGCCGCCCACTGCGCCCGGGACAGCGCCACGTTCAACCGGTTCGGCATGAGCAGGAAGTCGAGCCCGCGCGGGATGTCCGCCGCACTCGACGCGGCGAGCGACGTGATCGACACCACGGCCTCGCGCCCCTGGAACATGTCGACCGTGCCGACCTGCGTCCCGCGGAGGCCTGCGCGATCGAGGGCCTCGCGGATGAGCGCTCCCTGCGCGTTGTACGGCGCGACGACGATGACGTCCTCGTCCGTCAACGACCGCGACACCTCGCCGTCGACCCACCGGCGTCCGATCAGGTCCCGCGCGAGTTCGACGACCCGTGCTGCCTCTTCCTCGGAGGACGTCGTGTTGCCGCTGTGCACCACCGGCACCGGGTGCACGCCCGGCTCGAGGTCGTCCAGGTGCCGGCCGCTGACGATCGACGTCAGCTGCCCGTCGTACGACAGTCCCGACACCGAGGCGGTCAGCGCGGGCTCCATCCGCCGGGTGTGCGCGAGGAAGTAGCCGAACTCGGGCGGCAGCACGTGCTCCCCGTCCGCCAGCCACCCGAGCGCGGACTGGTCGACCGGCTCCGGGTGGGAGCCCTGCGACACCTGCGGGAGCTGCTGCGGGTCACCGAGCAGCAGCAGGCGCTGCGCGGCGATTGCGGAGGCGATGGTCGGGGCGAGCGAGAACTGCCCGGCCTCGTCGACCACGAGCAGGTCGAGGGAGCGCCGTGGGATCGTGCCCTCGTTCGCGAAGGTCCACGCGGTCCCGCCGACGACTCCCCCGGTGCCGGTCTCGGCGCAGGACGACATGAACGCGGAGACTGCGGCGTTGTTCTTGACCGGCGTCCAGGCGGCGGCCTCGAGCTCGTCCTCGGTCGCACCGGACTTCGGTACCTTAACGACGCGGTCGGCGGACACACCGGCGCGCACCACCGACGACAGGAAGTTCTCGCTCGTCGCGTGGGACTGGCCGACGACCCCGACGCGCCAGCCGTGCTCACGGACGAGCCGGGCGACGACGTTCGACCCGGCGTACGTCTTGCCCGTGCCGGGAGGGCCCTGGATCGCCAGGTACGACCGGTCGAGCCCGAGCAGCGTCGTGACGACCGCGGAGACGGTGTCGTCGCCGACCACCGGGGCGAGTGCACCCCGCGGCGGAACCCGGCGGAGCAGGTCGAGCGCAGGGTCGGGCAGCATCGACGGCAGGGCGTCGAGGACCTCCTGGCCCCACTCGGCGATCGCCTCGGGCTGCGGCTTCGCCCGGGGTGGGGCCGCCGGTGCGAGGGCGACCGGGAAGTCGTGGTGGGGCTCGCCCCCGCCGACCGGCAGGCTCTCCTTCACCAGGACCTCGAACGCATCGCCGTTCTGCTCAGCGTCCAGCACGACCGCGCGAGCCGACGCGCCCTTCGACCCCGGCGCCGGAGCGGTGACCGACGGCGGGAGTGGGTCGTCGTAGACGAGGTGGGGCGTGCCTCCCGGCCGGATGCGCGAACCGGGCGCGAGCGTCCCCGACAAGCGGATCTCTCGCGACAGCGAGCGGGCACGCGGCAGCGTGTCCCAGTCCCGCTCGACCGAGGCGCGTTCGACGACCAGGACGTCACGTGTGTCCGCCCAGTCGTCGACGGGGTTGCGGAGGCGGTCGAAGTGGTCCTGCCAGAAGGTCTTGGCCTCGCGGCGGTGGTAGTCGATCGCGGCGGCCGCGAGCGCCAGGGCGGTCTGGTCGGCGTCGCGGTCGAGGGGGTCGACGTCCGCGATCTGCGCGGCGAGGGCCGTGTACACGGGGTTCGGCTCCCGCTCGACGGGGATCGGCGGGAGGAGTTCGGCCTCGTCGGTCGCCGGCTCGGACTGCGGTGGCCGGAGTGACAGTAGCCAGTCGCGGAGCCGCAGGGTCGAGCGGCAGTCGTAAGCGTTGTAGTCGGCGACCTGGTCGAGCATGCGCTGGCCGGTCGCGGGGTCGCCGTTCCGGAGTTCCTCGATCGCCTCGACGTACGCGGTGATGCTGTCGGCGGCGTTCGTGACGTCGCTGAGCCGAAGGTCCTCGCCCATGTACAGCGGCTCGAGCTTCTTGATCGAGTAGCTGCGGCTGCCGACCACCAGGGCCTTGCGGACGATCGGGTACAGGTCGACGAGGACGCCGGCGCGGAGCAGGTCGTCGACGTCGTCCTCCCCCACGCCGTGCCGAGCCGCGAGGGACAGCAGGTGCGTCCGCTCGTACGCCGCGTAGTGGTAGACGTGCATGCGCGGGTGCTGGGCCCGGCGCTCCTTGATGAACGCGAGGAAGTCGACCAGTGCCTGCCGCTCGTCGCGGATGGTGTGCGCCCAGAACGCGGTGAAGTCGGCGCGGTCGTCGACCAGGCCGAACAGGTAGTCGAGGCCCCAGTGGACGCCGTCCTCGGTGTGGAGGGGGTCGCCCTCGAAGTCGAAGAAGACGTCGCCCGGATCGGGCTCGGGGATCGCGTCGAGTGCTCGGGGGTCGTGGAGTTCGAAGCGCGGCTTGGTCGGTCCCTGCTGGGCTCGGCTTGCTTGCTGCTCGGCTTCCGTCTCGGTCTGGAGGCGCGCCTGACGGACCAGCCTGTCTTGCGTGGATCGCGACATGCCTGGCACGACCGCGGTGCGGTCCGCAAGGTCGTCGATCGTCCGCACCCCTTGCCGGATCAGCTTCGTCCGCTGGTCGAGGCGCATGCCGGCGACGAGGACCAGGTCACTGTGCTGCTGCACCTGGGTCTGACAGATCGCGCAGCGGCCGCAGCTGGAGCAGCGGGGGTCGCCCCACTGCAGTTCCTCGGTCTCCTGCATCCGCTCGGCGATGACTCGTTCGAGTTCGGCGCGCTGCGTGCGGTACACCGGGGCGATGTCGGCGAGCTCGTGCGTGGTGGTCGTGCGGTCGCCGAGGACGAGGTGGACCTGCTCGCCGGTGGGGATGCCGTGCGCCTGCATCCGCTCGGCGTAGGCGGCGAGCTGGAGCAGGGCGCTGATCTTGGCGTGGCGGGCGAGCTTGGTGTCATACACCTCGTAGGCGCCCTGGTCGTTGCGGAGGATGAAGTCGGCGAAGCCGATGAAGCCCGGGCGCTCGGGGGTGGGCGGCTCGTGGAAGGTCGGTTGGTAGAGGACGTCGGCGCCCTTGTGAAAGGCGCTTCTCGCTTCTTCGGCTGCCCGGGCGTAGTCCGGCGGCGCGGGTCGGTCGAACTCGACCACGTCGCGGGTCCGCTTGAGGATCTCGAGGTAGTCGAGCTCGTGCTGGTCCCCCAGGCGGGCGGTTCGCTCGAGCATGTCGTCGTGCTCGTCGGGCAGGGGGCCACCGCGGCCGAGCTTCGCGTCGAGGCGGCGGAGGAACGCCCACTCGCAGGTCGCCCAGGTGCTGAGGTCGCTGGGGCTGAGGAGGACGTGGCCGTCGGTGGTGATCTGCATGCGCTCCCCCTCGTCAGTTGCCGCTAGGAGAGCCTAGGGCCGGGCGCCGACACCACCGATCGGTTCGAAACGGAGCCGCGTCGTGCCCGTCGCGCGACAAATGGGCGGGGGAAGTCGGCTAGCGAGCGGAATGAGCGCCCCCGCTTGCCGTAGAGCGTCTGTTGGACGACGTC
Organism: Curtobacterium citri; assembly: GCF_030362955.1. Classification (NCBI taxonomy): domain Bacteria; kingdom Bacillati; phylum Actinomycetota; class Actinomycetes; order Micrococcales; family Microbacteriaceae; genus Curtobacterium; species Curtobacterium citri. The sequence goes on from NZ_JAUCML010000004.1 coordinate 331,208, forward strand.
CGGCTCCGCGGTCTCGTTGTCGAATGCCACGAGGACGACCTAATGCTCGCGCCCTCGGAATGTCCCCGAGGCGTCACGTCCTCCCTCATTCGATGATGCTACGGCTTCAGCCTCGGACACAAAACGTCGCTTCCTGCCTCGGACCTTCAGAAGGCGGGCCTCCTGGCTGAATGACCCTCAGCCGGCGACGCCCATCAATTGGCTCAATTAATCCCTGCAGCTGTTGTCGCAACATGACGACCCCGAATCGACTTTGAGCGGGTTCACAGGCACTGTCTTCGAAGAAACTGTTGCGCGCACGAACGATCTCCGAGCAATCAGTCTGCAAGGCGTTGCCGCTCAAGAGTTCGGGGCAATTTTGCCCGGTCCTCCTGTGCGGCGTCAGACAGCGGGATCGATGCACCGGGCCTGTACCACAGGCGAAGTGAAAGGGCACTTCAAGCTCCATCGCCGACGAACCGAACAACGTCAAGATGCTCGCGAGGATGGTTAGTCCCCGCGACGTCGTGGCCGTCGTCTCGCACCGAAGGCGACGGACGCTCTCGAAGTCGCGACCGGACCGACCTGGCGCTGAGCCGCCCTCGTCATCGTCGCGATGGGCAGCACGAAGCCAGCTCGCCAGCGTCGACGCCCTGTTCATCATCGTCGCCCAGTGGGCCGACGAGGACTCGCAACCCCTCCTTGAACACAACTGCGACGCCGCCTGCACCCTGGCCACCACCGTCGATGGTGCCGAGGACGACGAGGAAGCGACTGTGAACGACCTGGACCGACTCAACGTGTCCGCCGAAGCCGTGACAGTCGGCATCAGCGCGCCCAACAGGACACCCTGCGTCAGTAGCGCCGTTTCGGCCGCGTGCCGCCGCCTCACCACGTCGATGTCCGTCGCGTGCCACGCCAGCTCGGCCGCATGTCGGAAAGCCGACATTGCTATCGCAGTCGTCGCCGGTCGAGGATTCATTGCGAGGTCTACCCGCCGGAAGGCGAGTACTGCGCAGAAGCTCGTGCCCAACGTGCTGACCACGCGCGCGATGATGCGCAGCAACAAGATGCACGGCATCCGCACGGTGGACGTCCGTCCGACGAACGGAAGGCGCGTCGCGAGCGCGATCTCCTCCGCAGAGGACGTAACCAACGCCGCTTACGACGACTTCGCAGCCGCACTCACCCACGCGGACGGCGAGGTGAAGACGGCACTCGCGATGATATTGACCGGCCTTAGCGCCCCCAACCGCTCGTCCCCGCCGTCCCACGCCCTTTACACGCCGGTGGACCAAGCCGAGTCATGCAAACCAATTCAATGATTCGTGTCCATTGTTTGCAAGGCTTTGCTTCAGCGCACGGGCACGGGCCATAAGTAGAGTGTCCGGACCTCTGTATATTGAGTCGACATCAATTGGGAGAAGCTGCGATTCGAGACTCCGCCTTGACGCGCGCTGAATAACGTCTATCGGATCTGCGCGCAGCTTGGAGGCCGTGTGCCGATTCGCCCACACAAGGCCAAGCACCCGTAGGTGATAATCGCTCTCCGATAGCTTAGGCAACATCGACACAGCCACAACATCGGACGAATTTGGGTCGAGCTCAGCGCCCGTCAGGAGATCCCGAGCGCCATTGGCATGCAAATAAGTCAGGAACGCGGACCAGATAGCACTTTGCTTCTTCCGCGTGGCCGCGATGAGATTTCGTTCCGAGATGGCAAAATCAGCGGCATCCCAACCAGGGGATCTGGCCGACAAGATTCGGGCGTCAGCAGCAATCCGCGTGCTGGAACCCACGTCGTAGCCCATACCGAAAGAACGCCCCCAGAACCAATCCGACAGCTCTCGTGCAACAGCTTCGACATTCATGTCGGGGAACTTCATGAAGCGGTAAGCGATGGGGAAAAGCAAACCACGATAAGGCATCAGGTCGGGTCCGGGAACGCCAAGCTTTCGCAGGACGGCGACTGCGTGCTCAACCGCAGCAGCCGCGGGCTCCCAGTTCCCACTAATCTCCTCCGGCTCTAAATCGAGCAACGCAGGTTGGCGAACATCTTTCTTGCGTGTCAGCGCGATGACTTGCAGCACCGGAAGACCGTCGCGCTTGAGCCAAGTCCCAATGGGCTCGGACTCGGTCCGAAGCGTCTCCCAGTGGTCACGAAGATTCCAATCGTTCGTGTAGGACCGAGCCACCAGCAGATCAAAAGCCCCAAGACGCAAGCCAGTTCGATTGATCCGTTCAAAAATGCGTGCCACCGCTGCCGGCGGCAACGACCGATCGATCACGACCGATGGCAGAGTGTAGGAATTCGCTCGCGAAAGAAAGACCCGATACACCTCCGCCAAACGCTGACGCACATTCTCGCGTTCCGACGCAGCTGCTGCCGCGATAGTCTCATCGCGCCATCCGAAGTAATCTGACGCCGTCCGAAGCGAGCTCAGCGGCACGAGCAATTCCTCAGCTTGACGTGCCGGCGGATACTCAAGAAGCCACTTATCACGATCATGAACCGTTATTGCATCCTCGATATCCTCGGCCTTTCCCGAAGAATTCAGAAGAGCGGTAACGCTGAGAACGAACTCAGTACGCTCATGCCCTCGGAAGGCCCGGTAGAGCGAGGTTAGCCGCTGCTGACCATCGAGGATCACGTACTGGATGTCATTGTCGATCGGAGGCCCGTCTTCAAAAGCTCTGATCTCGAAAAAATCTGGTGCGCCGTTCATCAACAGTAGGCTTCCGGCTGGCCACCCGCAAAGCACCGTTGCAATCAGGCTGATAGCGTCCGCATTGGACCACTTAAAATCACGCTGGAAAGCAGGCAAAACGGCGGAACCTGTCTCCACGCTTTCGAGGATATCCTCGAGACTGAGCTCGTGAGCTTCGATTGTCCTTCGAGCCATCAGAGGGTGCCCATTCTTGTCATGTTCTTGAGGTTTTTCTCAAAGGAGCGCAGGAACCTCGTCGGATATTCGTCATTATTCTGTTCGAACGCAAGCGCGAAAGGATCTTGTGCTGCCGAATCGATGCCCGGCGCCGCCACCATCAGGACCGTCAGTTGATCCACGACGACAATCTGGTAGGACTCGGAGTAATCGTGCAACCGGAACGTTAAATTACTGCCCGGGTGCAATTCGCGCCCAGTACTCGCGGCGGAGCGCCAAAGCGCCAACCCTTCGTCCGCTCCGGCTTGAAATTCCTCGATGATCTTCTCGGTCGCTCGACCGGTGAGAGACCCTACACGCTGCAAGACAGCGGAGTCTTCTCCTGGCAAAAGATATTCGATCACCAGTGCCCGGTTGCGCGCAATCTCTAGCAACCCGTAGGCATTAGACTTGAACCATTGGAGATCAACTGCTACTACGGTTATCTTATTCGCTGCTTCCGTCAGCTCACGCCAATCGATAGCGCTACCACGGATCGCGCGCTGCAGCCCGGACCCGGTAACGGCTCCACCCAGGCGCAAGTAATGCCGAAGCTCACGTCCATGGTCGCGCCGGACGAGGAACTCCCACCCGAACGAAACGACCGCTAAGCCAAATATGACTCCGCAGACGTTTACCGCAGCTGCATAGAAAGGCGTAAAGAGAGACTCTTTTTTTGCCTCGAGTAGCAGCAACAGACCAAACGACACGATGCCAGCAATCACGGCGCTGAAAACAACCGATCGTCGGGTCGACCTGAACTCAGACTTCACTACACTGACCCACATTCCGATCGGTTCATAGCACCGCTAAAGCGGAGCCAGAGTCAACTTTGTCCCGACCCTACCCGATCTGCCATAGTGCTGTCGACCCCAATGCCGAAGAAGTGCAGCTAAGGTGTCGTGGCGTAGCGCTCGATATCAGCTTGCATGCGATCCAAAATCGTGTCTACATGGGTCAGCCTGCCGCGAACGCTGCGTCCGTCATTCAAGGCCCGATAGGCGGTGTTCGTTTCATTGGGAGCGAAAGGGAAAACGCCGACGCCATCAAGATAGGTGTCAGTGAGATCGCGAGCCTGATCCGTCATATATTCCGCGTCGGTTCGCGAGAAGATACGTCCTGCCCAAATGGTGTACACCCGAGGCGGCACGGAAGCGCGCCACTGATCCCAATTTCGGATATTCGGGTCTTCCCTACCTTGAAATAATTTCAGATCAGCTGCTTGAAACTTGAGCTCTTTGCGGCGATTAGTCCAGTCGCTTCGGATGCTTCGGTCTGGCTTAGTCCCGTCGCTGGGAGCGCCTAATATTTTCACTTCGCAGCACACAACAGGATCGGCCAAGATTGGTCCATCCTCAGGCGACCACGCGATGTCGATCTGATGCTCCTGAGAGAAGCCTTTCACTCGGCTCCTCGGCGCCAGATTCACGCCACAGCGGTTCCGAAGCAGTGCGAGGAGGACGTCCGCCAAGCGATCACCTCGTGTCCTGTAGAAAGCGCCATTCCTTGCTTCTTCCGATGCCGCGGAGCGCCTGGTTCCGAAGTCGGAGGGAACGCTGCCGTTGATACGGTACCCGTCGACGCACCATAGCCAGTCGAGCAGGGCTTCCTCGATCATCGAGAATTTCGTGACACGCTCGCGTTTCACTTGCCCGAGTAGTTCATTGAACCTTTGACTGGGCAGCAAATTCATCCCATCGCCTGATTGTGTCGAGTCCATACCCTTGTCATCCCCTTCGAATCCTGCGCGTGCGAGCTTCGGAGCGCGCAATTTGCAGAGCTTCGATACGTTGCGGCGAGATCCCCAGCAAGTTTCCGAGGAGTAATCGGTCGATCACTTGGGTGATTTGATCGTATTCCCCCGCCTTGATCAATAGCTTCAGACGGCGGTCTTCGTCTTCGAGCGCAGAGGTCACGGTACGCCACGTATCTACCGCAGGAAGCAATACCCGTCCCGCTTCTGAAGGTTCAACCTTCAGGATGCCCCCTCCATACCACCTCCCGCTCATTTCGGCCGAAAGCTGTGTCACGGAGTTCAGCGCCAGAATGGGTAGTTGCGACGCTTCTGGGGTCCCTCGAAGATCCGTTTTCAGGCTAAAGCCGTGCGTCGAGTTGAGTTGAACCACGTTCGAGGCGTTTGCTACCACCCGTAAAGTTTTGTGACTCATATAGCTCAAGAAAAAGTCTGGGATTTCCGGAACGGGTGTTCGCCACCATGGCTCGCGATTCCGGCACTTGTAGCCCTCGTGTATCTTCAGCTTCTCGCCGTGTGCTATGTACCGAGCAGCAGCGTATGACGGAACCGACCCTCTCGGCCAGAACAACCAGACTTTCAATCCGTGGTCCCGAGCTTGTCGCCATCTGGAATCAGTAAGCGTTTCTCCGCTGATGTTTTTGATCGATGGCGAGAGCCTGCGTACATCGACGCCCGGCTTTAGGTTCCAGGCCTGCCGTTCGTCGTCAGTCATCACAAAGAAGCTATTTGCACCCGTCACGGCCCCGAGGCGTAAGTCGGCGACGTCGCTCAATAGCTGAAACTCGTGTCCAGTCAGGGCTCCAAGGTCTTCTTTTACCGCGCGGGGCACGAGCAAGCTGCCCCATTTGTCCGAGGCGCCTGGATTAACATTGACTTGCGAATATGGCTTGATTTTTTGGAGCTCGGCGCCGTCTTGGACCGGCCAGAGGGAGAATGTCTCACACGAGCCCGCTCCCTCCGCCAGCAGAAGGATCACATCTGCCTGTGTTCCGGGAAACTGTAATTTGTCGAACAGAACTATATTGACGCTACGGAAGCGGTTGCGCAGCCACTCTCGAACTGGTGCTGCATAACTGACTGTCAAGAGCTCCGCTGGGAGCACCATGGCCAGTCGGCCGGAGGGCTTGAGGAAGCGCGAAGCGTGGACTAAAGTCGCGGCCCAGGAAGACGCCAGCCCGCTCAATTGCACCCCCGCTAGTTGAGCTACGTTGCGCGCAGATCGTCTTGATTCCCCCTTGTGCTCCTGGAACCGAATAAAGGGAGGATTCCCGACAACAACGTCGACACGCGGCACCCCGTCTTCGGAATCCGGCTCGACTGTGAAAACATCCCGCTCGAGAAGATTCACTTGCGCCTGAGATCCTGCCAGGCTCTTCCGAGCCACGTCCAAAGACTCTCCGTGCAGATCGATGCCCCAATAGGCGAAGGAAGATGCTGCTTGAGATTCCGCCAGCACCCGGTCCGCTGCTCGTAGGAACTCACCGTCGCCGCAAGTCGGGTCGAGTATGGTCCGAGCACTACCTCCGTCCAGAGCCCAAGAGACGAGATGCTCCGCGATGGCGGGTGGCGTGAAGAAGGCCCCGCGTTGCTTCCTCGCTGACGGTGTGTCTGATTCCCGTGCCAGCTTGTGAGTGAGCATGTAGTCAGTCTAGAAGCTCGTCACGCCGTGCTGTGCTGCCCTTCACTTACCCGCGGCGGACGAGCTCTGGCCCGGCAAACATCACTCAACTTGCTTCGACGGACGGCATCGTTGTCAAGGCTTCATTCGTCAGCCTCCCCGGTGAGCACGAGTCGCTCCCCCGCGTTCAACCCGCCTCGAACCGCTCGTGCACCTCCACAGCGCGCAACCCCGACAGCACCTTCGCTACTCGTGGCCCAGCACGCTGCGCTCCACGACCTGCCGCGAACCCTGGAGCAGGTCGAACGACGTGCACTCGAGAACATCCCGTGATCCGCTCGGGCCATGGCCCGCGAGTGCGGTTGCCTTCCCACCGCGCAAGTCGGCGCAGAAGGCTCTGCCCCGCACCGCGTCAACTATCTCGTCCCGCTGAATTTCGGCTGACGACAACGCGCTGACCGGACTGCAGGACCACGTGACGGACGGGAGGCGCGGTGCCAGCTGGCACCGCGCCTCCCGTCCGTCACCGCTTAGGTCGCCGCATGATCGCTTTCGGTCTGAAGGGGTACGAGCCACGGCTCGATCCGGACGAGCTGCTCCCAGCCCGCCCCGAGCACAGCGTCGATCTCCTCGACCGGCACCGGGACCAGCGTGCCGACGAACGCTTCCCAACCATGCGCGTCCAGCTCGCCGAAGCGCACCTCGTACGGCTGCCATTCGTCGGGTACGAGCTCGAACAGATCCATCGCGTCGTCGCGGCGGGGCTGCGGGGGTCCCCTGGACGACTTGATGGCGCCAGCTGCTGGCGAGAGCCGCACGACTCGGCCGATCAGTCCGCTCGCGGGAACCGGGCTGCGGACTTCGATCTCGGCGGAGACCCTGCCGCTGCTGATCAGCGGAAGGCCTGCCGTCTCGTCGTCGATGGTCGCGAACACGACTGTGGAGGAGCATCCGCATCCCGTCGCGCGAGGCCGCCGGTCGGCTCAGCGACGAGTACGCCCTCACGGCGGACGACGAACACGTCCCCCACGTACCGGCACATCACACCCATTGTTGCGCGGGAAGCAGTACTGCCGGTCACTCCAGACGGACGAAGCGCGGCCCGTCGTACCCGTCTCGCGACACCGTCGAGGTGAAGTCGGCGAGCGACCGGACCCAGTGCCCCCGCTCCCCGTACAGCGCCTGGTACACGACGACCGGCTCCTCGGTCTCGACGTCCTTCGCCACCAGGACCACCTCGTACTCCCCGCCCTTGAAGTGCCGGTACCGCCCGGGCGTCACGTCGCTGCTCACGCGGCCGATGGTAGCCGGACGTGATCGCGGACCGGGCCCTACTGTTGCCCCTGTGGAGACGCAGTTGCAGGACACCGTCCGTCGAGCCGCACGTCGGGCCGTCTGGATCGCGCTCGCCGGTGCCGTCGCGGGGATCGCGATCGGGGCGTGGCTGAGCCAGGGCGAGCGCCCGCTCGAGGTGTTCCTCACCAGCCTCGGCTGCGCGATGGCCCTCGGAGGCCTCGGCGCCGCACTGTCCACGATGGTGTCGCAGTTCCGGATGAAGCACCTCGTGAGCGCCGCGACCGGGGGTCTCGACGCCGCCGAGCAGCGCGACGTGCAGCGAGCGGTCCTGTCGGGAGCACCGATCCCCGCTGCCCTCGAGGCACGAGCCGTCGCCCATGCTCACGTGCTCGAAGTGACCCTCCCGCTCGTCACGGCGCAGCAGCTCTTCCTCTTCTGCGGCATCGCGGGGTCGCAGGTCATCGGCCTCGCATCGGACGTGACGTCGTGGTTCCGGATCGTCCTCGTCGGGGTGCTGGTCGTCGTCGGGGCGATCACGGTCGTGCAGCTCCGGCGCAGCCTCGCCCGCGTCCGACGCTTCCTCGCAGCGCACGACGACGTCCCGGCGGAGCGCGCGTCCGCTCCCCCTGCACAGAGCTAGCGCAGCGGCAGACTGTCCACCGATCGCTCGTTCGGCGTGCCGCGGCCTGACCCGTCTGTGACGCTCGACGCATGGATCAGTGGGAAGCCGACGACGCACGCCGCCGCCACATGGCCCGCTTCGGCCGCCGTGACACGGCACCCGAGCTCGCGCTGCGCCGAGAGCTCCATCGCCGCGGCCGTCGGTTCTTCGTCGACCGGCAGGTGAGCCGCCGGTGTCGCGTCCGCCCCGACCTCGTGTTCCCGCGGGCGCGGATCGCGGTCTTCGTCGACGGCTGCTTCTGGCACCTCTGCGAGGAGCACGTGCAGCTCCCGAAGGCGAACGCCGAGTTGTGGCGGCGGAAGCTCCTCGCGAACCGGCAGCGCGACGCCCGGAACCAGGCGATCCTGACGTCGGAGGGCTGGCGCGTCATCCGCTCGTGGGAGCACGACGATCCCACGGCCGTCGCAGATCGAGTCGAGGACGAGCTCGAGCGCTGGACAGCCATCGTCCGACGGAGGCGGGACCCCGTCGGACCGGCACCGCAACGGACGGGAGGCGCGGTGCCAGCTGGCACCGCGCCTCCCGTCCGAGCAGTGGTCGCCGAAGCGACCCGCACTCACCAGGTGAGCACGAACCGCCCCCGCGTCCCGCCTGCCTCGAGCCGCTCGTGCGCCTCCGACGCGCGCTCCGCGGGCAGCACCTCGGCGACCCGCGGCACGAGGACCCCGTCCTCCACCGCCTGCCGCAGCTCCTCGAGCAGGTCGAACGACGTGTACTCCGAGAACACCATGATCCGCTCGAACCGGATGCCGCGAGCGCCGTTGCCCTCCCAGCCCCGGACGTCCGCGAAGAACCCGCCGTCGCGCACCGCCTCGACGACCTCGTCCCGCTGCACCGCGGCGTCGGCGAGCGCGTCGACCCCGTCCGGCACGATGCCGCGCACGGCGGCCGCGAAGCCGTCCCCACGTCGGACCAGGTGGTCGGGCCCGAGCGAGCGGACGAGGTCCTCGTCCTTCGGCGCGGCGTCGGCGATGACCGTGATGCCCCGCTGCTTCGACAGCTGCACGACGTAGTTGCCGAGCAGGCCCGCGGCTCCGGTCACGGCGAGCGTGTCCCCGGTGCTGAGGCCCGACCGCGCGAGGATCTGCAGCGCGGTGAGACCGTTCATCGGGACGGTCGCGGCCTCCTCGATCGACAGCCCGGCGGGGATCCGAGTGAACGACCCGACCGGCGCGACGAGGTGCTCGACGTACGCGCCGCCGTGCTCGGACAGCGGGAGCGCCATGGCCATGACCTGGTCGCCGACCTGCCAGCCCTCGACACCGTCGCCGACCTCGTCGATGACCCCGGCGGCGTCCATCCCGGGCACGTACGGCGGCGAGGCCTCCGACGAGTCCCGCTGGCCCGCTCGCACCCCGGTGTCGGTGGGGTTCACGGCGAACGCCTGCACCCTGATGCGGACGGTGCCGGAGCCAGCGTGCGGCTCCGGGACCTCGTGGACGGCGAGGGCCTCGGGCCCTCCGAACGTTTCGACTCCGACGACCTTCATGTCTTCCGGTCTACGCGCCGTCGGCACTGAAGTCTCAGCGGACGTTGCAGGAGCAAACACACGCGGGTACGGCCGATCAACTTACGGTGTTGACCGCACATGGAGAGCCGCTTACTGAGGAACCTCCACGATGATCGGCGGGAGGGTAATCACCGCGTGCGCCGAAGCACCAATCGTCGAACGGCGTCGATCGCGAGCGTGACGAGCCCGAGTGGAATGACGATCAAGCTTGTACCCCCAAGCGCCGTACCCAACGGCTCGACACCTCCAAGTCCCAGTGCCAGCCCGACTGTGAATAGAAGTAAACCGACTACAAGAATGCTCACACTAATAGATCGGACTGTCAGTCGCGCGCGCGCTTTAGACCTCTGCACGGCCCTGATTTGACCGGTCTGTGACGTTGACGGAAAAGATCGATCTTCGATTATAGGCACATCAATTAGATTTCTCTCCACTGACACGTTGAATTGCTGCCTAGTGTAGAAGTCAGCGCTCGCGAGGAAATCCACGTGAAGCAATCGTGGTTCCATCAACAGCTCGCCGGCATTCCAAACCGGAGTGCCTCGAAGCGTCGTTTCAACCGGCCCTGGCGCAACTGGCGGATCAAAACGGAACACGATTGGAAGCCCCGAGTCATAAAGTGAAGATGGGATATCTGCACGCGCTCTTGACCAGATCAGCACGCGCCACGTGCCGGCGGCCTGATCCAACGGCACCACGGCATACCTAAGTTCGCGCTTTGGATGCGTCAACCGATGGAAAATTATCTGGATCACAATCGCAGCTGCGACACCCACGAGGCTAGATGCAAGCTCCACAACAGAATCCTCACATGACCGAGCCCAGATGGGGCCTGCGAGTCCCCTGACGCTACGCATCGATAGCGCCTGCGACGAGGACGGCTTCCGGTCGCACTGAGATGGCTGCGACGACGCACCTCAGTCGTGCAGACCTCCAAAACCGCGACCCTGCGGCGCGGCACGTCTTCGTGACCCGAACGCTGCCCATCCGTCCCGCCTACGCTCGAACGAATGCCCGCCCCGCACCGCCCCACGGACCACACCATCCCGGCCGACGGCTTCATCCGTGTCCGCGGCGCCCGCGAGCACAATCTGCGCGACGTCGACGTCGACATCCCCCGTGACCGCATCGTCGCCTTCACCGGCGTCTCCGGCTCTGGCAAGTCGAGCCTCGCCTTCGGCACCGTCTTCGCCGAGGCCCAGCGCCGCTTCCTCGAGTCCGTCGCCCCGTACGCCCGCCGGCTCATCGCGCAGGGCAGCACGCCCCACGTCGACGAGATCACGGGCCTGCCCCCGGCGGTCGCCCTGCAGCAGCGCCGCGGTGCCTTGAGCACCCGCTCGACCGTCGGCACCCTGACGACGCTGAGCAACTCCGTCCGCATGCTCTACTCGCGCGCCGGCACCTACCCCGCGGATGCCGAGCAGCTGTACTCCGACTCGTTCTCCCCGAACACCGCGGTCGGTGCGTGCCCGCGCTGCCACGGCCTCGGCACGGCGCACGAGGTGACGGAGGCCTCCGCGGTGCACGACCCGTCGCTGTCGATCCGCGACGGCGCGATCACCGCGTGGCCCGGCGCCTGGCAGGGCAAGAACCTCCGCGACGTGACGGCGGTGCTCGGGTACGACATCGAGCGGCCGTGGCGGGAGCTGCCGCAGGCGGACCGTGACTGGCTGCTCTTCACCGAGGAACAGCCCGTCGTCGAGGTCCACCCGAAGCGCGACCGCGTGGCGAAGCCGTACAGGGGTCGCTTCTGGAGCGCCCGGCAGTACACGCTGCACACCCTCGCCGACTCGCAGAGCGAGGCCCAGCGGAACAAGGCGATGCGCTTCGTCGAGTCCGGGCCGTGCCAGCTCTGCCACGGCTCCGGTCTGACCCGCGCGGCCCTCGCGGTGACCTTCGGCGGGTTGGACATCGCGGCGTTCAACGCGCTGCCGCTGTCCGAGGTCGCCGAGGTCCTTCGCCCCACCGCCGAGCTGGCGGAACCGTCGGCGGCGCAGAGCCGGGTGACCTCCGGCGAACGGTCCGAGGTGGCGAAGTCGATCGCCGCTGACCTGCTGAGCCGCGTCGAGGTCCTCACCGGCCTCGGGCTCGGGTACCTCGGGCTCGACCGGGCCACCCCGACGCTCTCCCCCGGTGAGATGCAACGCCTCCGCATCGCGACGCAGCTCCGCTCGGGACTGTTCGGGGTCGTCTACGTGCTCGACGAGCCGTCCGCGGGCTTGCACCCGGCCGACGCAGAACCGCTCGTGCAGGTCCTCGAGGACCTCCGCGCGAGCGGCAACAGCGTGTTCGTCGTCGAGCACGACATGGACATCGTCCGTCGGGCCGACTGGATCGTGGACGTCGGCCCCGGTGCCGGGACCGGCGGCGGTCGCGTGCTCTACAGCGGGCCACCCGAGGGGCTCGCCGACGTGTCGGAGAGCGTGACCCGCCGCTACCTGGCGCCCCGGGCACCACGCGACCCACGCGACCCGCGCGATCCCGTCGGCACCCTCGAGATCCGCGACGCCACCCTGCACAACCTGCGTGGACCAACCGGAAGCGGCGCGGACGCTGGCGGCCTCGACGTCGACCTGCCCCTCGGTGTCATGACCGCCGTCACCGGGGTGTCCGGCTCCGGCAAGTCCTCGCTCGTCGGCGGGGTCCTCCCCGCGATCGCGACCGCGCACCCCGTCATCAGCCGGGTCGTCGAGGTCGACCAGAAGCCGATCGGCCGGACGCCCCGGTCGAACCTCGCGACCTACACGGGCATGTTCGACGCCGTCCGTCAGGCCTTCGCCGCGACGAACGACGCCCGCGCACGTGGGTGGACCGCCGGCCGGTTCTCGTTCAACGTCGAGGGCGGCCGGTGCGAAGTCTGCCAGGGCGAGGGCTCCGTCTCGGTCGAACTCCTCTTCCTGCCCGGCAGCTGGGCACCGTGCCCGGAGTGCCACGGCGCCCGCTACAACGCCGAGACCCTCGAGGTCCGCCGGGGCGGCTCGACGATCGCGGACGTCCTCGGCATGACGGTCGACGAGGCCGCCGAGGCCCTCGCGGACCTCCCCGCCGCCGCCCGCGCCCTCGACGCCCTGCGGAGCGTCGGCCTCGGCTACCTCCGCCTCGGGCAACCCGCACCGGAGCTCTCCGGCGGCGAGGCCCAGCGGATCAAGCTCGCCACCGAACTCCAGCGGGCGCGCTCCGGCCACACGCTCTACCTGCTCGACGAGCCGACCACGGGGCTGCACCCCGCCGACGTCGAACTCCTCACGGCACAGCTCGCCCGGCTCACCGACGCGGGCAACACCGTCGTCGTGGTCGAGCACACGATGTCCGTCGTCGCGCAGGCCGACCACGTGATCGACATGGGTCCGGCGGGCGGCGACCAGGGCGGCCGCGTGATCGCGACCGGCACACCGGCTGCGGTGGCCGCCGCACCGGACAGCAGGACGGCTCCCTTCCTGCGGGCAGCGCTCGGTTCCTGACCGGCTACGCGGGGATCAGTGATCAGTAGCCGATCAGCAGCACAGCCTTGAACGGCAGTCGGAGCCGCTGCGAAGCGTAGATGGCAGACAACTGCTCTCGAGTTTTGGCGTAGGCGTCCGTGGAGGAAGTCCTGCCGCTGCTCTGGTACCGGTAGGAGATGGGCATCATGAGCACGAAGTAGTCTGCGTCCAACAGCAGCGACGTCCTGATGATGTCGCGGTACGCAGCGTTGCTCATCGCCCCTCGTCCGGCTTCCACCTCTACAGCGATGCCGAGGCCGTCATGGAAGGCATCGATCTCGTAGGTCACTTCAGCTCGACCGTTCTCACCGAAGAGGACCGGCCGCTCGATTCGCTGGTGACGGGACTTCCCTGCTTCAACGAGGTAGCCGAGGCCTTCCATCGACGGTCGGAGCACTTCGAGCACTCCGTCGCTGGTCGGTTGATCGGTCCCAGCCGGAACCGGAACGGTGGTGTCAAGAACAGCTCGTTGATCGGCCACCGCAGCACACAGCATCTCGGCCCAGCTCTCAGGACGAGCATTGCGCGGGAAGTAGCTCCAGAGGGGGTATGCCACCGAAGGATTATGCACACAGCTGCGAGGGAAACCTGTTCGTCCATCCTCCGATCGGGGGATGCGGCTCCGCCCGGCCCCCCGATCCACCGCCCGCATGGCGCGAGCAGGCTGGGACCATGCCGAACAGCCCCGCCATCCAGGTCGAGCGCCTCACGAAGCAGTACCCGAACGGCAAGCGCGCCGTGTCCGACGTCTCGTTCACCATCGAGCGCGGCGAGACCTTCGCCCTGCTCGGCCCGAACGGCGCCGGCAAGTCCACCACGGTCGAGATCCTCGAGGGCTACCGCTCCCGCACAGCCGGCGAGGTCCGCGTCCTCGGCCACGACCCGGCCCGCACGAGCCGCAGCCACAACGCCCGGGTCGGCATCGTCCTGCAGACCAGCGGCGAGTCCCCGAACGTCACCGTCGCCGAGCAACTCGCCCACTTCCGGCACCTGTACCCGCGGAGCCGCCCGGTCGAGGAGCTCCTCGCCGTCACCGGGCTCGAGGCCCAGCGCAACACCCGCATCAGCCGGCTCTCCGGTGGGCAGCGGCGCCGGGTGGACGTGGCGCTCGGCATCATCGGCCGCCCCGAGGTGCTGTTCCTCGACGAGCCGACCACCGGCTTCGACCCGGAGGCCCGCCGGCAGTTCTGGCAGCTCATCGACGACGTCAAGCGCGAGGGCACGACGATCCTGCTCACGACGCACTACCTCGACGAGGCCGCACACCTGGCGGACCGGGCGGCGGTGATCGCCGACGGCAGCCTCATCGACATCGCGCCCATCGACGAGATCGGTGGAGCCGAGGCCCGGACGCCGGTCGTCCGGTGGCGCGACGACGCGGGCGTCGAGCACGAACGGCGGACCACCGACCCGACCGCCCTGGTCCGCAGCACGGCGACGGCGATGCACGACCTCGAGGTGATCCGCCCCGCGCTCGAGGACGTCTACCTCGCGATGATCGCCGAGCACAGCGCGCACCACACGACCACGGAGGACGCAGCATGAACGCCGCCGCACTCGGGCTGCACCGCATCGGCTACGAGGTCCGCTCCTACTTCCGCGCCCCCGACGCCGTGTTCTTCACCTTCCTCTTCCCGGTCATCATGCTGGCGCTGTTCTCGGTCGCCTTCAGCGGTTCGCCCGACATCCAGGCGGGCCCCGGCGTGAGCGTCGACTACGCCACCTACTACCTGCCCGGCCTCGTCGCCACGGCCCTCCTGCTCTCCGGCACCCAGTCGCTCGGCGTCGACATCGCCGGCGAGCGGAGCGACGGCACGCTGAAGCGCCTCGGCGGCACCCCGCTGCCGGTCCTGTCGTACTTCGTCGGCAAGATCGGCATGGTGCTGGTCACCGTCACCGCCCAGGTCGTGCTCCTGCTCCTGATCGCCGCCCTCGTCTTCGGCGTCGACCTGCCGACCGACGGCGGCGCGTGGGCCCGGTTCGCCGGCATCGTGCTCCTCGGCGTCGCCACGAGCTGCGTCCTCGGCATCGCGATCTCGGCGCTCCCCCGCGAGGGCCGCCGTGCCACCGCGACCATCGTGCCGATCGTCCTGGTCCTGCAGTTCATCTCCGGTGTCTACCTCCCCTTCACACAGCTCCCCGACTGGTTGCAGACCGTCGCCGGCGTCTTCCCCCTCCGCTGGATGGCGTCGGGCATGCGGTCGGTGTTCCTGCCCGAGGGCTTCGCGTCCGCCGAGCCGGGAGGCGCGTGGCACCTCGGTCTCGGCACCCTCGTCCTGGCAGCATGGCTGGTCCTCGGTGTGGTCGCCTGCCTCCTGACGTTCCGGTGGAACCGTCGGGATGCCTGACAGGCCTGTGTAGAACCGCCGGACGGGCGCGGATGGATGGGAGGCTGGCCGCATGGACCGCATCACGACCCAGCGCAACGTGGGACTCCACGTCGCCTTCGGCGTGACGGTTGCGCTCATCGCGGTGATCGCGGCCTTCGGCTGGTCACCGTGGTCGACCCGGTGGCCCGCGTTCGTGATGCTCGGCGTCCTCGCCGTCGCGTACGTCGCCTACGGCCGGCGCGGGTACGACGACCCCCGGTCCGCGGCCGCGTTCGTGCCGCTCCTCGTCGTCGCGGCCCTCGTCCTGCCGGCCGTCGTGCCGAGCACCGCCTTCGTGCAGTGCATCCTCTTCCCGGTCGCCTGGTGCCAGATCGACCGCGCTCGGACGTCGATCGCCGTCTCGGTCGTCATCGGCATCGCGTCGGGCATCGGGCTGCAGATCGCCTCCGGGCTCGACGAGCTGCTCTCGACGCTCCTCATCGAGAGCATCAGCGTCGTCGGAGCCTGCGCGCTCGGCCTCTGGATCACCCGCATCGCCCGGCTCTCGGACGAGCGACGGCTGCTCCTCGAACAGCTCCAGTCCGCGCAGGCGTCCCTGGCCGAGGCACACCGCACTGCCGGCGTGACGAGCGAACGGGAGCGTCTGGCGCGCGAGATCCACGACACCGTCGCGCAGGACCTCGCGGGCATCGTCATGCTCACCGAGCGGGCGCGCGGCGACCTCGACGCGGAGCGGGTCGACCGACTGCGCGACCGACTCGCCGTGCTCGAGGAGTCCGCCCGCACAGCGCTCGAGGACTCCCGCACCCTCGTCGCCGCCGGCGCCGCCGGGGTGTCGAGTGACGGCCTCGGCGCAGCGCTCCACCGCCTCGGCGAACGGTGCACCCGCGAGACCGGGATCACCGTCACCGTCGATGCCCCCGACGTCCCGCTCGACCGCGACACGCAGGTGGTCCTGCTCCGCGTCGGCCAGGAGGCCCTGGCGAACGTCCGCAGGCACGCCCGGGCCACCTCGGCGCAGGTCGCACTGCTCGTCGACGGCCCGCAGGTCACACTGCGGATCGCCGACGACGGCGCCGGCTTCGACGCGTCCGTCCCGTCCGCCGGGCACGGCCTGCGCGGGCTGCGCGACCGCCTCGCCCTGGCCAGCGGGACCTGCGTGGTGACCTCGTCGTCCGGAGTCGGCACCGTCGTCGAGGCGACCGTCCCCACCGGGGCCGGGCCGCGCCTCCCGTCCGCACCCGCACCGCTGTCCACGGTGACCCGGTGATCCGCGTCGTCGTGGCGGACGACCACCCGATCGTCCGCGCCGGGATCGTCGCGCTCCTGCAGGACGCCGACGACGTGTCGGTGGTCGGGCAGGCGAGCGACGGCGAGACCGCGGTCGCGATCGCCCTCGCCGAACGTCCCGACGTCGTCCTGATGGACCTGCGCATGCCCGGCATCGACGGGGACGAGGCAACCGCGCGGATCCTCACCCGCGAACCCGGCATCCGGGTCCTCATCCTCACCACGTACGAGTCCGACGACCAGATCCTGGCCGCGATCGAGGCGGGGGCCGCCGGCTACCTGCTCAAGGCGGCACCGGAGTCGGAGATCCTCGCCGGCCTCCGCGCCACCGCCCGGGGCGAGACCGCACTCGCGCCGTCCGCGGCCGCGGCCCTCGTTCGCCGGGCCACGACGAAGGCTCCCGCCGGACCGACGCTGTCCCCGCGCGAGCTCGAGGTGCTGCAGCTCGTCGCGCAGGGCGGGTCGAACCCGGCGATCGGCCGCGCGCTGTTCCTCAGCGAGACGACGGTGAAGACGCACCTCGGGCACGTGTTCGAGAAGCTCGGGGTGAACGACCGCACCCGGGCGGTCACCCGCGCGATGGAGCTCGGGCTGCTTCGCTGACACCCGTCCTCGCCGCTGTCACCGCGGGTCCGATGCCGGGTGTTCCCGGGGGCGACGGGACGTTCGGCGGCCGGAACTCCGTCGGGGCGCACACCGTTCACGCTCTCCGCGGTACCAGCGAGGGCGAAGCCGCCGCGGAACGCCGGACAGCAGGATCCACAGGCCGAGCGCACCGGCCATGGCGGCGCAGACCGCGAAGACGAAGGAGAACCCGAAGACCGGCGTTCGGATGAAGCTCGCCGCGAGCCCCATCGACAGCACTGCCAGACCCAGCCAGAACCACCCGAAGACGACGTTCTGGTGGATTCGACCGATCCACGAACGCCAGACGCCGGCGTACGCCGATGCTCCGGCGCCGCCGAAGACGATCCCGATGGCGAACAGCATGACGAGGAATCCGACGGGTGTCACTCGAGATCCTCGTCCACCCGCTCCGGCGAGCTCCCCGTGGTCATCGACCGTCGCGGGTCACGGCACCGATGACCTGTGGTCACGCGCCGCTCCGGTGCCGGTACCAGCGCGGGGTCAGCCACGCCGGCACACCGAAGATGAACAGTCCGACCGCGACGAGGATCAGCACGAAGGCCGCGACCATCGCGAGAGCGGTGACCACGAATGCGTGCGTCGACAGGAGCGCCCCGAAGGCGCCCAAGCAGATGCCGCCGAACCCGAGGAAGGCGGTCGGGAAGACACGGTCGGCACTCCACGAGCGCGTCCAGCTCCGCCAGAGGCCGGTGTACGCCATCAACCCCACCAGCGCGAACGCGCACGACACCGCGATCATCGCCCAGATCATCCGAAGATCCCCCTCCACACGTCGTGCACACCCTTCGCGAAGTCCGACCCCTGGTACATGTCGTTCAGCTTGTCGCCGAGCACCTCGCCGCCTGTCCCGCCGAGCCGACCCCCGATGGCGCCTCCGACGATACCGCCCACGACCGTCCCGACCCCTGGGAACAGCGCGGTCCCGATGACACCTCCGGTCCATGCACCGGCAGCCGCTGCGCCGACCGGTACGGTCGAGTGCGACGGAAGCGGAGGGGACGACGTGATCTGGATCATCGGCGCGGCGCTGATGCTCATCGGCTTGCTCGGCTACAGCGGCCTCTGGCGCTCCTGGGCGCAGGGCGGCCTGTCGTACTGGGTCTTCGGCCTCTTCTGGTTCGGCCTCGGCATCGTCCTGGTGAGCATCGTCCTCGCCCTGCCCGCCCGCCCGAGCTGGCTCTTCTGGATCCCGGCGGTGATCGCGCTCCTGGGCGCCGGGTCGACCTGGTACCTCCCGCCGGCGCTCACTCCACGCTGGTTCCGCGCACTCCGCAGCAGCTGGCGCTGAGCGGCGCGACCCGCGCGGCGAGACGGGACGGACAGCGGACGGGAGGCACGGCACCTGCCTGCACCGCGCCTCCCGTCCGTCGACGCGCACCGTCTGCCATCCGGCGCGCGTCCCCTCAGCGCCCCGTGTCCGCCCCCTCGATCCGGACACGGAACACCCGAGCCGTCGGGGTCGCACCGCCGTTGTCGACGTGCAGCACCCCCGCGACCCCGTCCCACGACACCGTCCACGGCGCCACCGCCGTCGGGAACAGCGGCTCGACGACGACACGACCCGGTGCCGGACCCGGATCGAGCGGCAGCGCCACCGTCCGCGAGGTTCCCGGCAACGACCACACCGACAGGTACAGGTCGCCCGACGCCGTCCGGAGGCCGAGCGCGACCCACGGGTCCTCCCACCCGGGCAGCCCGAGCGGCCACACCGGCAGCACGGTGTCGACGACCTCGAGCACCTGACGGTGCGCGGCGATCGCGGATCCGACGACCGCCCGCTGCTCCGCCGACATCCGTGGCAGGTGCCCCGACAGGTACATCCGCCCGAGCACCCCGTTGACGAGCGACAGCGTGAACAGCTCGTCGGACATCTCCGGCGCCGGGTACGCCCAGTTCCCCGCCTGCTCGGGCAGCATCGCGGCGGGGGCCGCGGCGGCGATCGAGGCGGACAGCACGGGGTCCTGCTGGTCCGAGGTCGACTGCACGTGCAGCCGGGACAGCATCGCCTGGTCGGCGCGCATCGCCCCGGACGCGCAGTTCTCGATGAGCAGCGCCGGGTAGCGATGCTGGACGTCGTCGAGCCAGTCGAGCAACGCACGACCGCCGTCCACCGCACCGGCCCACGGCCCGGTCATGGTGTTGTCGTCCATCTTGAAGAACGTGACACCGAAGGTCCCGACGAGCCGGTCGACCACGGCGTCCAGGTGTGCGCGGGCGTCCGGCGACCGCAGGTCGAGCACGTGCCGTCCGTGCTCGGCGACCCGCACGCCGTGGTGCTGCACGAACGCGGAGTCGGGCAGCGAGGCAGCGAGTGGCGAGTGGATGCCGATGACCTCGGGTTCGAGCCAGAGCCCCGCCTGCATGCCGCGGCTCCGGATGTGGTCGACGACCTCGCCGAGCCCGCCCGGGAACCGCGAGGCCGCGGGCTCCCACGCCCCCACGGTGTCCCACCAGTGCCCCTCGGCGTACCAGCCGGCGTCGATGCAGAACAGGTCGGCGCCGGCGTCGGCGGCCGCGTCGATCAGCGGCAGCAGCTTCTCGGTGGTCGGGTCGCCCATGAGCGTGTTCATGTAGTCGTTGAACACGAGCGGCATCGCGGCGTCGGCGGCCCGCAGCTTGCGGGAGGCCCGGCGCTGCGCGGTGAGCACCCCGAACGCCTGGTCGATCGAGCCCGCGATGCCCACGGAGACCGGCACCGAGGTGAACGGCGCCGACGGCGTGACCACCGCGGTCCACTGGTGCTCCTGGTCGGTCGGTCCGCTGAGCAGCAGGTACGCGGCGCTCCGGGTCTCCCCGAGCTCGTACAGCCACGGGCCGTTGTGCTCGACCTCCCAGACGAGCGCGTACCCGGGTCCGGTGAGCACCCCGATGGGCAGCGCTTCGCCGGTGGACCACGATCCGCGGTTCTGCACGACGGCGCGGCTGCGGGGCGGGTGGTGCTGCGCCTCGCGGTCGATGCGCGCGAGGCCGATGGCCCGCAAGGGGTCGGTGCGCCACCGGCTCTCGGCCGCCCAGTCGTTCGCCGCGTGCGTCAGCGACAGGTCGTCGACGTCGACGCCCGAATCGGTCAGCCAGGCGCCGCTCGCGAACGAGGACACGGAGTCGACGACGTGCTCGCCCCGCTCGGCCCGGACCTCGGTCCAGGTGCGGAACGCCGGCACGCCGTCGTGCGCCCGGAACACGGAGACGGTCTGGAGGCCCGTGGCCGCGTCCGCCTGCACGATCCGGATCCCGGGTCCGGTCACCACCACGGCCGCGCTCGCGTCCGTCCCGTCGGGCACACCCGACCCGTCGGTCGCGTCCGTCGCGCCCGTCGCCTCGTGCGCCACGTACCGCAGCCGCGCACCGACGGTGGAGTCGACGTGCCGGAAGCCGCCCGGGAACCGACCGTGCCCGACCGTCGTCAGTTCGACGAGCGGCTGCGGTTCGGCGGTCCCGTCCGAGGGCGTCCCGCCTGCCGACACGAACGACACGAGCGACACCGGCTGCTCGGGGCCGATCCGGAACCGGGCGGTGAAGCCGGTCGTGACCCAGTCGACGAACGGCGCCGTCACCGGGCACCGACGGGCGCCGCCGGGGCGTCCACCCACGCGCCGAGCCCGTGGTCGTAGCAGGTGGTGTTGTCGATCGTCGACCGGTCGACCACGGGCCCCGCGGTCACGCGCCGGTCGACACGCTCGGGGTCCGGCGCCGCGTCGGCGAGCAGCCGCGTGTAGTCGTGGTGCGGGTCGAGGATGACGGCGTCCGACGGCCCCCGCTCGACCACGCGGCCGCGGTAGAGCACGAGGATCTCGTCCGAGAAGTGCCGCGCGGTCGCCAGGTCGTGCGTGATGTAGAGCACGGCGAGGTGGTCCTCGCGCTGCAGCCGTCCCATCAGGTTGAGCACGCTGAGCCGGATCGACACGTCGAGCATCGACACCGGTTCGTCGGCGACGAGCACCTGTGCGCCCGGTGCCAGCGCTCGGGCGATCGCGACCCGCTGCCGCTGGCCACCGGAGAGCTCGTGCGGGCGACGCTCGGCGAAGTCCTCGTCGAGGTTGACCCGGTCGAGCAGTTCGCGGACGCGCTCCCGGGTCTCCTCGGCACCGCGGGTCCGGTGGTGCAGCTGCAGCGGCCGGGCGATGTGGTGCTCGATGGAGTGGAACGGGTTGAGCGACGCGAACGGGTCCTGGAACACCATCTGCACGTGCCGCCGGTACATGCTCCCGACGACGGGCGTGCCGTCCTCGAGCCGGACGTCGATCGACCCGCTCGTGACGGACTCCAGCTTCGCGAGCATCCGCGCGATCGTGGACTTGCCGGAGCCGGACTCCCCCACGAGCGCGACGGTCCGGCCGGGCAGCAGCTCGAAGGACACGTCGTCGACGGCGCGCAGCGTGTTCCTGCGCAGGCCCTTGCGGACGTGGAAGTCCTTGGTCAGGTGGTTGACGGTCACGCTGGTCACGATGCGACCTCCTCGAAGCCGAGGCCCGTGCGGATGAAGTCACCGCGGGCGCCGGACAGGCTCGGGAACGACCGCAGCAGGCGCTGCGTGTAGGGGTGCTGCGGCTCGTGCTGGATGCGCGCGGCGGTGTCGCACTCGACGACCTCGCCGCGGAGCATGATCGCGATCCGGTCGCTGATCTCGAGCAGCAGCGGCAGGTCGTGCGTGATGAACACGACCGCGAAGCCGAGCTCGTCCCGCAGTCGGACGATCTCCCGCAGGATCTCGCGCTGGACGACGACGTCGAGCGCGGTGGTCGGCTCGTCCATGATCATCACCTGCGGCTCGAGCAGCATCGCCATCGCGATCATGACCCGCTGCCGCATGCCGCCGGACAGCTCGTGCGGGTAGGCGGTGATGCGTGCCGGGTCGACGCCGACCCGTCGGAGTGCGTCCTCGGCGATCGCTCGTCGCTCCCGCTTCGGCATGCCCTTCCGGTGCTCGACGAGGGCGTCGTCGAGCTGCGCCCGGATCGTGGTGACCGGGTTGAGCGCGTTCATCGCGCCCTGGAACACCATGGACAGCTTCGACCAGCGGACCGCGCGGAGCCGCTCGTCGCTCAGTCCGAGCAGGTCGACGTCGCTGCCGTCGCGGTCGTGGAACGTGATGCTGCCGGACGCCACCTTCGCCGGCGGCTTGTGCAGCCGGGTGATGGCGTAGGCGAGCGTCGTCTTGCCGCAGCCGGACTCCCCCGCCAGCCCGAGGATCTCCCCCGGTGCCAGCGAGAGCGAGACGTCCTTGACGGCGTGCACGGGCCGTTCGGTCTCGTAGACGACGTCGAGGTGGTCGATGGTGAGGACGGCGTCCCGGGTCATCGGGTGACCCCCTTCCGGTCGGTGGCGGTCCGCGCGGAGCGGGCCGCGCCTCCAGGGCCGGACGTGCGGCGAGCCGCGCGCCGTGCCTGCCGCTCGCGCCGTCGCTGCGCCCGCACGTTGGCGAGTCGCGGGTTGATGACCTCGTCGATGGAGAAGTTGACGAGGGACAGGCCCATGCCGAGCAGCGCGATGAGCAGCCCCGGCGGCACGAACCACCACCAGGCGCCCTGCGCGAGCGCGAACCCGTTCTGCGCGTAGAACAGCATCGTGCCGAGCGTCGACGAGTTCGATGCGCCGAGGCCCAGGAAGGACAGACCGGCCTCGCCGAGGATCGCCGCGATCACGGCGAACACGAACTGCGACGCGAGCACCGGCAGCAGGTTCGGCAGGATCTCGACCGCGATGACCCGCCACGGTCGTTCGCCGGCGACGCGGGCGGCGGACACGTAGTCGCGGTTGCGGATCGACATCGTCTGCGCCCGCAGGACCCGCGCGGAGCCGGCCCACGACGTGAACGCCAGGACGATCGCGATGGTCCAGAGCCCGCGTGCCTCCTGCGGCACGAGGCCCGAGATGACGATGACGAGCGGCAGCCCCGGGATGACGAGGAAGACGTTCGAGAACAACGAGAACGCCTCGTCCATGATCCCGCCGAGGTACGCGCCGAGGATGCCGAAGAAGGCCGACAGCACCGTCGCGAGCACCCCGACGATGAGCCCGATCTGCAGGCTGCCACGGGTCGCGTACGCCAGCTGGGCGAGGACGTCCTGACCGGTCTGCGTGGTGCCGAGCAGGTTCTCCCCGCTCGGCGCCTGCATCCCGGAGTCGCGGATCGCGTTCGGGTCGCCGACCAGGAACGGGCCGAGCAGTCCGAACGCGGTGACGCCGAGGATGAGCACGATGCCGGTGACGAGCCACGGGGTCATCGTGGGCAGGAAGCGGCGGAGGCCGCCGCGGGGCTTCGCCGAGCGTGCCGTCGCGATGCTGCGCGTCGAGTGGCCGTCGGCCTCCTCGGCGAGCGCACCGACGGTGGGCTCGGTCTCCTCTTGGATGTTGGTCACGGTCGTGTCCTCCTAGCTCCGGGCCCGGGTGCGCGGGTCGATGAGCCCGTACAGCAGGTCGACGACGAGGTTGGCGCCGAGCACGGCGAGGGTGATGAACAGGAAGATGCCCTGCATGAGCGCGTAGTCGTTGTTCGTGACCGCGGACAGGAGCTTCGACCCGATGCCCGGGTACGAGAACACCTGCTCGGTCACGACCGATCCCGACACGATGAAGCCGAGCGAGATCGCGAACCCGGCGACCGACGGCAGCACGGCGTTGCGGGCGGCGTAGTTGCGGAGGACCTTGCCGGGCGGCAGGCCCTTCGCGAGCGCCGTGGTGATGTAGTCCTCGGACAGCGTCGACACCATCATGTTCCGCATGCCGAGCAGCCAGCCGCCGAGCGAGGCGAGCACGATCGTCGCCGCCGGCAGCACGCCGTACTCGAGTGCCGACATCAGGAACGGGCCGTTGAATCCGGGGTCGAGGACGACGTCGTAGCCGCCCTGGGCCGGGAACAGGTGGAGTCCGGTGGCGAAGAAGTACACCAGGATGAGCGCGAGCCAGAAGTACGGCACGGCGGCGAGCAGCGTGGTGGCCGGCACGAACGAGTCGAGCCAGGTGCCGGGCTTCCACCCGACGAAGGCACCGAGGGCCACGCCGATCACCGCGGCCAGGATCGTGGCGATCCCGACGAGGGCGATGGTCCACGGCAGCGAGCTCCCGATGACCTCGGTGACGGGTGCCGGGAAGTAGCTCACCGACACCCCGAGGTCACCGCGGAACACGTTGCCGAGGTACTGCCCGTACTGCACGATGAGCGGCTGCGAGGAGTCGCCACCGAGGAGCAGCTGGTACGCCTCCCTGGTCTCCGGGGTGATCTGCCCGCCGCGCTGCTGCAGCTTGGCGAGCAGGATGTCCACGGGGTTCCCGGGCAGGAGCCGGGGGATGATGAAGTTCAGCGTCAGGGCCGCCCACAGGGCGACGACGTAGAAGCCGATCTTGCGCAGGAAGTACTGCATACGAGTGCTCCTCGGTCGCGGTCCGCCGTCAGCCCTTGACGGGCTTCAGGGCCTTGAACACCTCGGCGTTGTCCGGGCTGGCCCAGATCGCCGGGAAGGCGTACAGGTCGTCCTGGGTCGGCCAGCCGGTGAACTTCGCCGTGTGCACCTCGCTCGTCGTGCCGCCGGTGAGGATCGGGATGTACGGCATGTCCTCGACGAGGTGCTGCTGGATCGTGTCGAGTTCGGGCTGGGTCGCCGCGGTGTCCTCGGGGTTGATCGCCTTGAGCTTCGCGAGCGCGGCGTCGACGTCCGGGTTGCTGTAGCGGGACAGGTTCGTCGCGGCACCCTCGCCGACCTTCGCGGTGTTCGAGGTCGCGAGGTTGTTGTTGTAGAGGTAGTACGGGTTCGCGGTCGGGCCCTGGCCGAGCGAGTCGATCGCGAGCTGGAACTGCCCCTTGGTCTTCTTGTCGGTCCACTCGTTCCACGACGACTGCTGCGCCTTGAGCTCGATGCCCGCGGCCTTGAGCTGCTGGGTCATCGTGTCGATGGCGGTGATGTAGTCGGTCCAGCCGGTGACGACCTCGACGGTCAGCGAGAGCTTCTGCCCGTCCTTGGCGTAGATGCCGTCCGAGCCCTTCTCCCACCCGGCGCCCTCGAGCGTCGAGGCGGCCGCATCGGTGTCGGGCGAGTCCGGCATCACCGCCGGCTCGATCTCCTTCGAGATCATGTCCTGCTGCGTGGTGGTGAGGGCGAAGGTCGGCGAGATGTCGCTCGCGGTGTTCGCGAACGCCAGCGAGTTGAGCTGCTTGCGGTTGATCGCGTCGGCGACGGCGTGCCGGACGGCGGGGTCGGTCTGCGGTCCGGAGCACCCGAGGTCGGTGTTCGCGCAGGTGATCAGGGCCATCTGGTTCTGCCCGATCGTGATGCCGTCGTAGCCCGGGTAGTTGCCCTTGATGTCGTCCATGTTCGGGACGGGGCCGGTCTGCCAGTCGATCGAACCCTGCTTGAGCGCGTCGGCGCCGGCGGTGTTGCCGGAGAGCGACAGGTAGCGGACCGTCTTGACCTCCGGGGCACCGCCCCAGTAGTCCTCGTTCG
Organism: Curtobacterium citri; assembly: GCF_030362955.1. Taxonomy (NCBI): domain Bacteria; kingdom Bacillati; phylum Actinomycetota; class Actinomycetes; order Micrococcales; family Microbacteriaceae; genus Curtobacterium; species Curtobacterium citri. Next base: position 357,161 of record NZ_JAUCML010000004.1, read on the forward strand.
CGGTCAGGGTGAACGCCTGCGCCTTGAAGTTGCCGAGCGTGTACGGGCCGGTGCCGACCGGCTCGCGCATGACGTCGGTGGCGGGGTCGATGTCCTTCCACAGGTGCTCGGGCACGATCCAGGTCTTGCCGAGCAGGTTCGGGCCGAGCACGAACGACGGCTCGTCGAACGAGACGACGACCTTCGAGTCGCCCTCGGCCTTCGCGGTGCCGGTGTAGCCGATCGAGTTGAGCGACTTGTCCTGCTTGAGCATGTCGAGGGTGAACACGACGTCCTTCGCCGTGAAGGGCTTGCCGTCGCTCCACTTCGCACCCTCGCGGAGCTCGATGGTCAGCTGCGTGCCGTCGGCGTTCCACTCGTAGCTCTTGCCGAGGAGCGGCTTGGGGTCCTCGGTGTTCACGTTGGTGATGAAGAAGAGGCTCTCGTAGATGGTGCCGATGCCGCCGATGTTCGACGGGGACCACGGGTTGAAGTTGATCTGGTAGTCGCCGGACTGCCCGGTGTAGGCGACGAGGGTGCTCGCGGAGTCGGACGACGCCGCGGTCCCGCTCGAGCTGCAGCCGGTCAGGGCGAGCCCGGCGGTGGTGACGATGGCCGCGGCTGCGATGGCGAGCCGCCGTGAACGGTTGAGTACTGACATCGTTGTCCTCTCGGTCTGCTCCGTCGCAGTCCAGTTCGTTGACGGCGATTGTTACACGGCTAAACTAACCCGGTCAAGCATCTGCAGAACTGAGGAGGCGCGATGGAGCGCACGACACTGGACGGCCCCTGGACCCTCGAGGCGGTGACCGGTCCGGCGGAGTCCGAGCCGTTCCGGACCCCCACCGAGGCGGTGGTGCCGGGATGCGTGCACACCGACCTCCTCCGCGAGGGGCGGATCCCGGACCCGTTCGACGGCGACGGCGAGGCGGCGACCCAGTGGATCGGCGACACCGTGTGGCGCTACCGCCGCACTTTCACCTGGGACAGCACGGACACCGAGCACGTCGTCGGCACGGGTACCGCGGAACGGCACGACCTCGTGGCCGAGGGGCTCGACACCCTCGCGACGATCGAGCTGAACGGGCTGGTCGTCGGCACGACCGCGAACCAGCACCGCTCCTACCGGTTCCCGGTCGGCCACCTCCTCCGACCGGGCGACAACGAGCTCGTGGTCACGTTCGACGCACCGGTGCCGGCCGCCGTCCGGCTGTCCGAGCAGCACGGCGGCGAGCTCCCCCACGTCAACCACCACCCGTACAACGCGCTCCGCAAGAACGCGTCGAACTTCGGCTGGGACTGGGGCGTCGACGTCGCCACGAGCGGCATCTGGCGCTCGATCGGCATCGAGTCCTGGAGCGGTGTGCGGATCGCCGCGGTCCGCCCCCTCGTCGACGTCGACGGCGCCACCGGCGTGCTCACCGCGCACGTCGACGTCGAGCACGCTGGCACCACCGGCGGCTTCCGCCAGCACATCGGCTCGGCTCCGGTGACCGACAGCACCACCGGCACCGGCCTGGAGGTGCGCGTCACCGTCTCCGGACACGGCGCGTCCGTCTCCGGGTCGCGTCCGGTCTCCGGCGGTCGCGCCGCCGGGTCCGCTGCGGTCCGCCTCGAGCTCCCCGACGTCGCGGTCTGGTGGCCGCGGGGCCACGGCGAGCAGCCGCTCTACGACGTCCGCGTCGAGGTCGGTGACGACGTCTGGACCGGGCGCGTCGGCTTCCGGACGGTCACGCTCGACACCGCTGCCGACGCCGGCGGTGCGCCGTTCCTCCTCCGGGTCAACGACGAGCCGGTGATCGTGCGCGGCGCGAACTGGATCCCGGACCATGCGTACCTGACCGAGATGACGCCGGAGCGCTACACCGAGCGCATCGACGACGCGATCGAGGCGAACGTCAACCTGCTCCGCATCTGGGGCGGCGGGATCTACGAGTCCGACGACCTGTACGACCGCTGCGACGAACTCGGCGTGCTCGTGTGGCAGGACTTCCTCTTCGCCTGCGCCGCCTACGCCGAGGAACCCTGGCTCGCCGACGAGGTCGAGCCCGAGGTCCGCGAAGCGGTCACCCGCCTCAGCCCGCACCCGTCGCTCGTGGTCTGGAACGGCAACAACGAGAACCTCGTCGCGTACGCCGAGTGGGGCTGGCGGCCGTCGCTCGTCGGGCGGACCTGGGGCAACGGGTACTACCGGTCCCTGCTGCCCGCGGTCGTCGCCGAGCTCGACCCGACCCGCCCGTACACCCCGGGCAGCCCGTTCTCGTTCGACGAGTACCTGCACCCGAACGACGACCGCAACGGCACCGTGCACATCTGGGACGTCTGGAACACGAAGGACTACACCGCCTACGCCGACTGGCACCCCCGGTTCGTGGCCGAGTTCGGGTACCAGGGCCCGCCCGCCTGGTCGACGCTCACCGCCGTGGTGCACGACGAGCCCCTCGACCCGGACGGCCACGAGATGCTCGTGCACCAGAAGGCGCACGAGGGCAACCGGAAGCTCGCGGACGGCATGCGCGGGCACCTGCCCGAGCCGCGGAGCATCGAGGACTGGCACTGGGCGGCGCAGCTGAACCAGGCGCACGCGATCCGCTTCGGCATGGACTGGTTCCGGTCCCGCACGCCCGACAACACGGGCATGGTCGTCTGGCAGCTGAACGACGACTGGCCCGTGGTCTCGTGGGCGCTCGTCGACCACGCCGGGCACCGGAAGCCCGTCTGGTACGCCGTGCGGCAGGCCTACCGTCCGGTCCTCGCCACCGTGCAGCCGTCGGAGGACGGTGCCGGCACGGAGGTCGTCGTCGTGAACGCCGGCGCCGGTGCGGTCACGGACGACCTCGTCGTCGAGCGGCGGTCCTTCGACGGCACGGTGCTCGCGTCGACGAGCGCGTCCGTGACGGTTGCCCCGGCGGACGCGGTACGGGTGCCGCTGCCGGTCGAGGTCGCTCGGTCGGAGGACGCCGCCGGCGAGGTCCTCGTCGTCACCGGCACGTCCTCCGGTCGGCGGGTGCACGACCTCGCCGAGGTGGTGGACCAGCGACTCGCGCGCCGACCGTTCACGACCGAGGTGGAGCCGACCGACGACGGCGCCCGGGTCACGGTCACGGCGACCGGGTACGTCCGCGACCTGTCGCTCTTCCCGGACCGGCTCGTGTCGAGCGCCCGCGTGGACGAGGGTCTGGTGTCCCTGCTGCCGGGCGAGCACGTCGTGTTCACCGTGTCCCGCGTGCCGGGCGTCGACGCCGAGGCGCTCGTCGGCCCGCTGGTCCTCCGGCACGCCGGCGACCTGCTCGACTGACGTGGAACGACGAACGGGGCCCTGCATGTGCAGGGCCCCGTTGGTCGTTGCGTCAGACCGCCTGCGCCTCGAGCACCAGCGCGGTGCCGGGCGCGAGCGACGGCAGCCGGACCCCGAGGTCCTCGAGCACCGCTCCGGACAGCTCGACGCTCCCCCGCTCGAGCCACGGCGTCCGGGTGACGTCCACGCCCTTCGGCACGCGCAGCCCGGTCACCGGCGCCACCCGGTAGCGCCGGCGGCGGTCGAGCCCACGGAAACGCAGCGGCACCGCGAGCGCCCGCGGTCCGGTCTCCGTCCGGACGACCCGCGCGAGCGCGCGGTCCCGGTCGGCGCCGACGACGACGGTCGTCGCAAGCCCCGCGTCCCCGAGGTCCACGTGGTGCACCCGCCCGGAGTGCAGCAGCCCGCGTTCCCGCTTGTAGAGCGCCGTCCACTCCCGCAGCCGGTCGCGCTCGGCGGCCGTGCAGCGCGTGACGTCCGTCTCGATGCCGGCGCTGCCGAACAGCGACACCGCCATCCGGAAGTCCAGGTCGAGGTGTCGGCCCGTGGTGTGGGAGACCTCGGGGCCGACGTGCGAGCCGATCAGCTCCGGCGGCAGCAGCAGCTCCGTCCAGCGCTGGATCGCGAGCCGCTCCATCGCGTCGTTCGAGTCCGAGGCCCACACCCGGTCGGTCCGCTCGAGCACCCCGAGGTCGACCCGGGCGCCGCCGGAGGCACAGGCCTCGATCTCGAGCCACGGGTGTCGTCGGCGCAGCTCGTCCGTCACGGCGTACACCCCGCGCGTGTGGGCACCGAGGCCGACCCGTCCCGCGTGCACGGTCTGCACGACGTCGCGGTTCTGGTCCCACTTCACGAAGTCCACGTGGTGCTCCTCGATCACCGCGGACATCCGGTCGAGCACGTGCTCGCGGACATCGGCGCGCGCGAAGTCGAGCGTGTACTCGTGCCGCCAGGTCCGCGCCCGGTCGGGGTCCTGCAGGAACCAGTCCGGGTGCGCCTCGGCCAGGGCGGACACCGGGCTGACGCACTCCGGCTCGAACCAGAGCCCGAAGTCCATCCCGAGCGCGCGCACCCCGTCGACCAGCGGGCCGAGCCCGTCCGGCCAGACCTCGGCGTCCACCGTCCAGTCGCCGAGCGACGTCGTGTCGGACCGGCGGCCGGTGAACCAGCCGTCGTCGAGCACGAACCGCTCGACCCCGACGTCGGCCGCCGCTCGGGCCAGCTCGAGCAGCGGTTCCAGCTCCTGCCGGAAGTACACCGCCTCCCACGTGTTGAGGACGACCGGTCGCGGGCTGACCGGGTGCCCCGGGCGTGCACGCAACGAGTCGTGCAGTCGCGCCGACAGCCCGTCGAGTCCGCCGTCGCTCCACACGAAGACCGTCTCGGGTGCCGTGAACCCCTCCGCCGGTCGGAGCACCACCTCGCCCGCCCGCAGCAGTTCGCCCGCGCCGAGCAGGGTCCGCGCCTCCGCCAGCCGGTCGATGCGGTGCACGGTGTCCGCACTCCACGCCGGGTGCACCGCCCACAGCTCGCCGAGCGCGTCGTCGAAGCCGGTCGTGCCGAGGATCGTCAGGGTCGGGGCGTCGTGACCCGTCCGACCGCGGCGGCTCTCGCGCACGTGCACCCCGTCGGTCAGGGCCCGTCGCTGCGGGGTCCGCTCGCGCGTCCACTTCCCGGCCAGGTCGAGCACCTCGGCAGCACGCTCCCCCACCGGCAGCACGGCTTCGAGCGCGGTCAGCTCGACGTCCTCGACACCGGTGTTGGTGACCGTCTGCCGCACCCGGAGCACGCCGGCGGCATCGAGGGCGAGGACGATCGACAGCGTCAGCTCGTCCGACACCGCGTCGACCACGAGCTCGGTGTCGGTCCCGGCGACCGCGGCCTCGTGCCAGACGGGGACGAGCGGTCGCCCGCCGACCTGCCCGGCGATCCCCGGTCGCCCCTCCCACCCGTCGTGCTCGGTGGGCAGCAGCGTCAGCGGCCACGCGGCGTCGTAGGCGCTCGGCGAGACCGCACGGTCCTGCGCGAGCACGAGGTCCGCGGCGTCCGCGGCCGCGACCGGTCCGGTGTCCCGACCCCAGTGCAGCACCTCGGGCAGCCCGTCCGGACGACTCGCGAGCACCAGCGCGACGCCGCCCCCGCGCAGCACGTGCACGGTCCGCTCCGGCAGCCCGGCCTCGGTGACGGCGCGCTCCACGACGGTCATGCGGTCACCGCCTCGAGCAGCACGCGGACGCCACCGGCGGGCACGACGGTCTCCGGGCCCTGCCCGGAGCCGTCGAGCAGGTCGGTGCCGGAGGCTACGACCGTGACGTCGTCGTCGCGGTGGTTGAGGAGGAAGAGGACCCCGGAACCGTCGTCTCGGACGCGACGCACCGCCTCCAGGCCGGGAGGCGCGGTGACCGTCCGCGGGACCGCCCGCTCCTCGACGACCCGGTCCACGATCCGCTGCACGCCGTCCTGCTCGAGCATCGCGGAGACGTACCAGGCGCCGCCACCGGCGGCGCGGCGGGTCACCGCCGGACGACCGGCGAGCGGGCCGTCGACGTGCCGGAGCACGACGTCGGCGTCCTCGACCACCAGGTCCTCGGCCCAGTCGGTGACGAGCGTGCCGTCGTCGAGCCGCGCGTGCTGGTCGCGCTGGAGCGGGACGAACTCCTCCGCCCACACGCCCAGGACGTCGCGGAAGGCACCCGGGTAGCCGCCGGGCAGCACCCGCGCGGTCTCGTCCACGATGCCCGACGCGTAGGTGACGAGCAGGGTCGCGCCGCGGTCGACCACGGCGCTGATGCGCGCTGCCAAGGCCGCGTCGACGACGAACAGCGTCGGCAGGACGACCACGTCGTACCCGCTCAGGTCGGCGTCGAGCGGGACCACGTCCGTGGTGACCTGCCGACGCCAGAACGCGGTGTGCCACGCCCGGACCTCGTGCCCGTACCGGAGCCCCCGGTGTGGTTTGAGCCCGGCCTGCAACGCCCAGCCCGACGCCTCGTCCACGACGATCGCGACCCGGGCGGCTTCGACGGGTGCGCCCTGCACCGGGGCGAGCGCCTCGAGCGCACGGCCGAGGGCGCACACTTCACGCCAGACGCGGGTCCGGGTGCCGGCGTGCGGGACCATCGCGGAGTGGAACTGCTCGGCACCCGCGGTCGAGGCGCGCCACTGGAAGAACAGCGCGCCGTCCGACCCCCGGGCGACGTGCGCGAGGGAGTTCCGGATCAGCTCGCCGGGCTCCTTCGCCCGGTTGCGCTGCTGCCAGCTTGGCCCGCCGGTCGAGTGCTCCATGAGCAGCCACGGGGTCCGACCGCGGGCGATGCCGCGCATCCGGTCGGCGGACGCCGCAAGGTCCTCGGCGCGGTCCGGGTCGTCCACCAACGTGTAGTGGTCGTTCGCGGGGATGGCGACGTGCTCTGCCCACCCGGCGTAGTCGACCACGTGGGAGCCGGCGCCGACCATGAAGTTCGTGGTGACCGGCACGTCCGAGTGCCGCTCGATGGCGTCGCGCTCGGCCGTGTAGTGCGCCAGCAGGGCGTCCGAGGAGTACCGCTCGAAGTCGAGGGCCAGGCCCGGGTTCGGCGCGCCGCCGACACCGCGGGGCGGCGAGACCTCCTCGAACGACGTGTAGGTGTGGCCCCAGAAGGCCGTGCCCCAGGCCGCGTTCGCCGCGTCGACGTCCGGGTACCTCGCCCGGAGCCACCGCCGGAAGTCCGCTGCCGACACCTCGCAGAAGCAGCGGGCGTTGCCGCCCCCCAGCTCGTTGCTGACGTGCCACAGCCGCACGGCGGGGTGCCGGCCGTACCGATCGGCCAGCGCGTCGACGATGCGCAGGGCGTGCTCGCGGAACACCGGGGACGCGGGGCACCAACCGAGACGGCCCCCGGGACGTTCGCGCCGCTCGGTGGCGTCGACGGGCAGCACCTCGGGGTGCGCGGTCAGCAGCCAGTTCGGCGGGGCCGCCGTCGGGGTCGCGAGGTCGACCGCGATGCCGTTGGCGTGCAGCAGGTCGAGTACCTCGTCGAGCCAGGACCACGTGAACTCCCCCGGCGACCGCTCGAGCAGCGCCCACGAGAACACCCCGACCGTGACCAGGTTCACGCCGGCCTCCCGCATCAGGCGGACGTCCTCGTCCCACACCTCGCGCGGCCACTGCTCGGGACTGTAGTCACCTCCGAAGGACAGACCCTCGGTGGGCCAGGGCACGGAACGGGCAGCGGTCACGGCATCTCCTTCGACGGTGGACCGCACCAGCATCCCGTCCGCGCCGGGTCTTTGTCAACTTGTGAAACTAACGCGTGCTCCGTCAGGAGCGGAGGGACCGGCGGATGGCCAGCACGGCCGCTGCACGGGCCCACTCGGAGAACTCGAACGGCTGCACCACGACGGTGACGGCCGCCTCGTACGGGCGGAGCCCCTGCCGGAACGCCTCCTCGACCTCGGCCCGCGCGATGTCGTGGACCGGCAGCCCGTCACCCGTGAGCACGATCGACTCCGGGTCGACCAGGGTGACCACCGTCGAGAGCAGCACCCCGAGCGCCGTACCGGCGTCGCGGAAGGCCTGGAGGGCACGCGGCTCCCCGTCACGGGCACGCTCGACCACCGCCGCGTACTCGTCGTCCCCGGCTCCGGCGTTCCTGGCGATGATCGAGCTCGGCAGGTAGCTCGAGACACACCCGTGGTGTCCCACCCCGCAGTCGGGCCCGCCGCCGTACACCGGCAGGTGCCCGACGCGGCCGAAGCGACCGTGCGCCCCCTCGGACACCTCGCCGTTGGTGACGAGCCCGAAGCCCACGCCCGTGCCGACCGTGACGAGCGCCATGGACCGGACCCCTGCGCCCGCGCCGATCCAGTGCTCCTTCGCCGTCAGGGCGTCGACGTCGTTCGCCGTGTGGGTCACGAGACCGGTCCGCTCCTCCAACAGGGCCGCGAGCGGCACGTCCCGCCATCCGAGGAACTGCGAGACCTCGACGACGGCGACGTCGTCCCGGGTCACGACGTCACCCGGCACGGAGACACCGAGGGAGCACACCGCCGGCGACGCCCGACGGAGCACCTGCACCATCGCCGCCAGCTGGTCGACGAGCGCCCGCGGCTCGGTGTCCGGCACCGCTTCTTCATGGAGTGCCAGGACACGACCGTCGAGGTCGGTCACGGCCGCGTAGAGACGGTCGGGCGTGAGCTTGACGCCGAGGAACTCCCACCGGCCCGTACTGGCGCGCAGGAGCTCCGAAGGCCGCCCGGTGACACCGCGCACCCCCGTGCCGACCTCCGTCACGAACCCGTGCTCCTGAAGGGTTCGGACCGCTCGCGTCAGGCTCGCCCGCGACAGTCCGAGGGACCGCGCGATCTCCGCCCGGGAGAGCACACCGTGCACGACGATCTCCCGCAGTGCCGCGCGGGTGGCATCGGTCAACACCGGCCACGAGGCTCCCGGCTCCGGCGGCGTGACCTCGAGCAGATCGGTCATCGCTCTCCTTCGTCGTCGGCCGATCATACTGCCGCGGATGCGTACTACCGACACCACGAACGCAGAAAACCCCTGACCACGGATGGTCAGGGGTTCCCTGGTGTTGCAAATGTGAGTCCGGCGGCGTCCTACTCTCCCACAAGGTCCCCCTTGCAGTACCATCGGCGCTGAGAGGCTTAGCTTCCGGGT